>NZ_JBEYIS010000054.1:0-47879 GCF_040635975.1 Streptomyces sp. NPDC006798
CCAAACGCTCCGCGAACACCACCGACGAATCCAACAACCCCACAGCCATCCCCACCCACTGATGACCCTGCCCCGGAAACACAAACACCACCCGGGGCTTTTCCGTGACGGGACCGGAACCGATCACCGCACCCGGGGCCGCCCCCTCACCGGCGAGCGCGTTCAGCTTTGACACCCATTCGTCCCGGTCGGCGCCGACCACCGCACCGCGCCACCCCAGCAGGGCACGTGAATTCAGCAATGCGTCCGCGACGCCCCGGATATCGGCGCCGCCCTCGACCAGCGGCACCAGGCCGCCCGCCACACCCCGGACACCACCGGGCGTACCGCCGGACAGCACCAGCGGCACCACGCCGCCACCCACCACACCACCGGCACCGGCGCCCGAGCCCGGCTCGGCGGCCGACTCCTCCTGAGGCCCTGCCTCCGGCTCCTCGACCACGACATGGCAGTTCGTCCCGCCCATGCCGAAGGAGGAGACACCGGCGATCAGCGGCCGGTCGGGGCGGGGCCAGGGCGTGAGGCTCCGCTGGACGGCGAGCCCCAGCTCGTCCATGGGGATCCCCGGGTTCGGGGAGGCGTAGTTGAGGCTGGGCGGCAGCTCCCGGTGGCGCAGGCTGAGCAGTACCTTGAGCAGCCCGACGAGTCCGGCCGCGCCCTCCAGATGGCCGACATTGGTCTTGGCCGAGCCGACGAGCAGCGGGGCCTCCGGGCTCCGGTCGGGGCCGAAGACCGCGCCGAGCGCCGCCGCCTCCACCGGGTCGCCGACCCGGGTGCCCGTGCCGTGGAGTTCGACGTACTGGACCGCTTCGGGGGCGATCCCCGCGTTGTCGTAGGCCCGGCGCAGCACGTCTTCCTGGGCCCCGGCGCTGGGGACGGTGAGTCCGTCCGTGGCGCCGTCGTTGTTGGTGGCGGAACCGCTGATCACACCCAGGACGCGATCGCCGTCGGCGAGGGCCCGGCCGAGCGGCTTGAGCAGCAGGGCGACGGCGCCCTCACCGCGGACGAAGCCGTTGGCCCGGGCGTCGAAGGTGTAGCAGCGGCCGTCGGGCGAGAGTCCGCCGAACCGCTCCTCGGCGAGGGCGCTCTCGGTGAGGAGATTGAGGTTGACCCCGGCGACGAGGGCCGTCTCGGACTCCCCCGACCGCAGGCTCTCGCACGCCAGATGGACGGCGACCAGCGACGACGACTGGGCGGAGTCCACGGTCAGGCTGGGTCCGCGCAGCCCCAGGTGGTACGAGACCCGGTTGGCGATCACGCCCCGGCTGGCGCCGGTCATGGTGTGCCGGGTGATGGCGTCGGAGCCGTGCCGGTGGATCAGGCTCGCGTAGTCGTCCCGCAGGGATCCGACGAAGACCCCGGTCCGGCTGCCGCGCAGGGACTCCGGTACGACGCCCGCGTCCTCCAGGGCCTGCCAGGCCAGTTCGAGGACGATCCGCTGCTGCGGGTCCATGGCGACGGCCTCGCGCGGGGAGATCCCGAAGAAGGCGGCGTCGAAGAGGCCGGGGTCGTCGAGGAATGCGCCCCGGCGCGTACCCGGGTCGGCGGCCGAGTCCTGGGGGATGTCCCAGCGGCCCTCGGGGGCGTCGGTGATCGCGTGCGAACCGCCGCGCAGCAGACTCCAGAAGGCCGCGGGGTCCGGCGCCATGGGCAGCCGGCAGGCGATCCCGGTGACGGCGATCCGCTCGTCCCGCGGGTCCCGCGTGGGCCGGGCCTCGGTTCCGTCCTGCGCCTTCATGAATCAGTCCCCCTAGCGACGGAGCGAACATCGGAGCGTGAGAGAGGAAGAGAAGGCGGGTTCCCGGTGCCCCCCACCCATGCCACATGACGGCACCAACGTAGGAGCGGTCAGTCACGGCCCAGTAATGACCATCGCCGCCCGTCAGCCCGGCCCCGTTACCGGTTCGTGGTCGCCCCGTGGGATCGGCCCCGGGCCCGATGGTCCGCCGATGGCCGGGGAGTGTGCGCCGTCCCCTACCTTCGGTCGGGTCGTTCACCGAGGCCCGGTGGCGGGACCGGCGGAGGGGAAGAGGGAAACGATGGATCTGCAACTGGCGGGCAAGACCGCGGTCGTCACCGCTGCGAGCGGCGGTATCGGCGGCGCGGTGGCCCGGACCCTGCTCGACGAGGGCGTACGGGTGCTGGCCGCCGATGTCGCGGTCTCCGGCCCGCTGAAGGAGTCCGGCGCGGTCACCGTCGAGGCCGATCTCACCTCCGTGGAGGGCGTGGAGGCGCTGCTCCGGGCCGCCGAGGCCGAGTTCGACGGGGTCGATCTGCTGGTCAATGTCGTCGGCGGGATGGCGGGCCTGGACATCACCCAGTTCTCCGGGGTCAGCGACGAGACCTGGGACCGGGCGTTCCGGCTGAACTTCTACTCCAGCGTCCAGGTCACCAAGGCGCTGGAGCCCCTGCTGCGGGAGTCCGTGGTCAATGTGTCCAGCAGTGTGGCCCGCTGGCCCGGCCAGGGCCCGTACTACTACGGCTCGTCCAAGGCCGCGCTGACGGCGTGGGCCAAGGCCCTGGCCGACGAGTACGGCAAGCGGGGCGTCCGGGTGAACACGGTTTCGCCGGGGCTGATCCGTACCCCGCTGTGGGACGAGTACGGTCCCAAGGTCTCCGCGGAGTACGGGATGGACTTCGCCGAGTTCGCCACCGAGATCACCACTTTGGGCCATATCACCGCGGGCCGCTGGGGCACGCCCCAGGAGGTGGCCAATCTGATCGTCTTCCTGTCGTCCCCGGCGGCGGCCTACATCACCGGCGCCGACTATCTGATCGACGGCGGGATGCAGAAGGTCCTCTGAGCAGGAAGGTCCTCTGAGCGGCGATCGCCGCACCGGTGCCCCGGGGCGCCCCTCCGCGTACGGTCCGCGGAGGGGCGCCCCGGTCCGTTCGCCGGATTCCCCCTCCCCGAACCGCGCGCCCCGGTCCGTTCTCCGGCCTCTCCCGAACCGGGCGTCCCGAGCGGTCACGCGCCGGGCGCCTGCGGGGCTCGCCCGGCCCTTCAGCCGTACTCCACCGCCGCCGAGCAGGCTGTCCGGGACAGTGACGGACCCATCGGGAGGAGCGCCATGACTACGGAGCCGCGGACCAGGGAGTCCCGGGTCGCGCTGGTCACCGGGGCCACGCGGGGGATCGGCCGGGCGGTGGCCCGGACCCTGGGCGGGACCGGGATCAAGGTCTTCATCACCGCGCGCGACGCCGGCGACGTCGCGGCGACGGTGAGGGAGCTGACGGCGGAGGGCGTCACGGCGGCCGGGGCCGCCGCCGACGTCCGGCGGGGCGAGGACGTCGTCCGCTCGGTGGCGGCGGCTGTCGACCGGTTCGGCCCGGTCGGCATCCTGGTGAACAACGCCGGCCGCAGCGGTGGCGGCGTGACCGCCGAAATCCCGGACGAGCTGTGGGACGACGTCCTGGCGACCAATCTGACCAGTGTCTTCCGGATGACCCGGGAGGTGCTGACGGCGGGCGGCATGGGGCACGGCGGGCCCGGCCGGATCGTCAATATCGCCTCCACGGGCGGTAAGCAGGGGGTGATGCTGGGGGCGCCGTACAGCGCGTCGAAGCATGCCGTGGTCGGCTTCAGCAAGTCGCTGGGGCTGGAGCTGGCGAAGACCGGGATCACCGTCAACGCGGTCTGCCCCGGCTATGTGGAGACCCCGATGGCCCGGTCGGTACGGGAGGGGTACGCGGGCCACTGGGACGTCACGGTGGACGAGGTCCTGAAGCGGTTCGAGGCGAAGATCCCGCTGGGCCGCTACACCTCGGCCGACGAGGTGGCCGCCCTGGTCGGCTATCTGGTCACCCCGGCCGCGGCCTCGATCACCGCGCAGGCGCTCAACGTCTGCGGCGGTCTGGGCAACTACTGATGGCGCGGTACGGCGCCGTCGGCGCCCCGGCCGCAGGAGGAGGGCGGGTTTCCCCATGGCAGTGACGCATCGAGCCCGGCACACCATCACCGTCGGCGCCCCGGCGCGCACGGTGTACGGCATCATCGCGGACGCCGCGGCCTGGCCGCGGGTCTTCCCCCCGTCGGTCCATGTGGAGCAGACCCCGCTGGGCGGCGGGGAGGAGACGCTGCGGGTCTGGGCGACGGCCAACGGCGGGGTGAAGTCGTGGGAGTCGCGGCGGCGGCTGGACCCGGCCGGGCTGACGATCGGATTCCGGCAGGTACGGTCCCCGGCCCCGGCGGCGTCCATGGGCGGCGAGTGGCGGATCCGTCCGCTCGCCGACGCGCGCTGCGAGGTGGTCCTGCTGCACGAGTTCACGGCCGTCGACGACGATCCCGGCCATGTGGCGTGGCTGAACCGGGCGCTGGACGAGAACAGTTCGGCGGAGCTGAGCCGGATGAAGGCCACGGCGGAGTCGGCGGACGGCCTGGGCGAGCTGCTCCATGTCTTCGAGGACTCGGTCCGGATCGAGGCCCCGGCGGCCGGGGTGCACGCCTTCCTGTGGCGGGCGGAGCACTGGGAGGAGCGGCTGCCGCATGTGGCGCGGGTGGAGCTGACGGAGCCCCGGCCCGATGTGCAGACGCTGGAGATGGAGACGCTGGCCAGGGACGGTTCCCGGCATACGACCGCGTCGGTACGGGTGAGCCCCGACCCGGCCCGGATCGTCTACAAGCAGCTCCGGGTGCCGCCGCTGCTGACCGCCCATGTGGGCGCTTGGCTGCTGTCGGAGTCCGGTGGTACGACCACGGCCACGGCCCGGCACACGGTGGTGATCGATCCGTCGGCGGTCCATCTGCTCGGGCCGGGCTCCACGGTGGCGGGGGCGCGGTCGTACGTCCGGGACGCGCTGGGCACCAACAGTCTGGCGACGCTCCGCCGCGCCAAGGAGTTCACCGAGCGGTCCCCGGCGGCCGGCTGACGGCACGGCATGGCCATGGGCCCGGATCCGCGCGTTCGGCGCGGTCCGGGCCCTTGGCGCACCCCGGTCCGGGGCGGCCGGGTCCGCGCGGCTCAGGCGTGACAGGTGATCGGGGCGCCCCCGTTGTAGCGGGCCATCTCGGCGAAGACCGGCGCCGATCTGATCCCGGTACCGGCGGGCGCGCCGGACTCCTCGGCGTAGGCGCGGTGCAGATTGGCCACCAGCCGTTCGGGGTCGCGAAGACCGGCGTGTTCGGCGAGGTCGGTACCGAGGGCCGTCTCCAGCGGCGGCAGTCCGGCGGCGAGGCCGCGCCGGGCGGCGGTACGGACCAGGAGGAGGTAGTCCCGGGTGGCGTCGAGCACTTCGGGTCCGGCGACGGGTCCGTGGCCGCCCACGACGACCGCCGGGGCCAGGGCGCGCAGCCGCTCGATCGCGCGCAGGGTGCCGTCGACCGAGCCCATCAGTACGAACGGGGTACAGCCGGGCATCAGGACGTCCCCGGCGAACAGGATCCGCCGCTCCGGCAGCCAGACGACGATGTCGCCGGTGGTGTGCGCGGTGCCGATGTGCAGGAGTTCGGCGGTCAGGGCGCCGATCCGGAGCACCGCCCGGTCGCGGAAGGTGAGGGTGGGCAGGGCGAGCCGGATATCGCCCCATTCGGTGCCGGGCCAGACGTCGCGGAGGGCGAGTCCGCGCCGCGCCATCTCCTCCCGGGTGTTCTCGTGGGCGACCACGGTGGCCCCGGGCGCGGCGACCGAGATACCGAAGTGGTGATCCCCGTGGTGGTGGGTGAGGACGACGGTACTCACCGGGAGCGGGGTACGGGTGGCGACGGCGGCGCGCAGGGCGCGGGCCCGCCGTTCGGTGGCGGCGGTGTCCACGAGGGCGACCGTGTCGTCGCCGATCAGGACCCCGGCGTTGCCGAGGCACCAGCCGCCGTCCGGCTGGATGTACGCGTGGATGCCGGGGGCCAGCTCCTCCAGCCGGGGCCTGGGCCGGGGCCGGGGCGGGAGCGGCGGGCCGGGGGCCGGATCGGGCGACAAGCGCATCGGGGCTCCTTCACACCTTCGGCGGGCCGACTGCCGCGCCGTTCCCACGATCTGACGCCGGGTTGGAGAGCGGCACGTGCCGTGGTGGGCCGGACGGCCGGTATCCGCCGGCCGGCTTGCGCCCGCCCTCTTTCTGGGGCATGCTGCTCCACATCTTCGGAACAAGTTGCCCCGAAGATCGGAGGTCGGCTGCCCGCGCCACGAACGGTGCCGTATCCCGATCGGCTCCGTACCGCGATCGGTGCCGCTGCGCACCCGGTTCCGAACCACGAACGGCCGGTGCGGCGTTCCGTATCGGCATCCGCAATCCGTGCCGCTTCCGGCCCCGTACCACCAGGGGCTCCGTACCGCCCGGGGGCTCCGGCCACCGGCGGCTCCGTACCGGGCACGGAGCCGCCGGGCCGGGATCTCCGGCCGCTCGCCCCGTCCGACTCACCCGCAGGAGAGATCCGGTGTCCGAACGATCCGTCAAGCGGCCCCGCCCCGCCGGGGCCGTACCACCCCCCGCCGCCGAGGTGCCGGGCACCGGCGACCGCAAGGCGCTGGCCCTGGCCGTGATCGCGGTCGCCCAGCTGATGGTCGTCCTCGACGTCTCGATCGTGAATGTGGCGCTGCCGTCCATCCAGAACGCCCTCGACTTCTCGGCGACCAATCTGGAGTGGGTGGTCAACGCCTACGCCCTCGCCTTCGGCGGGCTGCTGCTGCTCGGCGGCCGGATCGCGGACCTCTACGGCCAGCGCCGGACCTTCCTCGTCGGCGTCGCCGTCCTCACGATCGCGTCCCTGCTCGGCGGGATGGCGACCCATCAGGGCTGGCTGATCGCCGCCCGCGCGGTGCAGGGCCTCTCCGGGGCGCTCGTCGCGCCGGCCGCCCTGGCGCTGATCGCCGGGACGTTCGCCGAAGGGGCCGAGCGGACCAAGGCCATGGGCGTCTACGCCGCGATGGGCGGTGCGGGCGGCGCGCTCGGCAATGTCCTCGGCGGAGTCTTCACCGACGCCCTGAGCTGGCGCTGGGTCCTCTTCGTCAATGTGCCGATCGGGATCTTCCTGCTGTTCGCCGCGGTCCGGGCGTTCCCCGCCGAGCGGATCACCGCCGGCGAGCGGCGGCTCGACCTGCCGGGCGCGGTCACCTCGACCGTCGGTATGTCCCTGGTGGTCTACGGGCTGATCCACGCGGCCACCGAGGACTGGAGCAGTGCGGGGACCGTCGGCCCGCTGGCCGTCGGCACCGCCCTGCTCGCCCTCTTCGTGCTCGTCGAGGCCCGGACCGAATCGCCGCTGATGCCGCTGGGCATCTTCCGCGACCGCAACCGGTCCGGCGCCTACGCGATCATGCTGGCGCTGGGCGCCGGGATGATCGTCCTCTTCTACTTCCTCACCCTCTTCATGCAGATCGTGATGGGCTTCAGCGCGCTGCGGACCGGCTTCGCGTTTCTGCCGTTCGCGGTCGGGGCGGCCGTCTGCGCCACCATCAGCAGCCAGGTCCTGGGCCGGGTCGGCCCGCGGGCCCTGCTCGCCGCCGGGACGGCGCTGGCGGCCGTCGCCTTCTTCTGGTTCTCCGGGATCGGCCCGGACGCCGGATACGCCGGTGATCTGCTGGGTCCGCTGATCCTGGCCGGCAGCGGCGTCGGCCTCTGCTTCGTACCGCTGACCCTGGCGGCCGTGGCGGGGATCGACAAGGCCCGGGCCGGGGTGTCGTCGGCGCTGCTCAACGCCGGTCAGCAGGTGGGCGCGGCGCTCGGGCTCGCGGCGCTGGGCACGGTCGCCGTCGCCGCCGCCAAGGACCGGCTCACCGAGCTGATGGGCGCCGCGGCCGCCGCGTCGGCCGAGCACTACGGGCCCGCCGACGCGGCGAAGATGCCGCCGGACGTACGCGTCGCCGTCTACGACTCCCTCGCACACGGCTACGGCATCGCGTTCCTGGCCACGGCCTTCGTCCTGATCGCCGCCTTCGTCCTGGCGGTCACGGTGATCCGGGTCTCCGCCGAGGACGCCGCCGGGGCCGAACCCGGTGTGGTGATCTGACCGCCCCGGACCGCCGGGCCGGGCCGACGGCAGCCCGGCCCGGGGGCGGCGAGCCGCGAACAGTGGACAGCGGGCCGCGTTCGGGCTCGCGTACACAACACGCCGCGCCCAACGCCGCACAGCACGCCGGCCACCGGGCCGGACAGCACGTCGATCCGCATGCCGATCAGGAGGAGACCGCGATGGGCGGTACACGACCGGGCCGTACGTCCGGCGTCGATCTGACCATGATGTACGCCGTCCACCGCGCCCTGCGGCGGGACCTCGGCCGGCTGACGGCGGCCCGGCGGCCGGATCCGGCCGGCTTCCGGGCGGGCTGGCGGCTGTTCACCGGCTATCTGACGATCCACCATGTCTCCGAGGACGAGTCGCTCTGGCCGGTACTGCGCACCAAGCTGGACGGCAGGCCCGAGGAGTTGGCCGTGCTGCGGGCGATGGAGGCCGAACACACCCGGCTGGACCAGGTACTGGCCAAGGTGGACGCGGCGCTCGACGGCGAACCCGGCACACCGGTCCCGGCTGATCTGATGGCGGACGTCACCGCCTGTCTGACGGACCATCTGGACCACGAGGAGGCCCGGGCGCTGCCCATGCTGGAGGCCCTGCTGACGGCCGCCGAGTGGCGGGGCTTCGTCGCGGGGCAGCGTCGCCGGGTCGGCCTCCGGGGCGCGCCGACGTTCATCCCCTGGCTGCTGGACGGGGTCTCCGGCGACGAGCGGCGGTCCGTGCTGGCCGTGCTGCCGGTTCCGCTGCGGCTGGTGTACGGCGCCTTCTGGCGACCCCGCTACGCACGGAACTCGCCCTGGCGGCGCCCCGCCGGGGCCCGTTGAGCCCCTCCCCCGACTCCGGTGCCGGAACCTCGCGTCCCCGTAGGTCTCCGGCACCGGCCGTTCCCGGCTCGCAGCGGCCCGGGAACCTCGCCGCCCCGGGCCGTACGGCACGGCCCGGGGCGGCCGGAGCTCGGCCGAAAGCCGTGCCCCGGGTCGTACGCCGGGCTCCGGACCAAACCGGCCCGGACCGATCCGGCTCACCGCAGGAGGACCGCCTTGCCGTTGATCCGGCGTTCGGCGAGCCCGCGCAACGCGGGCTCCGGATCGGTCCAGTCACCGGTGTACGCCACCTGGGGGTCGAGCCCGCCGTCGGCGACCAGCCGCAGCAGCGCGGCCAGATCGCGGCCGACCGGTCTGCGGGTCATCTCGTCGAAGAGGTGCAGATAGCGCAGTCCGACCCCGGGCCGGGCGTGCCCCCAGTCGAAGGGCAGGCTCAGCTCCGCCCGTACGGTGTTGCCGTAGCAGACGACCGTGCCGCGCCGGACCACCTGCCCGTAGGCGCTCCGCAGCACATCGCCGCCGACGCTGTCGAGAAGGACGTCCACGGGTCCGGTGGCGGCGGGTCCTTCCGCGTAGGTCGTCGCGGTACCGGCGCCGAGCCCGGTCAGGCCCTTTGTCCGCTCGGCGGAGCCCGCCCAGGCCACCACATCGGCGCCCGCGGCCCGCGCCAGCTGGACGGCGATCCGGCCCACCCCGCCACCGGCCGCCGTCACCAGCACCCGTCGGCCGAGGACGGATCCGGCGTACCGCAGGGCGTACAACGCGGTGAGCCCGGCGACGGGCACGGCCGCGGCCGCCGCCCACTCCACTCCGTCGGGGAGCGGCGCCAGCCGGGTCGTGTCCAGCGCGACCCGCTCGCTCCAGCCGTCCTGTCCGGCCACGCCCGCCACCCGGGTCCCGGGCGGCGGGCCGCTGCCGTCGGCGGCGGCCCGTACGACGGTCCCCGCCACGTCGAAACCGAGCCGGGTCCCGGGTGGCAGCATCGCCAGCAGCGACAGATCGCCTCGGTTCACGGAGACCGCCCGGACCTCCACGACCGCTTGGCCGGGCCGGGGTTCGGGCTCGGCCACGGGGCTCGGCCTCAGGCTGAGGCCGCCGTCGGCGGGGGTGAGATGTGCGAGCACGGGAACGTCCCTTCGGATCGCGGACGGATGGCACGTACGGACGGCACGGACGGAAGAAGGTCGCGGCGGACCGGACCCGGGCGCGGAGGCGTTCGCCCCCGTACGCCACCGCCACCGCCACCGCCACCGGAAGCAGACGCGGAAGCGGAACCAGTGGCGGAACCAGCGGCGGGTGTCACCAGCGCACCGCGCCGTCGACGGGCAGTACGGCTCCGTTGACATAGCCGCTCCGCGCGGAGGCGAGGAAGACGGCGGCGGCGCCGACCTCGGCACCGGTCCCGGGCCGTCCGGTCGCCAGCCCGGCCGCCAGCCTCGGCCAGAGCCGTTCGTCGGCCATCAGCGCACGGCCCTGGCCCTCGTCGATGAAGCCGGGCGCCAGACAGTTGGCCGTGATGCCGTCGGCGGCCAGTTCCAGGGCGCAGACCTCGGTGAACCGTTCCACGGCGGCCTTGGACGCGCAGTAGGCCGCGGCGCCCGGCACGGCCCGGCGGCCCAGGATCGAGGAGACGGTGATGATCCGGCCGTCGGCCACGTCCCGCAGATAGGGCACGGCGGCCCGTACCGTGTGGAAGACCCCCGTCAGATTGGTACCGACGACGGCGTCCCAGTGTTCGTACGAGAGTCCGGCCACCGGCCCCGGCCTGCTGATCCCGGCATTGGCGACCACGATGTGCGGACCGCCGTACCGGGCGCCGACGGTCTTCATCAGCGCCTCCACCGACGCGGGCACGGTGACATCGGCCTCGGCGGCGACGATCCGGCTGTCCCCGTCCTCGGCCTCCTCCGGTACGTCACGGGCCGCCGCCACGACGACGGCACCCGCGTCGGCCATGGCCAGCGCCACGGCCCGGCCGAGGCCACGGGTTCCCCCGGTGACCACCGCCGTCCTGCCCTGAAGCAGCATCGTTCCTCCCCGAGTCGCCGGGCCCGTCCGGGCTCGCGCGGTCGATGCTGCTCGCCGCCGCTGGCGGGCCGAGAGTGCCCCGCTGGAGCCGGACGGCCCGGCGCCGGTCGGCGGCACCCCAGCGGCGCTGGACCGGTGTCCGAGGCGCGGCGGCCAGACTCGGGCTCCGGCGGGCCCGTGGGAGGCCCCGCGGCATTGGAGGCGGCCGTGCCCGTACCCGTACAACGCGATCCCGAACGGACCCGGCGGGCCATCGCCGCCTGGCTGACGGCCCGTACGCCCGGGTCGGGGCCGGTGGACGTCGGCCCGGTCCGGGTCCCCGGCGGCGCCGGGTTCTCCGGCGAGATCCTGCTCTGCGACGCCACCCGGCCCGACGGCGCGGTGGAACCGCTGGCGGTACGGGTGGCGCCGACGGGCCACCGGGTGCTCCCCGGCGACAACTGGGCGGACCAGGTCCGGCTGCACGGAATCCTGACCGGTACCCCGGTCCGGGTCGCCCCGCTGCTGGGCCACGAGCCGGACCCGGCGGTACTCGGGGCGCCGTTCCTGGTGATGCGCCGGGTCGAGGGCCGGGTGCCCGCGGACCTCCCCTCGTACCACCGCGAGGGGTGGCTCGCCGAGCTCCCGCCGGACCGCCGCCGCGCGGTCTGGCTCGGCGGGGTGGAGGCCCTCGCCGCGATCCACCGCCTCGACCCGTTCGCCACCGGCCTCGGCTTCCTCGACCGGCCGGGACCCCACGGCGGCGGGCTCGCCGGACGGCTCGCCGACGACGCCGCCCGGCTGCCGTTCTACGGCGCCGAGCACAACGCGGTCGCGACGGCCGCCCTCGCCCGGCTCCGGTCCCGGCTCCCCGAAGAGTCCGGCCCGCCCCGGCTGCTCTGGGGCGACGCCAGAATCGGCAATATCGTCTACGCGGGCGAGTCCCCGGCGGCCGTACTGGACTGGGAGATGGCCGGGATCGGGGCGCCGGAGGCCGATCTGGCCTGGTTCCTCCATCTGGACCGGCATCTGAGCGAGGGCATCGGCGCGCCCCGGCTCCCCGGCCTGCCGGACCGGGCGGAGACGGTCGCGTACTACGAGGAGCTGACCGGACACCGGGTGGGGAACCTGGAGTACTACGAGCTGTACGCGGCCTTCCGCTTCTGCGTTCTGACGGCCCGGGTCACCCGTCTGCTGACCCGGACCGGAATCCTGCCGCCCGCCCTGGACTTCCCCCTCCACCGCAACGCGACCCGGCTGCTCTCCGAGATCCTCGCCTCGCGCACCGCGCCGTAGCGTCCCCGCGCCCCTGAGCACCTCTCCCGAGCCGGCCTCGGGAGGGGAACGCCCTCCGGGCAGGGACAGTACCTCTTCCAGAGGTGTTCCGACTGCGGGCCGCCTCGGGCTTGTCGCGCGGTTCCGCCTCCTGTGCCTTCGGCATTGAGGGGACCCAAGCGCCGGCTGGGTCGCCCTTTCAGGGCCGGGGCGGGGAAGAGCGTCCAGGGGCGCGGGGAACTGCGCGACAAGCCACAGGCGGGCCGCGGACCGCCGACAACATCAGGCCGCCGGACGAGACCCGGGTAGTTCGGGCGGCGCCCCGGAGAGCCAAGGCGCTGGGGTCCCCCATTACCGAAGGCAGGCCGTCAGCCGCTCGCGGACAGCACCCGGTTCACCGCGGCCAGGAAGTCGCGGGGCGTCGCCACCCCGTCCAGGGCGTCGTCGCCGATGTCGACCCCGTACTCCCGGGAGATCCGCCCGGCGGTCTCCAGCAGGGCCAGGGAGTCATAGCCGAGGTCGGTGAAGTCGGCGTCGAGCACATCGCCGTCGAGGTCGACCGACTCGTCCTCACCGGCCGATTCGCGCATGATGCGGATGAGGTCCGCCACGGCCAGTGCGGCCGGGCCCGTACGGATGTCGCTCATGGGATGTCCCTTCGGCGGAAGCGTCGGTCGGATGCGGATGCGGATCCGGAATCGGATACGGAAACGCGCGCGGATACGGCTCCGGACGGCGAAGGCGGCCTCATACCCCGGCCCGCCGTACGACGACCGCCGCGTTGAACCCGCCGCGTCCGCGCGCGACGACGAGCGCGTACCGCAGGTCGGCGCGGCGGGGTTCCCCGGTGACGAGGTCGATGGGGTGGTCGGGGCCCGGGGCCGTCACATTCGCGGTGTACGGGATCACCCCGTCCCGCAGGGCCAGCAACGCGGTCGCCAGATCGAGGGCCGCGCCGCCCGCGAAGAGCCGCCCCGTCATGCTCTTGGGCGCGGTGACGGGGACGGCGGCGGAACCGAAGACCTCGGCGAGGGCCCGGGACTCGGCCCGGTCCGGTTCGGGCACCCCGGCGGCGTCGGCGAAGACGACACCGATATCGGCCGGGCACACGCCCGCGTCCCTCAGGGCGCCCCGGACCGCCCGGACGAGCCCGGTCGACCCCGGCCCCGCGGGGTCGGGCCCGGGGTCGAAGGTGGCCCGGTATCCGGCGATCTCGCCGTAGATCCGGGCGCCGCGCCGGACGGCGCTCTCCGCGTCCTCCAGGACGAGGAACGCCCCGCCCTCCCCCGGCACCTGGCCGGGCGCGCCGTCGGCGAACGGCAGATAGGCGCGGTCGGCCCGGTGGCCGCCGGTGGCCATGGTCCCGGCGCTGAGCTGTCCGGCGAGGCCGAGCGGGCAGAGCGCCCCGTCGACACCGCCGGTGAGCATCGCGGTGGTGCCCCGGCGGATCCGCCGCCGGGCGTCGCCGACGGCGTCGAGGCCGCCCGCCGCGTCGGTGACCAGGGTGACGCTGGAGCCGCGCAGCCCGTGCCGGATGGAGATCTGGCCGGTGTTGACGGCGTAGAACCAGGCGAAGGACTGGTACGCGCTGACGAACCGGCCGCCCTTGCTCCACAGATTCTGCAGCTCCCGCTGCCCGAACTCGAAGCCGCCCATGGTGGACGCGGTGGCCACGCCCATGCCGTAGGCGGGGAGGGCGGCCGGGTCGAGTCCGCTGTCGCGGAGGGCTTCGTCGGCGGTGAAGAGCGAGAGCCGGGTGTGGTGGTCGGTCTGCGGCAGCAGTCTGCCGGGGATGTGCTCGCCGGGGTCGAAGCCGGGGACCTCGCCGGCCAGCCGGAGCGGATATCCGGCCGTGTCGTAGCGGGTGGTGGGCGCGATGCCGCTGCGGCCCGCGAGGGTCGCGGCCCAGTAGGCGCCGGTACCGAGCCCGTTGGGGGCGGCGACGCCGATTCCGGTGACGACGGCCCGTACGGTGCCGGCCGGGCCGCCGCCGTTCGTACGTCCGGCCCGGTCGGTACGGGTGTCGGTGGCGGCGGCGGTACGGCCCGCGGGGCCGGTGCGGAGGTCGTTCATGCCGTCTCCCGTTCGGGCCGGGCCAGCACGACGGCGGTCTGGAAGCCGCCGAATCCGCTGCCGACGCTCAGTACCGAGTCGACCCTGGTCTCCCGGGCCGTGAGGGGAACGTAGTCCAGATCGCATTCGGGGTCGGGTTCGTGGAGGTTGGCCGTCGGCGGGATCAGCCCGTCGCGCATCGCGAGGACGCAGGCGACCAGTTCCAGCGCCCCGATGGCGCCCAGGGAGTGGCCGATCATCGACTTCACCGAGCTGACGGGGGTCTCGTACGCGTACCGGCCGAGGGCGGTCTTGAAGGCGGCCGTCTCGTGCCGGTCGTTCTGCCGGGTGCTCGATCCATGGGCGTTGACGTAGTCGAGCGCGTCGGGCGCGAGCCGGGCCCGGGCCAGCGCGTCCGTGATGGCGTCCGCCATCTCGGCGCCGTCGGCGCGGAGTCCGGTCATGTGGTAGGCGTTGCAGCGGGTACCGACTCCGGCGACCTCGGCGTAGATCCTGGCCCCGCGCCGCCGGGCGTGTGCCAGCTCCTCCAGGACCAGTACGGCGGCGCCCTCGCCGAGGACGAGTCCGTTGCGGGTCGCGTCGAAGGGGCGCGAGGCGTGCGCGGGGTCGTCGTTGCGGGGCGTGGTGGCCTTGATGGCGTCGAAGCAGGCCAGGGTGATCGGCGAGACGGGGGCGTCGGTACCGCCGCTGATGACGATGTCGGCGCTGCCCTCGCGGATCAGGTCGGCGCCGTGCCCGATGGCGTCGAGGCCGGAGGTGCAGCCGTCGGAGACCAGCGCCACCGGGCCCGCGGCCCCCACCAGCCGGGCGAGTTCGGCGGCGATGGAGCTGGGCACGAAGTGGTCGTAGAGATGGGGTACGGCGTAGCGGTGGTCGACCAGCCAGTCGGCGCCGCCGTCGCTGAGCACGGTGTACTCGCGTTCCATGCTGGTGGTGCAGCCCACGGCGTTGCCGAGGGCCACCCCGACGACGGAGGGGTCGGCCGCGGGCAGATCGAGCCCGCTGTCCTCGACGGCCTCGCGGGCGGCGGCGGCGGCGAACTGGGTGGCCCGGTCCATCCGCCGGGCCTCCCGTGGAGTGAGCCCCGCGGCGACGGGGTCGAAGTCGCATTCGGCGGCGACCCGGGACCGGTAGGGAGTCGCGTCGAAGGACGAGATCGTGCGCGTGGCCGTACGTCCGGTCGAGATCAGCTCCCAGTACTCCTTGGTGCCCGGTTTGCCGGGCGCCACGGTGCCGATCCCCGTGACGACGATGCGTCGCTCCATGACATCCTCACCTCACCTCGCAGTCGGCGGGGCCGGTGACCGGCCCCGGCCTGTCACGCTCGCAGTCCGGCCTGGAGCCGGGGTGGTGCGGTCCTGGGAGTACGCCGGTGCCGGGTGCGGGGCGACGGGCCGGTCCGAGCCGGGGGTCACCCGGTTGCCCCGGTGCCATGGTGCCGAGCGGCAGCGGATCGCCGGTCAGCACCCCCTCCGCGATCAGGTGTTCCACGGCGGCGCGGACGCTGTCGAGGTCGGTGGAGTCGCCCCGGGCGCGGGCCGGGAGCAGGGCGACGGCCGTCGAACGGCCGCTGCCGACGGCGCGGTGGCGGCGGGCGAGGGTGGTCAGGCCCCGGCCGGGTCCGCATTCCAGCAGCAGATGCCGGCCGGTGCCGAGGAGGGCGTCGAGGGTCGGCCCGTAGAGGACGGGCGCGGCGGGCTGCCCGGCCCAGAAGGCGGGGTCGGCGGCTTCGGCGGCGGTCAGCGGGCCGCCGGTGTACGCCGAGTGCAGCGGCAGCCGGGGCGCCCGCAGCGGCAACCGGGCGACCGCGGGCAGGGCGGCCCGCGCGGCCGGGGCCAGGGCGGGGCTGTGGAAGGGGCTGAGGGCCCGGGTCGCGCGGCAGGTGAAGCCGTCGGCCCGCAGCCGGGCCCCGGTCTCGGCGAGGGGTTCGGCGGAGCCCGCGAGCACGACCTGGCGGGGTCCGTTGACGGCGCCGACGACGACATCGGCGTGCAGATAGGGCGCGAGGTCGCCGGGGGCCGCGGAGACGGCGAGCATGCCGCCCGCCGGGCCCGCCGCGATGTGCTCGACCCGGTCGGCCATCAGCCCGGCGGCCTCCTCCAGGGTGAAGACCCCGGCGAGGGCGGCGGCGGCGATCTCGCCGACGCTGTGGCCGAGCAGGGCGGTGGGCCGGACGCCCCAGTCGAGCACCGTACGCCCCAGGGCCCAGTCGACGGCGAACAGCAGGGGCTGGGCCCGGCGCACCCCGTCGGGGTCGAGGGCCGGGACCGGCGCGAGCAGATCGGCCCGGAGGGCGGCCCCTTCGGCGCCCCAGAGGTCGAGGACGCGGTCGAGATGGCGGCGGAACGGCGGATGACCGTGGTAGAGCCCGGCCGCCATCAGGGGCTGCTGGGCCCCCTGACCGGGAAAGGTGAGCACCGGACCGCGCGGCCCGGCGGCGGCCGGGGACGGAATGTCGGCTCGCACAACTGCCTCCTCGTTGGTTACGGCACAACAACGGCACGGCCTCCAGCGTCGCACCGGCCGCTGACACCCTCCTGGAGCCTGACGGGAACGCGCCCCGGGGCCAGGGGCGCGGGGAACCGCGCGACCAGCCGCATACGGCCCGCGGACCGCGAACAGCCCCCGCCCGCCGGGCGGAACCCGGTCGTCCGAGAGGGCTCGAAGAGTCCCGCCACCAACCCCGGGCGGAGCACCACGCCCCTCTCCTCCACCCGGTCTCCACCCCGCTCCCATGCCCCGTTCCGAGACTGGAGACGGCCGACGTGGCGCGACCCGCTGATCGGCCGAGCGCGCGCCCCGCACCCCGGCCGCCGGGCCACGGTCAACACACCGTCGCCCGGCGGCCGTCCCCATGGGCGGCGAGGCGGCCGGGCGACGAGTACCGGCCGCGGCGGCGACCGCGCGACCGCGCCCGAACGACGAGAGGCATGCGCCCTATGAGGTTCGACGATCTGTACATCGCCGCGGCGGCGGTCCACGTCCCCGGCCGGGTCACCGTCGCGGACGCCGTCGCGGACGGCCTGTTCGACGCCGGACTCGCCGACCGCGCCGATCTGCTCTCCGTCGCGGTCTCGGACGGCGAGTCGGCACCCGAGATGGCGGCCGGTGCCGCCGCGGCGGCCCTGCGGCGGTCCGGGATCGCACCGCGGGAGATCGAGCTGATCCTGCACGCCGACGTCTACTACCAGGGCCACGACCTCTGGGCCCCGGCCTCGTACATCCAGCGCGTCGCCGTCGGCAACCGCTGCCCCGCGATCGAGATCCGCCAGCTCTCCAACGGGGGCATGGCGGCCCTGGAGCTGGCCGCGAGCGCGCTCACCGGCGGCGCCCGCGGCGGCAGCGCCCTGCTGACGACGGGCGACCGGTTCTGCGCCCCCGGCTTCGACCGCTGGCAGAGCGATCCGGGCACGGTCTACGGCGACGCCGGTACGGCCCTGCTGCTCTCCCGGCGGCCCGGCTTCGCCCGGCTGCGGAGCCTGGCCACGGTCTCGGAGCCGGAGCTGGAGGCGATGCACCGGGGCGGCGACCCGTTCGGTACGGCCCCGTTCGCGGTACGGCGGCCGATGGACCTGGAGGCCACCAAACGGGCCTTCGTCGACGAGGTGGGGATCTCGTACAGCGTCGCCCGGGTCGGCGCGGGCGAGGCGGAGGCGCTGAAGCGGGCGCTGAGCGACGCCGAGGTCGGACTCCCCGACATCGACTGGTTCGTCCTGCCGCACTTCGGGCTCCGCAGGCTCAGCCGGACCTATCTCCGGAGCTGGGGAATCGCCCCGGAGATCACGACCTGGCCGTTCGCCAGGACCGTGGGGCATCTCGGCGCGGGCGACCAGTTCGCGGGGCTGGCCCAGCTCGTCGGGAGCGGCCTGCTCCGGCCGGGTCAGCGGGTCCTGCTGACCGGGGTCGGCGCCGGGTTCACCTGGTCGTCGGCGGTGGTCGAGATCGAACACCCGCCGCCCCCGTACGGCCTCTGAACGCCCGCCCCCGCCCCGGGCGAGCACGACCACCGGGGCCGTCCGGCCCCTCGACAGGCACAGTCCCGTAGCGACACGGCAGGAGGCCGCCCAGTGGTTCGAGAACAGCACCGCGCCGATGTGGTGATCGTCGGCAGCGGATACGGAGGAGCCGTGACCGCACTGCGGCTGGCGGAGGCCGGGGTGGACGCGGTCCTGCTGGAGCGCGGCCGGCGCTGGCCGGTCGACGGCTCGGGCACCACGTTCGCCACCCAGACCGCGCCCGACGGCCGGGCCGCCTGGCTGAGCCGGACGTCCCCGCTCACCGACGCCGAACTCGACGTCTACTGCGGTGTACTCGAATTCGTACCGGGCGACGGGATGAATCTGCTCGCCGGGGCCGGGGTGGGCGGCGCGTCCCTGGCGTCCAACGGCACGATGTGCCTGCCGTCGGAGGAGTTGTTCGCCCATACGCTCGGCACCGTCCTCGACTACCGGGAGATGGTGGAGCGGTGGTATCCGCAGGCCCGGGAGCTGATCGGCTGCGCGCCCATCCCGGACGACGTCTACGAGTCGTCGTTCTACCGCTCGGCGCGCTCGTTCGCAGACCAGCTGGAGCGGGCCGGGATCCCGTGGAGCAAGGTCGATCTGGCGGTCGACTGGGACGCCGTACGGGAGGAGATGACCGGGGCCCGGGTACGGTCCCAGGTCGACGGGCTCAATGTGTTCGGGGTCAACAGCGGCGCCCAGCTGAGCCTGGACCGCACCCTGCTGGCCCGGGCCGAGGCGTCGGGACGGCTCGACGTCCGGCCGCTCAGTACGGTGACGGCGATCGGCCCGGCGGACGGCACCGCGCCCGGCGACGGCGGCGGGTACCGGGTCGACTACGACCGGATCGACGAGCGGGGCGAGGTCGTGTCCCGGCATCGGATCGTCACAGACCGGCTGGTCCTGGCCGCGGGCACCCTCGGCACCAACCGGATCCTGCTGCGGGCCCGGGCGACCGGCGCCCTGCCCGGACTCCCCGCCGCCCTCGGCAGCCGGGTCGGCAACAGTGAGGTCATCACGGCCCGGACGGGCATGGCGGAGAACAACCCCCGTCAGGGCGGCCCGTCCGCGATCATCGCCCAGGACGGCAAGGACGACCCGGCCCGGCCCGTCTCCCTGCTCAACTTCCCCTGGCCGGACGCCCCGGCGGGCGAGGGCTGGATCACCACCATCGGTTCGGTGCCCGCCCCGGCGCTCGGTGTCTTCCGCTACGACCCGGACCTCGACGACGCCGTACTGAGCTGGCCCGTCGACGATCCCGCCTTCGCGGGGGCGCGGGCCTCGATCACCCGCACCCTGGACCGGCTGGACGAGGCCAACCCGGGGAGCCGTACGGCCTTCAGCCGGATCGGCACCACCGGGGGCAATGTGGTCGGCGGCGTCCCGCTGGGCACGGCCACCGACGACGCGGGCCGGGTCGCCGGACATCCCGGTCTGTATGTGATCGACGGCTCCCTGCTGCCCGGTACGGGGGTGCCGCCCGCCCTCACGGTCACGGCGGTCGCGGCCCGGTCCGCCCGGCACCTGGTCCAGGACGTCACCACCGGCGCCTGACGACCGGCCGCGCACCGCGCGGGCGTCGCACGTCATACGTACGGGCCGGGCCCCGGATGTCCCCCGGGGCCCGGCCCGTACGTACGTAAGACCTCGGGTCAGCCCGTCGTACGGAAGTGCGGCAGCACGCCCTCCGCGAAGAGCCGGATCGTCCGCTCGGACTCCTCGTAGGGCGGATTGCCGGAGATCACCTGGAGGCTGACGGAGATCTCGCCGAACCACTCCCGGATGGTCCGCAGCCGCTCCACGATCTCGTCGGGGGTACCGACCAGGGTCTTGTTCTCGGCGAGCGACCGGTCGAAGTCGTGGCGGGCGATGTTCTCCACGACCTTCTCGTATCCGGCGTAGCCGGTGCTGCGGCGTTCGGCCCAGGCGGCGACCGCGTCCCGCATCACGGCGTTGGCGCGGCGCGCGTACTCCCGGCCCTTGGTCCTGGCCTCGTCGGCGTCGTCGCTGAGATAGCAGCCGTAGCTCATGTGGACCTCGCCCTCGCCCGGGTGGCCCGCGTCGGCCCACGCCTTGCGGTAGAGGCCGAGCATCTCCTGGACGGTCTCCCGCTTGTTGATCGACGGCACCATCATCAGGCCGTGGCCGTCCCGGCCCGCCTGTTCGCAGGAGGCGGCGGTCTTGGCCGTGGCGACCAGGATCGGCGGGTGGGGCCGCTGGTGGGGCCGGGGCAGCAGGGTGACCGGGCCGAAGGAGTGGAAGGCGCCGTCGAAGACGACGTCCGCCTCGGACCAGAGCCTGCGGCAGGCCAGTACGCCCTCGTCGAACCGGGCCCGGCTCTCGTCCAGGTCGATGCCGAAGGCGTCGAACTCACCGGGCAGGAAGGCCCGTCCGAAGCCGACCCGGAGCCGGCCCCGGGAGATGTTGTCGAGCATGGCCAGCTTCCCCGCCAGCTTCACCGGATGGGTGAAGGCGGGGATGACGGCCCCGGTCACGAGCTGGATCCGCTCGGTACGGGCCGCCGCGGCGGCCAGGAACGTCACCGGGTCGGGGCAGTAGCCGCCGTACCGGAAGAAGTAGTGCTCGACCGTCTTCACATGGTCGAAGCCGTACTCCTCGGCGCGTTCGACCAGCCGCAGGGCCTCCTCGAAGTAGTCGGCGGCGTCCTTGTCGCCGGGTCCGACGGTGGGGAAGAAGTTGATGCCGAATTCCATACGGACTCCCGGATGGTGACGGTCGGGGTGGGAAACGGTCAGAAGACGGCGCTCGCCCCGCCGTCCACGGGCAGGACCAGTCCGGTGGTGAAGGCGGCCTCCGGTCGGGCCAGTTCGACCGCCCAGCGCGCCACCTCCTCCGGCTGCCCGACCCGGCCCAGGGGCACCCGGGCGCTCTGCCGGGCCCGCAGCCGGGCCACCTCGTCGGGTCCGAGTCCGGCGCGCTCGGCGAGCGGGGTGTCGACGGGCCCGGGTGCGATGCCCACGACCCGGATGCCGCGCGGTGCCAGCTCCACCGCCCAGGTCCGGGTGAGGAAGTCGAGCGCCGTCTTCGCGGCGCCGTACACCGAATGCCCCGCCCAGCCCCGGCCGATCCCGGCGGTGGAGACATTGACGACGGTGCCCTTGGCGGCCTCCAGCCGCGGCAGCGCCTCCTGGGTGAGGAAGAGCGGCGCGAGCAGATTGACCCGTAGCTCCGTCCGGGCGTCGAGGTCGTCGATCCGGCCGAGGGGTTCGGGCCGCAGCCGGGCCGCGTTGTTGACGAGGACGTCGATCCCGCCGAACTCCCGGACGGCCTCGGCCACCACGGCCGCCGGGGCCTCCGGGTCGGAGAGATCGGCGCCGTAGCAGCGGATCCCCGGCCGGTGCCGGGCGGTCTCCGCCAGCGCCTCGGTCCTGCGGCCCACCACCAGGACCCGGGCGCCCTCGTCGGCGAAGGCGTGGGCCGTCGCCCGGCCGATGCCCGAGCCGCCGCCGGTGACGACCACCGTACGGCCCTCGAACGCGTACTCCGCCCGCTCCGGCCGCGCTTGTGTATATGGATATGTACGAGTATGTACTGGTTCCTGTGACGCCGGCTGTGCGTGTGCCATGGGAGGTCCCCTTCCTCGTCGCGGCGCGCGGGGCGGGGCCGCCCGGGAGCCCCGGACGGCCCCGCGAAGGTCCGGACACCTCCGGCCGGCCGCGCCGGATCAGTACTCGTGACGGGTGCCGTCGGCGCCGACCGGGGACCACCACAGGTTGGCCTGGGTGACCCCGTCGGCGAAGAGCGCGCTGCGGCCCTCGGCGATCCGGCCGTCCTCCCAGCGCAGGACGTGGACGCCCTCGATCCGCAGCCGGTCGTACGGGGAGGTCGCGCCCTCCTCGGCATGGCCGCGGTGGCCGTCGAGGCGGTAGACGTCGACGGAGACGCCCGCCACGGGGTCGA
The DNA here is from genome assembly GCF_040635975.1 of Streptomyces sp. NPDC006798. Lineage (NCBI taxonomy): Bacteria > Bacillati > Actinomycetota > Actinomycetes > Kitasatosporales > Streptomycetaceae > Streptomyces > Streptomyces sp. NPDC006798. The sequence goes on from NZ_JBEYIS010000054.1 coordinate 22,050, forward strand.
TCAGCACGTCGAGGGTCTCGGAGCTGATCCGGCCCTTGGTAGCCGCCATCAGCTTGCCCATCTTCTCCAGATACTCGTCCAGGCCCTCGAACCAGCCCGCGTACTGGTGGTTTCCGGGCATCTGGAACCGTACGTCCTCCGACCAGTACCGGGCGATCAGCTCCCGGTCCCCGGTCACCAGCGACGCGTACGCCGCCGCCACCCGCTCCCGCGTCAGCTCGGGCGCGGTATCGGGGCCGGTCTCGGGGCCGGTCTCGGGCTCGCTCATGCTCGGGCTCCTCCGCTCTCAGGTCGCGTCATGGGTGATCAGCCGGTGGCGGATCCGCCACCGGCCGTCCCGCAGCACCAGCACGTCCTCGCCGGTGGTGCTGAGGTAGGTGGTGGCCCGCCCGCCCCTCGGGGTCTCGATGACCTGGGCGTAGTAGCGGGTCACCACGGTGTCGTCGGCCCGCCGGTCGCAGGCCACCATGCCGAACCAGTGACGGCGCTGGACGTCCCGCCCGGCCTGCCGGGCGAGACCGGCCCGCATCCGCTCGGCGATCACGGACCGGCCGCGCCACGGCTCCGGTTTGACGTTCTGCTCGAAGACGGCGTCCTCGGTGAAGCCGTCGGCCCACTCCTCGGCCGCGCGCTCGTCGAGGAGCTGCATGTGCTCGGCGTAGAACTGGAGGATTCCGGCGTAGGTGTCGCCGTCGACCGGGGTGGCGGCCTTCAGGGGTCCGGACACGGCTCAGACCTCCCCGACCCCGGATTCGACCGGGTCGGACAGATGCGGCTCGCCCTTGATGACCGTACCCAGGGCCCTCAGCCTGGCCCGGAACTCCGGCTCCTTCAGGGCAGCCTCGAAGGACCCCTGGTCCTGCCACTCGGCGACGTTGAAGTAGACGGACGGATCGTTCTGCGACCGTACGAGCTGATAGCGGATCAGTCCGGGCCTGGTGCGCATGAACTCCGCGACATGGGCGTAGACGCGCTCCAGGTCCTCGGCCGCTCCGGTGAGCGTCAGCTTGTTGACGAAGACGACCACGACGACTCCTGTTCGTCCGGCGGACGGGCGGGGGCCGGTGGGGCTCCCCCGCGGCGGGCGGGGCGGTCTGCCCCGTCGCCGCCCCTCACCCTCGGTCCCGGCGCTGATGCGCCGTTGGTGCGGCGGTGGAGGGGCGCGGACGGGATCCGGCGTGGACGGGGACCCCATCGGCGCACCAACCCGGCTCCCCAGACTGGGCACCCCGAGAAGCACTCCCCCGACGACCGAGGAGTCCTGGTGGCGGATGAACACCTGCCCGTACTGATCGCGGGCGGCGGCCTGGCGGGGCTGACCACCGCCCTCTTCCTGGGCTCGTACGGCATCCGGCCCGTGGTGGTGGAGAAGCACCCCGGTACGTCGGTCGTGATGAAGGCCCGGGGCCAGTACCCGCACACCATGGAGGTGCTGCGGATCGCCGGGGTGGCCGAGCGGATCGCGGCGGCCGGACCCGACGGCGGGACCGGCGAGTTCCTGATGGTGATCGCCGACTCCCTCACCGGGCCGGTCCGGAAGACCATCACCGGCGCCGATATGGCGATGCGTCATGTGTCGCCCGAGGACTGGGCGATGGCGAGCCAGGAGCGGACCGAGGTGATCCTCGCCGACCGGGCCCGGGAGCTGGGCGCCGAGCTGCGGTTCGACACCGAGCTGGTGTCCTTCGCGCAGTCGGCGGACGCGGTGACCGCCGTACTGTACGACCGGCGGACCGGCGCCGAGCGGACCGTGACCGCCGACTATCTCGTCGGCGCCGACGGACGGCACAGCCCGGTCCGCGCGGGCCTGGGCATCGGCATGCACGGGCGCGGCGACCTCGGCGAGATCTTCCGGGTCTTCTTCGACGCCGATCTCAGCGAGCCGCTGGCCGCGCTGCCCGAGGTCGCCGAAGGCCGCAGATTCGCCCTGTTCTGGTTGCAGGAACCGGTGCCGGGCGTCTTCTACACCACCGATGTACCCGGCCGGTACGGCTATGTGCTCGGGATGTCGCAGCACCCGCCGGACTTCGGCGCCTTCACCGACGAGCGGTGCGCCGAACTCGTCAGGACCGGGCTCGGGCTGCCGGATCTGCCGCTGAAGGTGGTCGAGACGGGCCGGACCGAGATCCTCAGCATGATCGCCGACCGGTTCGGCGACGGCCGGGTGCACCTGGTGGGCGACGCGGCCCGGCTGGTCCCGGCCCCTGGTGGTCTCGGCGGCAATACCGCCGTCACGGACGGCTTCTACCTGGCGTGGAAGCTGGCCATGGTCCTCAAGGGCGAGGCGGGCCCCGGACTGCTCGACAGCCATGACGCCGAGCGCCGGCCGGTCTCCGAGATGATCGGCGAGCAGCAGCTCCGCAACACCGTGGAACGGCTGGCGCCCTATCTCGACGACGGGGCACTCGCGGCGCCGCTGCCGCCGGTGGTCCAGGCGTTCGGCTACCGCCACCTCTCCCGGGCCGTGGTCCGCGAGCCGGACGACACCGGGGAGCCGCTGGAGGACCCGGCCGCGCCGACCGGCCGCCCCGGGTCCCGGGCGCCGTACGCGGAACTGCCCGACGGCGCGCCAGCCGCCGCCACCACCGCGCTCTTCGGCAGGTCCTTCGTCCTGCTGACGGGGGCGGCCGGGGACGGTCCGGCGGACGAATGGAGCGCGGCGGCGGCGGAGGTCGCCGCCCGGCTCGGCCTCCCGCTGCCCGTACACCGGCTGGGCGGCGGCGACTGGCTGCGGAGTTACGGGATCACCGGGGCCGGGGCCGTCCTGGTCCGCCCCGACCGGTTCGTCGCCTGGCGCTCGCCCGGCCCGGCCGGGGGGACGGACCCGGCGGTCCGCGCGCTGGAGGGCGCCCTGCGGACCGTACTCGACCGCCCGGCACCGCGCCGCGGCGATCGATGAGGACACCTGCGACACCGAAACCGACACCGATGACGCTGATGACGATGACGACAAAGACAGGGAGACGACTGTGATCCTGGTGACCGGAGCGACGGGGAACGTAGGCGGAAAGGTGCTGTCCCTGCTGCGCGAGGACGGCCGGAAGGTACGGGCGCTCAGCCGTGACCCGGCGGCGGGCGGGCTGGTGCCGGGGCCGGGGTTCGAGGTCGTGACCGCCGATCTGAACCGACCCGAGACCCTGCCCGCCGCGCTCGACGGGATCCAGAAGGTCTTCCTGATGTCCCTGGGCGCCGACAAGGCCACCCACGACGCCCGGCTCGTGGCCGCCGCGCGGACGGCGGGGGTCGAGCACATCGTGCAGCTGTCGACCCTCGGAGTCGAGGTCGCCGACGACCCCCGGGCCAATCCGCTGGGCCACTGGCACCGGCTCGCCGAGGACGCGCTGCGGGAGTCGGGTGTGCCGTGGACCGTGCTCCGGCCGAACGGCTTCATGAGCATGAACCTCGGCTGGGCGCCCGGCATCAAGGCCGACGGGACCGCCCGCGGCCCGCTCGCGGACGTCCCCGAGGCCGTCGTGGACCCGCGCGACGTCGCCGGGGTCGCCGTCCGGGCCCTGACCGGCGAGGGACACCGGGGCCGGGTGTACGAGCTCACCGGGCCCGAGGCCCTGACGGCCCGCGAGCAGACCGCCGTACTCGGCGGCCTCCTCGGCCGGGAACTGCGGTTCGAACCGATCCCCCTGGCCGACTTCCGGCGGATGCTGCTGACCCGGTTCAACGAGGAGACCGCGAACGGGGTGATCAGGACCCTGGAGGAGGCCGTGGCCCACGGCGCCGAACTCCACGGCAGGCTCTCGCCGCACGTCGAGGACGTCCTCGGCCGCGCGCCGCGCTCCTTCGCCGACTGGGCCCGGGACCATCTGGACGCCTTCCGCGGCTGAGCGACCGGAAGACCGGACGACCGGGCCGCCGCGGAGCCCCCGGAGGGCGGCCGCGGCGGCCCGGCACGTACGGGTGGCACCGGATGCCCCGGGGCGCCCGCGGGCCGGAAGGAAGTGGCAGACTCGGGCCCGTACAACAGACCGACCGGGGACGACGAGCCAAGGGGAGCAGATGTCCGCACAGGCCGACACCACGGGACACGGCCCGCGTGTGCCCGGGCGCGGCATGGACCCGAGGGCGGCCCGCAGCCGGGCATCGGCCCTGGCCGCGGCGCAGGAGCTGCTGGTGGAACAGGGCTGGGCGGCGGTCACCCATGTCACGGTCGCCGCCCGCAGCGGAGTGGGCCGGACGACCCTCTACCGCCACTGGCCCGACGCGGCCGCCCTGCTCTACGAGGCGATCGCCCAGCGCATCGCCTCGGTGCGCCCCGCGCCGACGGGAGTACTGCGCGACGATCTGATCGGCCAGCTCGACGGCTTGCGCGAGCTGCTGCACGATCCCGTGGCCGAACGCGGTATGCGGGCGGTCGTGGAGCGCGCGGGCGTCGACCCGGCCTTCTCCGGACTCAAGGAAGCCCTGTACCAGGCGGGTTCCGGGGGGTTCCGGGCGATCGTCGGGCGGGCCAGGGACGACGGGACGCTCCGTCCCGATCTCGATGTGGAGCTGGCGATCGACCAGCTGGCGGGTCCGCTGATCTTCCGTCGGCTGCTGGCGGAGCGCACCTTCGGCCCGGAGTACGTCAGGGCCGTCGCCGACTCCTTCCTCGCGGCCAACCTCACGGCCGGTACGGCGGATACAGCCGGGGACCCGGCGGCCCGGCCGGACACCGGGGCCTGAACGCCGGAACCCCCCGGCACCCGGCGCGGGCACCCACCTGGCACAGGCTTCCCGGAGGACCTTCGTGGAAGGGGGCCGGTACGACACCCCCGCGCGGTGTCGTACCGGCCCCCTTCCGAGGTCTTACCCCCTTACCCCCCTTACCCCCGTTACCCCCTTACCCCCTTACCGCGCTCAGCGCTTCAGCAGCGGCTCCCGTCGGCGCGCGGTCCGGGCGGCGGCGACCAGTTCACCGCTCGCCGCCGCGGCGCCCCGGCCGGACGGCGGCGCCGGGCGGTCGGCGGACAGTACGCCGTCCGTGTCGGCGGGCGCGTCGATCGTCGCGTCCCCCATGAGGATGGCCTGGTGCAGCCGCCGCAGCCGGGGCGACGGATCGAGCCCCAGCTCGGTACGGAGCACCGTACTCAGCCGCCGCTGCACCTCAAGGGCCTGGGTCCGCCGGCCCGCCCGGTAGAGCGCCAGCATGAACTGGGCGTGCAGGCTCTCGTGCGTCGGATAGCGGACCGTGAGTCCGCTCAGCTCGCCCAGCAGTTCCTGGTGCCGCCCCAGCCGGAGATCGGCGGCGATCCGCTGCTCGTGAACGCTGACGCGCTCCTCCTCCAGACCCACGAGGTGCGCCCGCAGCACCGGCCCCCGCTGGACGTCGGAGAGCGCGGCGCCGTGCCAGAGCCTCAGCGCCTCCGCCAGCCGGGCCGAACCCCGTTCGTCGTCGTGCCGGAGCGCCCCGCGCCCCTCCCTGACGAGCCCCCAGAACCGGTCGGCGTCGAGTTCACCGTCGGCCACGGCGAGCAGATATCCCCCGTCGCGAGTCTCCAGAATCCCCCGGGCGGCCTGAAGACTGCCGATCCGGGGCACCCGGCGCAAACTGCGCCGGAGTTGGAGGATGTACGACTGAAGGGTCGACAGGGCGCTGTTGGGAGGAGCGTCCTCCCACAGCTCTTCGATACATGTACCGGTCGACACCACCTCGTTCGCGTTGAGCAGGAGCAAGGCCAGCAGTTGCCGTTGCTTCGGTGCAGTCGGTGTGTAGGACACCCCGCGTTCAAGCATCCGCAGAGGTCCCAGTACGGAGAATTCCACGATGTCTCGTACACCTTCCCGGTAAGCGACCTGGATCTTTTGCCTGGCGTACTGGCGAAGTCGAGTAAAATGCGATTCAATTGCAGCTAAAATATGATGCTAGCCGTCGTCGCACATTTCGCGTCAATCGACGGCTCATACCGTTGCGCTCACCGACCGGGCGGAATTCCACCATTCGGGACGGTTACCGGGGCATGACCAAAGCCACTCGACATACGCCGTGAATATATTCTTCACGGCCCGGGGCAGCGGTCGGCCCGGTACCGCAGTGACGAGAGTGTCAGCCGTGACGAAGAACCGGAACCGGTCGCCGTATGCCCCGGCGGCCGTACGACGCAAAGGGAACGGAGCCATGGCGGCTCCGTCCCCTCGGCGCGCTCCGCTCCGGGGTCGCCGGGGCGGATATCGCCCGTGTCAGGGCGTGCAGTCGGCATAGCCGGGAAAGCTCCGGCCGACGAGATCGGCCCGGGACGGCGAAGGCAGCGGCCGGGCCGCCGCCCCCGCCGGGCCTATGGAGAGGGTGGTGAAGCGGGGAACGCCGCCGCCCCATCCCGGACGGCGCTCCAGGAACTTGGGATGGGCCGTGGCGACGATGAACACGGCGCCTTCGGCGGTCTCCTGACCGACGGCACCGATGAAGTCCAGTACGGCGTCGTCCGCCTCGTGCAGATCGTCGACCATCACCACCAGCGGACAGTGGGGTTCGAGGCCGACCAGCGGGGTCCGGGTGGACCGGGCCAGCTGGCCGAGGTCCATCTTGCGGGTCTCGGCGCCGTGCGGATCGAGCAGCGGACTCATCCGGGAGTGGAAGAGATGCGCGTCGCAGCAGGTCTCGCCGTCGCCGCCGAGGCCGCCGGGAACCACGAAGCGCATCGCCGAAGGCTGCCCCATGGCCCGCCGCTCGAACTCCTCCAGCAGCCGGCTCTTGCCGGTGCCCGCCTCGCCGAAGACCGTCACCACATGCGGGGTGCCGCTCTGCCGGACGCGCTCCAGCATGCCGCGGAGGACGTCGAGTTCGATCTCCCGGTCGACCACCCGGGGCCGCTGGGCCCGCTCGTCCCGGCGCGGTGTCCGGGTCAGCTTCCAGACCCGGGGCGCCTCCCCGGCCTGGACGTAGGAGAGCGCCGGGACGGTCATCCGCCAGGTGGCGTCGCAGACCCGGATGTCCCCCGGGGCGGCCAGCGACAGCAGGGACTGGCACTCGTCCAGCAGCGACCCGTCCGCCGAGGCCAGGGCCTCGGAGCAGCGCTCCTCGTACCGCAGCAGCGCCTGCCCGGTGGCCACCGCGGCGCTGACCGTGACCTCGCAGGCCCGGCGGATCGACCGGCTGAGCGGGATCACCCCGTCCGGGGCGTGGAACTCGCCCCGGATCGCCAGCGCCGCGCGGACCGCCCGCTCGGCGTAGCCGTCACCGCCGCCCTCGGGGCCGAAGACCGCGAGCCGGGTGGAGCCGATCGAGCAGATCACCGATCCGCCGAAGCCGTGCACCAGTTCCCGGATCCGTCCGGTGACGGTGTCGCGGAGTTCGTCGGCGCCCTCCGGCCTGCTCCGGTCGGGCCCGGAGGTCAGCCGGGCGTCCAGCAGCAGCACACTGACCGGGCGGCGGCTGGCGGGCAGCCGCCCCTCCGGGCCGTCCGATTCACGGGCGGCGTCCCCGGCGCGCGATGCCGCCTCGGCGGCGGGCGCCGGGACGACCGGCCGCGGGGAACCGGTCCGTACGGGCTCCTGCCGCGCGCCGGGCGCGGCACGGGCGGCCGCCACGGCCTGAACCGGCGCCGCGGTCGGGGCCGGGGTCGGGGCGGCGACCGTCGGCGAACCGGTCGCCGCCGGGGACAGCTCCGAGTCCTGGTGCAGGATGGCCTGTTGGAGGGCTTGGAGCTCCCGCTGGGGTTCGAGGCCGAGATCCTCGATCAGGGACGCCCTGACCCGGCTGTACACATTGAGCGCGTCGGCCTGTCGGCCGCATCGGTACAGGGCGAGCATCAGCTGGCCGCAGAGCCGCTCCCGCAGGGGTTCGGCCTCGACCGTCGCCTCCAGCGCGCCCAGCATCGACTGGTGCCGGCCGCAGCGGAGTTCGGCTTCGAAGTAGTCCTCCATGGCGTCCAGCCGGGCGCTGGCCGCCGCGGCCAGCTCGGGCCAGTTGATCCCGCTTTCCACCAGGTCGGCCAGGACCTGCCCCTGCCACAGCGCCAGGGCGTTGCGGAGGGTGTCGGCGGCCTCGGCGGAGGCGCCGGACTCCAGCAGGGCGCGCCCCTCGCGGAGCCCGCGGTGGAAGAGGTGGAGGTCGACCTGGTCCGGGTCGATCCGCAGGACGTAGCCGGGTGCCTTGGTGAGCAGGACACCGGCCTGGCGGTCGGCCCGGTCGGCCGCGAGGGCGCCCCGCAGGCCCCATACGGCGTTCTGGAGGATTTTGCGCGCGGTGGCCGGGAGGGCGCCGTCGGGCCAGAGGGCGCCGAGGAGCTCCCTCGACGACACCACGCGATTGGCGTTGAGCAGCAGATAGCCCAGTGTCGCCCGCTGCTTGGTACCGCCCAGCGGGATGATGTGATCTTCTTTGACGACTTCTAATGGTCCTAGCACTCGAAACCACATGACTGCTCCGCAATTGACTTAATCCGAGACAGCGGACTGGTGTGTTTCTTTGCGGGAATCTGATCCCCGGGTCGCGGATGTCTCCGCGCGCCGACGGACCCGAAGCTCCGGGTGTCGTCCCCCGGTCGGCCCATGAGTGATCGTTTCCGATCCCAGGACCGGGTTCGGCTTCGGGCCGCGGTTCCGCGCCGTCGGCCCGGCGATGTCCGCACACCGCCGGAGCGACAACGGAACGGAACAGCTAATTCCGCCCCGGGCGTCCCGCGGACGCACCGCACGGTCGACAGTCGGTGTCCGCGGCCCGTGGCGCGCGGTACTCCGGAGTGTTCGATGCACAGTTCTGCTGCATGCGCGATGTCCCCTATGCGTGTCACTCCGCCGCTGTCAGATCAGCGACGGAACCCCGTGTGTGACGTATGCCAGCCCCATCGGCGGTCAATCCGCGCCTGGCTTGTGGAGGTACATTAACCTTCGTGATGTCCTGAAACAAGTGTAAGTATCAGTGCCCCTCTTCTGGTTCCAGCGCGTTTCCGGCCACTCCACGAGCCGCTCCGTGCCCCATCGGCGCTGCTCAGGACGGCAGACCCATTCCACGCCCTCCCACCCCTCCGCGGACGGTAATTGAACTCCCTTCGACCACTTTTCCCTACTCATTGCCCGGATTTGGTGGTCGGCCGACCCGTGTAACGTCCTGAGCGGGCGGAACTGCCGCGCTCGGCGCCGCCGGGACCGCGATCTTCGCGTTCACCGACGGACCGCGGGATTCCGGCGGTCCGCGACTCCGGCCCACCGGATAAGCGGAACGGAAATCCCGGATTCCGCCTACAGCGCTTTCCACCCGCTCTACATGCACTTCTCGTCTCGACTACAGGAGCCGCCATGACGCATCCGGACGCGAAAAGTGTCGTCCTCGCCTATCTCCGGGCCATCGACGCACGGGACCCGGAGGCCATCACGGCCACCCTTCACGACGATGCCGTGTTCCATATCCCGGGCGATCATCCGCTGGCCGGGGCGTGGGTCGGATTCGACGAGATCCTCAACAAGTTCATGCTGCCGCTGATGGAGCGGTTCACCCCCGACGCCCCCTACACCGTGGAGACCCGGGGGCTGGTGGCCGAGGGCGACACGGTGGTCCTGGACTGCGTCGCCCGGTCCACGGCCCGCGCCGGGGTGCCGTACGAGACCGACATCGTCTCGGTCTACACCGTCCGGGACGGCCGGATCGCCGTGATGCGGGAGTACTTCGACACCCAGTACTTCACCAGGACGCTCTTCCCGGCCGGCTGACGGCGGAGCCGGTGTCCCGCCCCCGCCGGGCCGTCGGCGGGGCCGGGACGGACCGGCGCGCGGAGGGAGTTGCCGGGCAGGCGGCGGGCGCCTCCTTGCCAACCGCGACCGGGGGGCGACCGGCGCGCGAGGCCGGGCTGGCAGGGTCGGGCCAGGCCGACTCGACCGGGAGGTCAGCGATGGGCCCGACTTCGTCCGCGCCCGCCGGCGCGCGGATCGCCCCCGCCGTACTGCGCGGGGTCCTGCGCGAGGTGCCGACCGCCGTCACCGTCGTCACGGCGGCGACCCGGCTCGGCCCCGCGGGCCTGACGGTGGGCTCGTTCGTCTCCGTCTCCCTGCGGCCGCCGCTGGTCGGCGTCTTCATCGACGAGAAGTCCACCAGCTGGCGGGAGATGCGGACAGCGCCCACGTTCGCCGTGAACGTCCTCGCCGGGGACCAGCAGGAGCTGTGCGCCCGGTTCGCGTCCAGCGGCACGGACAAGTTCGCCGGACTGTCGTACGGTACGTCGCCCTCGGGCAATCCCCTGCTCCCCGGCGCCGCGGCCTGGCTTGACTGCCGGATCGAGGACGTCCGCAGGCTGGGCGACCACGATTTCGTACTGGCCCGGGTCGCGGCGCTGGGTACCGCGTCGGCGGGCTCGTCCATCGTCTTCCACCGGGGCACGCTGCGGGCGATCCCCTGAGGGGCCGCAGCGGTTGACCTTGTCGCGGCGTCAGGGTGTGTCCTGGTGACGTGCCCGCGCCCCTGCCCCAAAGGGGCCGGGCTCGACCGGCCCGATCCGCCGTCGACCCGTCGGAGGTCCCGCCATGACCGGCGACATACCCGTGCCCGTATCCGTATCCGAACGCGTACCCGTACCGGCGCGGCCCGGGGAGGACCCCGTCGCGCTGATCCGCGCCGCCTTCGCCGCCCTGAACCGCCGTGATCTCGACGCCTGCACCCGGATGATGACGGAGGACTTCGGCATCAATATCGCGGGGATGCCGTTCCGGATGACGGGCCGTGCCGCGTGGCGGCGGAACGTGGAGGTGATGCGTACCGCCTTCCCCGACTTCCGGGTCACGGTCGACGACGCCTTCGGCACGGGCGACCGGGTCGCGGTCCGGGTGACGATCCGGGGCACGCACCTGGGCGAGTTCCGGGGCCTGCCCGCCACCGGCCGCCGCGTCGAGTACTCCGGTATCGAGTTGTACGGGGTGGCAGGCGGCCTCCTCACCGAGGAGTGGATCGCCCCGGACACGGAGACACTCACGGCCCAGCTCACCGGGGAGGCCGGAGCCCCGGGATGAGCACCCCGGGGCTCCGGCCCGCCTTCGCGCCGGGGGTGCGACCCGGCGTCCGGGCGGCGGCGCTACACGGCACCGGCCCCCCACTGGAGCGGGGAGAGCCGGGCGAAGTCCTCGTCCCGGCCGCAGAAGTCGGCCACGTCCGTCCGCATGGTGTTGTGGAACGCCAGTATCCGTCCGGCGCGGAAGAGTTGTGTCTGGACCGAGTGCCATCGCCCGGCGCGGGGCCCGGCGGGCACCTCCAGCTCGGTCGCGCTGTGCACCAGTTCCAGGCCGCCGCCGATCGTCCGGCCGGTGAGCCGTCGCATCCGCAGCCTGCTGTCCCGGTAGACGGTGTCGAGGATCTTCTGGTGCTCGGCCGCGATCACGGCCCGCCCCTTCTGGATGCGGCCCAGCGCGTCGACATAGTCCGCGTCCTCCTCGAAGTGTGCCGCCCACGCGGCCCCGTCGGCCGTGTTCCACGACTGCTCCAGCTCGGCCATGACCTCGTCGACCGTCATGAACCCTCCCTCACTAGACCAATGTTCGAGTGACTGGACCAGTGTACTGGTGTGAGTCACCCGGCCCCGGCCCGCCATGCGGCCGGGCCGGGGCCGGGCCCTGGTCATCCCTCCGACGCGCAGGGGTCGCAGCAGGAGGGGGCCGGTTCGACGCAGATGGTCACCGAGTCGGTGTTGTCGGCCGGGTCGGGGTCCTTCTCGACGGCGGTGGCGGTGGCGGTGTTCTCGACCGGTCCGGGCCTGGTGGCCTTGGCCCGGAGTACCAGCGTGGCCGTCGCGCCCTCGGCCAGTTCGCCGACGGTCCACCGACCGGTGGCCGGGTCGTAGCCGCCCGACGCGGTCTTGGCCGTCAGGAAGGCGAGGCCCTCGGGGAGCCGGTCGGTGACCGTGACTCCGGTCGCCCGGTTCGGGCCCTTGTTGTGGACCGAGATCCGGTAGGTCACCGTCTGCCCGACGGTGACGGTGGTCCCGTCGGCGGCCTTGGTCACCGCCAGGTCGGCGGCGGGCCTGACCTCGGTGATCTCCTCGTCGGACGTGGCGGTCAGCGGTTCGGGCCGCTCCCCCAGCCGGTTCTCGTAGGTGGCGGTGGCGGTGTTGACGATCCTCTTTCCTCCCGCGGCCCGGTCGATCACGACCCGGTACTCGGCGGTCGTCCCGGCCGGGAGCGCGAGGGTGTTGGGCAGACTGCCGCCCTGACCGGCCGAGGCCCCGGCGCCGAGCCGGAAGACGACTCTGCCGGACGCGGCGTCGTACTCCGCCTGGTCGTCCCCTGCGGTGTCGGTCCTGACACCGGTGCCGGGGCCGTCGACGATCCGCAGGGAACCGGGCAGATAGGTGGTGCCCTCCGGTACGGCGTCGGTGAGGACGAGGTTCTCGGCGTCGCCGCCGCCCTCGTTGCGCGCCGTGACACGGTAGGTGAGGGTGTCACCGACCTCCAGCGGCCCCATCGGCACGGCGGTCTTCTCCAGGACCACGAACGGTGCGGTCCCGAAGAAGATGCCGTCCAGGAAGTTGCCGACGCCGCGGTTGCCTCCGGCCGCCGAGATGGACCGGAAGGCGAACCGTGTCAGGCTCTGTCCCGCCGGGACGGTGTAGACGCCGGTGTAGTGGCCCCACTCGGTATTGCCGTCGGTGAACCGCTGCTGCTCGACGGCGGCGCCGGGTGCGCCGATGTCCAGGGCCATGGTGTCCCGGCCCTGTCGCCCCCGGTGGTGGAGCCGCCAGTACAGCTTGGTCCCGGGGGTGGTGGGGAGGTCCTGGTAGAGCGTCGAGACCTCGTTGGCGTTCAACTCGGCGAACTGGGCGCCGTCGGCCGCCGGCACGCCCTGGAAGCCGGAGTGCCACAGTTCGATCAGATGGTCGGACGCGGTGGTGAGCCAGCCGGGGACCCGTCCGGGTGTCTGGGTCTGCGAGGCATCCGGCAGAAACGCCATATCGGTGACGACGGGGCTCTCGAAGCTTCCGTTGACGAGGGCGACGCGGAGCGGAGCGGGAGGTGTGGCCATGGTTCATCCCCTTCGAGTCTGCGCTGTCGGGAGGCGGGCACCGCCGACGGCACGTACCGCTGGTACGCCGCGACAGCCCGCAACAGTGGGTAGCGAAACGCGGGTTCATTGATACGTAAAGTGATGAAGGGGCGGGTTCGGTCAACCTTGTGCCAGAGGTTTCCCCGCGCGCGTACCGGAGTTCACGCCCGCCTCCCGGGACCGGGTCCTCCCCGGGCCGCAACCCCCGTCCCAGGGATCGCGCCGCTCACAACGGCCGCCCCCGTCCTGGCCGAAAGCCACTGCCGAACTCTCCGCCACCCTCCCCTGGAAGGGTGAATCGCCGACGACCCGGTTGACGTCGTCACGGTCCGGCGCCCGGGTCGCCCCGGCCGGCGGCGGGGCGTTGTCAGTGCCGGGTGGCAGCATCGCCGATATGACGAACACCACGACGTTCGACTGGCGGGGCTTTCTGCTCGAATGGAGCGGGGAGTGGGCGGATTCCCTCGTGGACGACGACCCGCGGGACGAGGACGAGGAAGCGGCGCGGCAGGCGCGGTGGCTGGGGTTCCCGCCCGCGTCCGAGGAGCGGATCACGGCCCTGGAGCGGCGGACGGGCCTGCGGTTGCCGCCGTCGTACCGGTCGTTCCTGCGGGTCAGCGACGGCTGGCAGCACGCGGGCGGCTTCGTCCGGCTGCTGGCGGGGACCGACCACATCCGCTGCCACGACGACGAGTCGGGGCTGGCGGAGATGTTCGAGGAGTATCTGGACGAGGACGCCGGGCCCGAGGAGCGACGGGGGGTCGACGTCTGGCGGCGTGGACTCCAGCTGGACGTCCAGTCCGACTGCACCTATGTCCTGATGGACCCCGAGGACGTCGCGGAGAACGACGAGTGGGCGGTGTACACCTGGGCGAGCTGGCGGGCCGCCCCACCCGAACGGCATGAGGACTTCGCCGCCTTCATGCGGAACATGCACCGGGAGTTCCATAGTCTGCGGGCTCGCCGGGGCCTGGACGACGGGGCGCCGGTCTTCGCCAACGCCACAACCCGGCGGCTGGACGCCCAGGTCGAAGAGGCCAGGACGGCGGCGTTGAAGGGCGACTGGCAGGGGGCCCTGGCGGCGCTGGACGAGGCCGCAGGATACGGCAGACCACACGCGACCGAGCTGGGCGACCAGATCCGCCGTTTGCTCGGTCGGACCGACATGATCTCGATCGGCGGACTGATCACGGCCGAGGCGGCCGAGCCGCTGCCGCCGATGACGGCCACCCGCACGGAGCCGGCGTCCGGGGGCGACGACTCGGCGGCATATCTGTTGCAGGGCGCCGGAGGCGAGGTGAGGGCGTGGGCGACAGGGGCTCCGGGCCCGATCCCCCTCGGCGAAAACCCTCCGGCCGCCGGACCGTTCGGGGAAGCGGTCGGGCGGGCGCGGGAGCTGGCCCGGTGGGGCGAGACGGACGCGGCGTGGCGGACGCTGATGGACGCTCTGCCCCAGTGGGAGCCGCCGGGGCCGGACTACCTGGCCCCTTTGGGGTGGCTGGCGAGTCCCGTACTCGAACCGCTGCTGACCGAGGAGCGGGGTCGCGAACTGCTCGCCACACCCCGGGGCGGAGCGTCGGGTACGGCTCCGGCGCCGACAGCCGGGCTCGATCCGGACGGCCTGGCCTGGCTCGCAGAGCCCGACCCGGGCGGCAGCCGCACGTCGTACCGGTTCGTCCTGATGGAGGGGGTGGAGCCGGCGGACGTACCGGGGCGGCTGATGGACGGCGGCGTTGCCGACACAGGGCCGGTGAACCCGCCGATGACCCCCTGGGAGGCTCATCGTGAGGCGTATCGGGGCCGACGGGGGGTCTCGTCCCTCGATGACCGGGCCCTGATGGCGGTCGGCCGGGCGGGCGAAGGCTGGAGCTTCGCCTTCGACTCCGGCCCCGCCCGGTTCCACGGAGAGCGCTTCGTCTCCCCGGCCGCCGCGGCATCGGCGGCGGGCGCCCGCGCGGTCGTGGTGTGGAGCGATCTGAGAACGGGGGACGACACCTTCCATCTCTCGGTGGCGCGCGACGGGGTCGAGGAGTACGCGTTCACCTACGCCGACGGTGAGGTCCGGTCGAGCGGCGCGATACCGGCGGCGCTGGCCCCGGACCGGTTCTTCGGCTCACCGGAGGACGGCGCCGACCCGGACGGCGGGGCCGACCGGGAACGGGCCCTGCTGGCGGCGGTGGAAGGGGAGTTCGGTGTCCGGCTGCCGCGTCATGCGCTGACACAGGGGCGGCTGCATACCTTCACCAGCCGTTCCTGGACCCGGCCGCCGCAGGAGGGCGAGTCCTGTGGGGTGATCGGCTGGTATCTCGCCGACCCCGACGAGGACGACCCGGCAGAGTGAGGGCGGACCCCAGGCCGCGCCCGGGCCACCCCCGGGGCGTGACCGGGCTCAGGGGGTGAACCGGCCCAGGTCGCCGCGGAGTCGCTGGGCGCGGAGGACCAGTTCGAGTTCGAAGCGGCGGTCGGGGTCGTCGATCTCGTCGCCCCACAGTTCCCGGATCTGGCGGAGCCGGTAGCGGACGGTCTGGGGGTGGACGCCGAGGCGCCCGGCGACCTCGGGGGCGCCGCCCCGGGTCTCCAGCCAGGCGAGCAGGGTCTCGGCGAGGCGGCGGGCATGGGTCCGCCCGCAGTGGGCGAGCGGCGCGAGGGCGCGGCGCGCCAGATCGTCGATCAGCTCCTCGGGCTGGAGGAGCACCAGGGCCTCGGTGTGTTCGGTGCAGTGCAGGACCTCCCCCGCCGGGAGCAGTCCGCGTTCCATCAGGCGGACGGCGGCCTCGGCCCAGCGCAGTGACTTGGCGGCGTCGACCAGCGGGACCGGTGGTCCGATCGCGCCGGACCAGCCGGTCATGGCGCGCCGCAGCAGTTCGGGCCGTCCGGCCGCGTCCAGATCGGGGACGACCACCCGGGGGCGCTCGGCCTCCATGTCCAGCAGGACGCCCTCGCCGACGGCGGGGGCGACGGCCTGGCGGGCGGGGCGCAGCAGTACTCCTGCGGCGACCTTGGCGGGCAGGGGCCAGCCGATCCGGGCGGCGCGTTCGGCGAGGGCGGCGGCGATCTCGTGCGGGCCCGCGGCGGGCCGGGTGCGGTGTTCGGCGAGGAGGAGTTCCATCAGCTCGCGCTGGAGCCGGAGGCGTTCCCCGGCCTGCCGGGCGGCGGCCTCGGCATAGCCCCGTACCGACTGGTCGACCAGGCCGTCGAGGTATTCGTAGCCCGCGTCGACCAGTTCGTACATGGCCGGCGGCGGGATGTCCACGCGCTGGCCGATCTCGGCGAGGCGCCGCCAGGTGAGCCGGACGCCGAGCCGGTAGATGGCCTGGAGGGAGTCGAGGCTGCGGCCGCCGATGCCCTCGCCGCGGCCGAAGTCCTGGAAGACCTCGGGGTGGACGCGGGGCCGGTCCTCGCCCGTCTCCACATGGAGGACGAAGACCTCGATGGCACGCCGGATGCCGATGAGGGATTTGGGTTCCCCGGAGTCGTCGAGGATGACCGGGACGTGCGGATACTCGCGGCGGATCTCCGCCAGGATCTCCTCGGCCAGGGCGGGGGCCTCGGCCATGGCGAGTGCCGCGAACCGGCGGACCTGGCTCCGCGGTACGTCGTGCCAGGCGGAACGGGCCCCGGCCGGGGGCGCGGTCCGGTCCCCGGGGCCGGCGGAGGCCGTGGTCGCGCCCGGGGTTCCGGGGGGTGGTGCGGGCATCCGGTCAGCGCTCCCCGGCAGGCGTCTCGTAGGTCACGAGGGGCGTGTTGGGCTGGTCCGGGGTGGCGCCGAGGGCGGCCACGACACCGAAGGCGGCGCCTACGGCGAGGGCGGCGGCGGCCACGACGGTGAGTGCGGCGGCGAGCAGTCTGGACATGCTGGGGATCCAGCCTTTCCGGTCGAAAGGTCGTCCCCACCCTGGATCATCCACACGATCCGCGCCAGTGCCCTCGGATTTCCCGTATCGCGGGGGTCAACGGGTTCCCGATCCCGTTACCGGTCCCGCTGTCCCGCTGGTGGCGCGCGTCGGCCCCGACCGACGGGAGTCAGTTTCAACAATGCATTGACACCTCGTCAAGGGTGCGCCTACGGTTCCCGCCCCGTACCGCGGCTGCGTTTCTCACCCGCGCGCATACGTTCCGTCACCTCGTGACCGTGATTTCCCGACACCGTGTCGAGCCGCCTCGAACCCCTTCTGGAGTGCCCGGATGCGCCGTACCACCTCACCCGTCTCGCTCGTTCTGCTGGGCATAGGCACCTTCTTGCTGGTGCTGGCCGCGATGCTCGCCTGGTATGTCGAGCCGCGCGCCCAGCGCACCCCGATCGATACCGACGCGACCACGGTCTTCACAGGTCAGGGCAGTTATTTCGATGCCAAGAAGGTCAAGACCGTCGATGAGACAAAGCTCACCATCACCCGTAAGGTCCGCGGCGACGTGGCCGACAGCGAGAAGAGCGGCCGGGCCGTCTGGGACGTGTCGACCAGTGTCGACACCCCGGGCTCGCTGCCCGCGTCCGATCCCACCGACGCCTTCCAGTGGACCGTGGAACGCTGGGTGACCGACCGGAAGACCAACACCCCCGTGCACTGCTGCGGGGAGACGCCCCGTTTCGAGGGCGAGGCATATCTGAAGTTCCCGTTCAATGTGGAGAAGCGGTCCTACCGCTGGTGGGACAGCACGCTGGGCGCCACCGTGCCGCTGGAGTTCCGGGGCACCAAGAAGGTCCAGGGCTATGAGGGCTACCGGTTCACCGGCGAGGTCGCCCCGGCGAAGACCGGGACGCGGCAGGTGCCGGGCGTGCTGGTGGGCGGGAGCGGCCAGGTCCTCGCCGAGGAGTGGTACTCCAACACGGGGATCGAGCTGGTCGTGGACCGGAAGACCGGGCGGATCCTGTACGCGGCGATCGGTCCGCGCAAGACCCTGCGGGCGCCCGGCGCGAAGTCCGGCGAGGGCGAAGTGGTGCTGCTGCGCAGCGACCGGATCGCGTTCACCGAGGAGACGCAGAAGACCCAGGTCGACATCGCGAAGGCCGACAACCGCAAGCTCAGGCTGGTGGGGGTGACGGCGCCCGCCGGGGCGGGCGGTCTCGGCCTGCTGCTGGCCGTGGCGGGCACGGTCCTGGTGGCCCGGGGACGTCCCGGGAACCCCTCGGCGTCCCCCGCCGCGGCCCCGGCACCGGAATCCTCAACCCGGTGATGAGATACGCCGGGTAACAGTTGGGCAATTTGTCATCCCGGTGAGTAGCCGCAATGAACCGGTGGGCGAAAACTGTCCCTCCCACCCACCCGAACACACCATCCGTGCAGTACCCCGTCACATCCGAGCGGCCCCGGTACCCTCCGGGGCCGGCTCACCGGGACCGGGACGGCACCGGGACCGGGACCGCGCGCGACATCCGTCGCTCCCCGGCGCGGCTCCGGACCGGGCACGCCCTCCGGACCCGCCCGTCCCGAACCCGTACCACCGAGGGCCCGTATCCGCTGTATCGCCGTACGACTTCCCGGCACCGGCCCGTCCCGTACCGCCTCGTACCGCTCCCGCTCGCCCTTAACTCACCCCCGTCCCCACGACCCCGCACCGTCCGTTTCCTTCCGCCCTTCCGTGCCGGACGCGGTACCGCACCGCGGCCGCCGCACGGTTCCGCACCCCGAGACGCATCGGAGCACCCATGCCCCAGCACGTGCCCGCTTCGCTGCGCACGGCCGGTCCCCGGCCCGCTCAGCCCTCCGCGGCGCGGCCCGGCGATCCGCGCCGCATCGTCTTCCTCTCCCGCCGGGACCTCGGCAACTCCGCCGCCGGAGGTTCCGAACTCCTGGTCGACCGACTGGCCGACGGCCTTCAGCGCCAGGGCCATGAAGTCACCCTCGTCTGCGGCGGACCGGCCGCCGACCGCGACTACCGCGTGGTGTCGGCGGGCGGCGACCTCGGCCATTTCCTGCGAGCCCGCAAAACCCTGGAGCGACAGGTCGGCCCGTGCGATCTGCTGGTCGAGGTCTGCAACGGGATGCCGTATCTGGCTCCGCTGTGGCATCGCGGTCCGACGCTCTGCCTGGTCAACCATGTCCATACCGAGCTGTGGGAGATGCGTTTCGGCGGCCGGGTCCTCGCCCCGGCGGGCCGGCTCGGGCGCCGGCTGGAGTACTGGGCCCTCAGGGAGGCGCAGCGGCGGAATCTGATGGTCGCGGTCTCCCCCTCCACGGCGGGCGCGCTCCGCGGTATCGGCGTCGACGAGGACCGGATCCGTCTGGTGCACAACGGTGTCGAGGAGCCGGGTCCTTCGCATCCGCGCTCGCCCGAGCCGTTGTTCCTGGCGCTGGGACGGCTGGTGGAGTACAAGCGGATCGATCTGCTGCTGCGGCTGTGGGAGCGGGTCAGGCCGGTGACCGGCGGCCGGCTCGTCATCGTCGGCGACGGTCCCGAGCGGGAGCGGCTGGAGCGGCTCGCGGGCCCCGGTGTGGAGTTCGCGGGGCATGTCACGGAGGCGGAGAAGCACCGGCTGCTCTGCTCGGCCTGGCTGCTGCTGCATCCGTCGGCCGTGGAGGGCTGGGGTCTGGTGGTCACCGAGGCCGCGATCCGTTCGACACCGACGGTCGGCTTCGACGTACCGGGGCTGCGGGACTCGGTCGACGACGGTGTGAGCGGCGTCCTGGCCCGGGGCGAGAGTTCGTTCGCCGCCGCCTGGAGCGCCCTGACGCTCGACCCGGAGCGGCGGGCGGCGATGGGGCGGGCCGCCCGGGAGCTGGCGGCCGGATACACCTGGACCAATACGGTGCGGGCTTTCCGCGCCGTCGCCGCGGAGGCCGCCGCCCGGCACCGCGACGCGAGCCGCGACCGTTCCGGCGGCCCGGTCGGCGGTCCGGTCGGCGGCCCTGATCACGGCCACGTCCACGGCCTCGATCACGAACGGAGCCCGGACGGAGGACTGTCCGGTATGCCCGGACAGTCCCGCGGGCCCGATCTTTCCGGCGTGCCCCGGCCTGGGGCCCGGCGGACCGGAACACAGGAGACCCCTTACCCCGCCCGGACCACCCGGACCGCTCAGGCCACCCAGCCCGCCCCGACGCCCTCCCGGCGGAAGTGAGTACCGATGCCGACCCCCGCTCCATCCGTCCGCGCCGTCGCGGGCACCGCCCCCGGGCTCGCGCGGCCGACCGATCGCCGCACGACGCTCAGGGACCCCTCCTTCCGCCGCTCGTGGGCCCTGTTCCGGGCCTTCATGCGGGAGCAGCAGGACCCGAGGGCGTGCTACACCCTGCTGGCCCGGGACGCCGTCGACCAGATCGAGGCGTACGACGGTCCCGTCGGCGGCCGGACCGTCGTCGACATCGGCGGCGGGGGCGGCTATCTCACCGAGGAGGTCCGCCGCCGGGGCGCGTACGGTCTCCTCTTCGAGCCGGACCCGCGCGAGCTGGGACCCGCGCCGCCCGAGGGCGCGGTCGTCGCGGACGGCTATCTGCTGCCGCTCGCCGACGGTTCGGCCGATGTCTGTGTCTCCTCCAACGTCCTGGAGCACGTGGACGATCCGCAGACCTTCATCAGCGAGATGGTCCGCGTCACCCGCCCCGGCGGGCTGATCTATCTCTCTTTCACCAACTGGCTCTCCCCCTGGGGCGGCCATGAGTGGGCGCCCTGGCACTATCTGGGCGCCGCGAGGGCCCGGGCCCGCTACGAGCGGCGTACCGGCCGTCGCGCCAAGCACACCCTCGGCGAGAACCTCTTCGCCGTGCACATCGGTCCCACCCTGCGCCAGGTACGGGCCAGGACCGACGTCACGGTGGTCTCGGCCCGGTCCCGCTACTGGCCGTTCCTGGCCGGGGCGGTGACCCGGGTGCCCGGCCTGCGTGAGTTCGCTACCTGGAATCTCCTCCTCATTCTTCGGCGGTGCCCATGACCAGTACGGCCCCTGCGGCCCAGGCTCCCCCTCCGGCGGCCGTCCGGACCACCGGTGCGACCCAGGACCCTCCCGACGGGCCCCGGTCGCGGCGGTGGCTCCTGGGTTTCTGGGCCGTGGTGTTCGTGCTCTTCCTGGCGGTGTCGCCGGGGCGGATGACGTTCGAGACCAAGCTCGGTGTCGCCACCGATCCTTGGGGGTTCATGGCCGATCTCGGACAGTTGTGGCACGACCGCGGCGGCTTCGGCGGACTCACCGACCAGTACATCGGCTACGCGTTCCCGATGCTCCCCTACTACGGCCTCGCCGATCTGGCGCAGTCGCCGGTGTGGCTGGCGGAGCGGCTGTGGCTGTCGCTGGTGGTGGCCACCGCATTCTGGGGCGCGCTGCGGCTGGCCGAACGCCTGGGCGTCGGCAGCCGTCCGACCCGGCTGCTCGGTGCCGCGGTGTACGCGCTCTGGCCGACGTTCACCATCGTCGTCGGCTCCACGTCGGCCGCCGCGCTGCCCGGCGCGCTGCTGCCGTGGGTGCTGCTGCCGCTCACCGACGACCGGTACTCCGCCCGGGTCGCGGCGCTGCGCTCCGCCGTGCTGATCCCGTTCATGGGCGGGGTGAACGCGGCGTCGACCCTGGCGTCGCTGCTCCCCGTCGGCCTCTATCTGCTCTCCCGTCCCAACAGCCCCCGGAAGCTGAGGCTTCTGGTGTGGTGGGTGCCGGGGGTGCTGCTGGCGACGCTGTGGTGGGTGATCCCGCTGCTGCTCCTCGGGACGTACGGTGAGAACTTCCTGCCGTACATCGAGACGTCCCGGGTCACCACGGACACCATGGCGGCCACCGAGACCCTGCGCGGCGCGGGCAACTGGGTGGCGTATCTGCACTTCGGCGAGGCGTGGCTGCCCGCCGGATGGAGCGTCGCGGCATCGGTGCCGGTCGTGCTCGGCTCGGCGCTGGCCGCCGCGCTGGGGCTCGCCGGGCTGGCCCGGCGGGATCTGCCGGAGCGCCGCTGGCTGGTGCTGACCGTCACGACGGTCGCCCTGCTCACCCTCGCCGGATACGCGGGCAAGTCCGGCGGGCCGTTCGCGGGGTCCGTACAGGATCTGCTGGACGGGGCGCTGGCGCCGTTCCGGAACATCTACAAGTTCCAGCCCGGTCTGGCGCTCGCCCTGGTGCTGGGGCTGGTCCATCTGACCGCTGTCGCCGAGCGGACGCGCGGGGCGCGGCCGGGCCACGGGGTGCGGTGGGGACGGCGGTACGCGCCGCTGATCGCGGCGGTGCTGGTGCTCCCCGGGCTCGCCCTGCCGTATGTCACCGGGGCCGTACTGCAGCCGGGCTCGTTCCAGAAGCTGCCGACGTACTGGGAGGCCACGGCCGACTGGCTGAAGAAGAACTCCCCGGACACCCGGGCCCTGGTGGTCCCGGCCACCGCGCACGGCATCTACACCTGGGGCTCCCCCATCGACCAGCCCCTCGACGTACTCGCCGAATCGCCGTGGGCGCAGCGCGACTACGTCCCGTTCGGTACGCCCGGCAACCGGCGGGCGATGGACGCCGTGGAGCAGGCCCTGCTCACCGGCGCCCAGATCCCCGGACTGCGGGACTACCTGGGCCGGGCGGGACTCCACTACGTGGTGGTCCGCAACGACCTCGACCCGGACCAGATCGGCTATGTGCCCACCCCGACCGTGAAGCGGGCGCTGGAGCAGTCCGGCTACGAGCGGGTCACCGGCCTCGGCCCGGTGATGACCGGCGGCCGGATCGCGGACGACACCCCGCTCCAGGTCGAGGGGCTCTATCCGCGCCAGCGGGCGGTCGAGATCTACGCGCCCGCCGAAGGCTTCGGGCGGCCGGACCGGGCCGGGATCTACCCGGCCGCCGATACGGCCGTGGTGTCCGGCGGGCCGGAGTCGCTGCTGCCGCTCTCGGCCGATCCGTCGCTGCGCGGCCGGCCGACCGTACTGACCGGCGACCGGCATCCCGGTGTCGACCGGCCCGCGCTCCAGGTGACCGGTGACGGACTGCGCCGCGCCGACACCCGGTTCGGGCTGGTCAACACCAACACCTCGTACACGTACACCGAGGACGAGCGGAACCACTCCGGCAGCATGCAGGACCCCGGGGACGAGCCCCGGCAGATCCTGCCGGTGAAGGGCGCGAACCGGCAGACGGTCGCCGAACTGCGCGGGGCCCGTACGGTGACGGCGTCGTCCAGCGGCAACTGGCTCTTCCATCTGCCGCAGTACGACCCGGTGAACGCCTTCGACGGGAACCCGGACACGGCGTGGGCCACGGGTGTGTCCGGCAGCTCGAAGGGCCAGTGGCTGCGGATCGCGTTCGACGGGAAGAAGACCCTGCCGTCGACGCTGGACGTGACCCCGCTCCCCCAGGACGGGGTGCGGTCCGCCGCGACCCGGGTGAAGGTGCAGACGGAGAAGGGCAGCACGATCAGCCCGCTGGCGACCAACGGCAAGCCCCAGACGATCGAGGCGCCCGCCGGTGAGACCGGCTGGCTCAGGATCACCATCCTGGCCGTGGAGTCCGGGCGGCCGGGCCTGGCCGGGGCCGGATTCGCCGAGATCTCCGTACCCGATGTCACCGTGACCCGGATGCTGCGGCTGCCCACCGACGGCGTGGACTCGGACGCCGCGAGCGAACTGGTCTCCCTGCACCGGCCGTCCGACCCGGGCGGGCTCTCCCCGGCCGGAACGGAGCCGGGGCTGCACCGCTCCTTCACCACCGGTACCGCCGGGTCGTACGAGGTGAAGGCGAAGGCGGTCCCGGTACCCGGTGACGCCCTGGACAAGCTGCTGTACGAGGTGGCGCCGCCCGAGCCCGGGCAGCCGGGCCGGATCACGGCCACCGCCGACTCGACGGCCCGTCTCGGTACCGGTCTCTCGCCGCGGAATCTGACCGACGGCGATCTGTCGACCGCGTGGATCGCCGGGAGCAAGCCGGTGGTCCGGCTGACCTGGACCGACCCGAAGCAGAAAGTGGACTCGCTGGTCCTGGCCGCCGCGGGCGGTCTCTCGGCCCGCCCCACGAAGATCGAGATCAGCTCGCCCGACGGGGCGGCGATCGCGAATGTGGACGACAACGGCTGGGCCCGCTTCGCGCCGATCGAGACCGACCGGCTGGACATCACCATCACCAAGACCGCTCCGGTGACCCTGCACAACCCGGTCGCCGGTGACGATCTCCAGCTCCCCGTCGGCCTCTCCGAGCTGCACGTTCCGGCCCTGGCGAAGTACCGGACCGCGCAGCCCGAAGCCGATACCCCGTTCACCCTGGCGTGCGGCCGGGGGCCGGCCCTGCTGGTCGACGAGACCCTTCATTCGACCAGCGCGAAGGGCACCGTCGGGGATCTGCGGCAGCGGCGCCCGATCGAGGTGACGCTCTGCCAGGACGGCACGGAGGATCCGACGCTCGAACTCGCCGCCGGACAGCACAAGGTCGAGGCCGGGGACGCCGGTCCGCTCGCGATCACCGATGTCACCCTCACCCGGGGCAACCCGGCCGCGCCCGCCGTCGGAGGCCGGGCCATCACCGTCGGCGACTGGCTGAGCGACCGCCGCGAGGTGTCGGTCGGCCGGGGCGACGTCTCGTATCTGACGACGTACGAGAACTTCAACGACGGCTGGAAGGCCACCCTCAAGGGCAAGGAACTCAAGTCGCTCCGGCTCGACGGCTGGCAGCAGGGCTTCGAGATCCCGGCGGGCGAGGGCGGCACGATCGAGCTGGCGTACGAGCCGGACCAGGTGTACGAGGTCGGGCTGATCGTCAGCGGTGTGGCCCTGCTCGCCCTGATCGGCCTGGTGCTCTACCGCAGGCGCGAGGAGAACCCCGACCACGGTACGGAGGCGGTACCGGTTCCGGGCGGTCCCGGTACGGTCCTCGGGCTGGTGGCGCTGACGCTGGTGGCCGTGGTGGTCGCGGGCTGGCTGGCCCTGCTGGTGCCGGTGCTGGCCCTGATCGCCCTGTGGCGGCACACCCTGCTGGTGCCGGTCGCTTTCACCGCGATGGCCGGGGCGGGGATCGTCGCGGCCACCGGGGCGGGTGAGCCGCTCGCCGCCGGGACGGGCCCGTTCGGGCACACGGCCCAGGTGCTGGCGTTCACCGCGCTCTTCGCCGCCCTGGTAACCGTCGGCGGAATCGGCCGCGACGGCCGGGAACCCGCGGCCGAGCCCGGCAACGGCTCCGGTACGGGCTCCCGTTTCCGCCTCGGAAAGAGCAGGGGTACGGCACCGGCTCCCGGTGGCACCCACGAGGCGGCCGGATACCCGGACGTACCCCCGCCCGGGGCTCCCCCGAGCGGTACGGCCCCGGGCACCACCCGGCCGTACGACCCCGGCTCCCCCGGCGCCTCCGGAAGAGACGTCCGGTGACCGCACTCGCCGGACCCGCGCGCCCGGCCGCCGCCGGGCGGCCCGTCCTGGTGCCGTTCCCGGTCGTGGACGAGCTGGCGCGGCACTGCCTGCGGGAGGAGGAGCCGGAGTCGATCCACATCGAGATCCGGCTTCCCGGGCGGCCCGATCCGGACCGGCTCCGGCAGGCGCTCGCCGAGGCGCTCCGCCGCCACCCGCGCGCCGGGGTACGCCAGGCGCCGGGCCCCTGGTACCGGCGCCGCTACTTCTGGCAGCTCACCCCGGCCCCGGACCCGGACGTCGCCCTGGTGGCGGCCCCGGCGCCGGAGCCGGGGGCGCTCGAACGGGCCAGGGAGCGGTGTCTGGCCTCGGCCCCGCCGCTGTCGGCGTCCCCGCCGATCCGGCTGGAGCTGGTCGCCGACCCCGGACGGCCCGGCGGTACGGCCCTGTTCGCCACCGTCAACCACACCGCCCTCGACGCGCCCGCGGCGCTGCGGGTCCTGGCGACGGCCGCCGAGCTGTACGGCGGCCGGGCCGACGCCCCGGCCGCGCCCCCCGTCCGCCCCGCCCCCGGGCCCCGGGGGGGGGGGGGGCCCGGGGCCGGGCCCTGGGGGGCCGCCCCCCCGGGGGCCCGGGGCCCCCCCGGCGGG
>NZ_JBEYIS010000055.1:0-47740 GCF_040635975.1 Streptomyces sp. NPDC006798
CCACCGGGTCGGCGGGCCTGGCCGCCCGCACGTTCCTGATCACCTGCAGCGGCGCTGTCCGACGTTCAGTCCAGCGTCGGGTGGACACCGCCCGCCGTCGACGGACCCTCCTACCAGCTCACGGCTGCGGGCCGCACCCTGGGCCCCGTCTACACCGCGCTCTCCGGGTGGGCGGCCGGACGCCCTCTCGCCGACGCCGAGGCCCACCCGCTGCGGGGGCGTCCCCCGGGCCCGGCCATCGCGACCACATGGCGCACCGACAAGATTTTCTCCCACCAGATCCCGGCCCGCGCCCTCGCCGGCGCGCCTGCGGGAGGCCGCCACCGATGACCAGTACCAGCATGGCGGTGGCGGTGTCCTCCCCGGCACTGATCCGGCTGATCACCGAGATCGACGACCACGGCCCCCTGTCTACCACCCTCCTCGGCCGTACCTTCCCGGACCTGACCCGCCGCGACGTCCTCCAGGCCCGGGACACTGCCCTCCACCTCGGACTCATCACCACCGGACACGGCACCTACGAGCTGACTGGTCACGGTGCCGACCTCGCGGAGGCATACGACCAAGCCGCCCGCTGGGCCCGCCGCCACGGCCTCCCCGCCCGCAACGCCTCCTTCATCAGCCGCGTCCAGACCGCCGTCGACCACGCCACCCTGCCGGACCGCCACGACGAGACACACGCATCCGCCCCCGCCGCCGTCCGGGACGCACTGACCCGGTGGACCACCGCGGTCCCGGACGAAGCCGAAGCCGGTCCCGGGATGCGTCCATGACTGATCCGGGCGACGCGTACGTTCACCCCCGCTATCTCGCGGGATCGACAACGATCGGCGACCCGGGCCTCAGGCCCGCCCTCGACGCCGACTGGAAGGTCAGCCACGACGACCTCGGCAACGTTTTCCTCCCGTCCCCTGACCAGCGGATTCGGATCGGGTTCTTGCCCGAGGGCGACGACGACGCCCTGTGGAAGATCGCCGCCTACGAGGAGACATTCGCCTCACCCCGGTGGGGGGCAGCCTTCGCCTCGGAATGCCCGCCGGAATTCGTCACCGCCTTCACTACCGTTCTCGTTGAGACCCACGCCCGGGGAGGTGACGCCTTCCTGGGCGACGGGCTCAGCCGTACCGGCGACCCCTACCCGGTGCTGGCACCGCTGACCGACGCGGACTGGACGGTGACCGACGACTGGTGGACGCTGAAGGTGACGTCACCCGACGGCCTTGCTGGCGTCTGGTACCGACGCGGCGCCATCGACCACGACGGCGAGCTGACCAGCAATGCCGCCCGATGGCAAATGTGGGGCGGACCGCGGGACCTGGGCTGGTACGCGGTCTTCTCCACCCACACACCTGCCCCGTTCATTACCGCCACCGCCGCAGCGATCGCCGATCCGGCACCCGTTCGGCGCTGGTCCGGTGAACTTACCCAAATGACCCGCGCCCACGCCCGGATCACGCCGGTCCGCCCTCCGGCCCCCACACCCGGGGATATCGCTCGCGCGCACTGGCGGCCCGCTCCGACGGCCAGGACCCGTACCGTTCCCCGCTGGTCCACCAGCACCCCCTCCGGCCGGCTGCCCGCCCCGGCCCGTGCCGCCGCCCGCCGCTGACCCGACTCCGACTTCCCTTCCCCCTCCTGGAGTTCCATGTCCCTGCACGCCCAACAGTTCTTCACCAGCGGATTCCCCCACCAGCTGCCAGGAGTCGTGATCGGGAACTCCTTCTACAGCCAGGCACCCGACTCCGGACACCGGCTGCGGATCGACTTCTACGAAACGATCATGAAGCACAAGTACGGCGGCCTGCGCCTGAGCGTCCTCCATCCCGACCGAGGCAAGATCGACGTGGTCGTCCTGTCCTTCAAGGAGTACGGGACCTTCCGCGCTCGCGACGCCGCCTCCGGCAGCACCTACGACCGTGATGTCGTCCGCGCCTTCCCGGGAGGTGCCGAACCGCCCTGGTACGGCGGGGACTTCACTTTTCTCGTCCGCGCCGTCCATGCTTATGCGGGCATGTGGGGATTCCCCGCCCCCGACGCCACGGCCCGGACGCCCAAGCCGGCCGCCTCGCCGGTCCCGGCTCCCTCCCCAGCCCGTGCCCGATAGCACCCTGCGCGATCTGCGGAACCTGGGGATCCCGGTCGCCGTCACCCGGTCCGCGCCCGGTGCATCGCCCCGGACGCAGATCGCCTTCACCGCGGGAGAGGTCTCCGTCCGATGGGTCAGCCACCACACGCCGTCCGGGAACACAGTGGAGATGCACCGGCTCCCGGTGCGTGACGCTCCCGCCGTGCTGAACGCCGTCGGGGCGACAGTCGATACCGAACTGGACCGCTACCGCCTCCCGGATGACTACGAGGGCGAGGCGGCCCGGTGGCTCGACAGCCAGACCGGGCACGCGCTCGGCCTGGTCGCCATGGCTCCCCTGCCCGGTCACGAGGACGACGCGCTCCCGCCGACCTACACCGCCGAACTCTCCGCCACCTGGCGTGGCTCCGAACACGCCATCGTCGAACTCTCCGGACCGTCGATGAACGCCGCCTGCAGCCTGTGGATCTACAATCTGCCCGACCCGGCGGCCCGAGCCGTCCTCTCCGCACTCACCCAGACCCTCGCCGGCCCGCCACCAGCCGACGGAGGACCCACCGCCGTGCGACAACGCCCGCGTACCGGCGAGTCGCAGGGGCCGGGTCCCCGCGCCACCGGTCATCCGTCGTCGCCGCCGCTCCGACGTCCCGGACACAGAGGCCCCTTCTACGGCTCTCGGTGACCTCGACCTGGAGGCCACGGTTGGGGAGAGCAGGAAGAGCACCGCCTGACTCTGCATCTGGCCGGCAGGCGCAACTGACCGCCCATTCGCGGGTTCCTCGTCCGGGGGATCGTGCCCGCCCCACCCTTGGTCACCACGCCCGCTGACCTGAACGCCCAAGTACCCAAGCCGAAAGAGGGCCTGGGGGAAACCACGTTTCCCCCAGGCCCTCTTTCGGCTTACTTACGGCCGGACTGCCCTGATCCGGCTCGATCACTTACGGGACCGCGGGCGGCTTTGCCCCGAGTGAACGGTCACTCGTGCCGGGCTCCGGGGGCCGCGACTGTACGCCCCGGGGGGATGGGCCATACGGCCTTCCGCTGGGTGGGCACCGACCACCCACCCCTACCTGCCTGCCGGTGTTCGCCGGAAGCGGCCCGCAGGTCATTTCGCCAGTTCGCCCCGGGCAGAAGGGAAAGATCCCGCAAGGACTGGAGAAAACATCAGGAGCATGTCAACGTAGACGACTTCCTCGGAAGGAAACACACAGGTCAGAAAGGTCTGGTCATGACCGTCGATGTCTCCCCGCCTGGATTTTCCACGACCGTCGAGGCCCTCCGGCTGCGCTCCTGGCAACTCGGCCCCGGCCAGCCGAGCATCGTCACCGACCAGTTCTCCGACGCCGACTTCAAGGTCGTCGTCGACGACCGTGCAGACGTCCACATCAACAGCAGGGACGGCCGGTTCTATCTCGGCTGGTTCCCCAACGGGCGACCCGGCGCCGACGGGGAGGGCTGGAAACTTGCCGTTACCGGGACCGCCCGGGTGCCCGGCTACCAGGTCAGTTTCGACACCGAGACCCCGGCCCAGGTCGTCGCGGCGGCTGTGGCCGCCGTCCTCGCCGTCTCTCACCCGCACTGAACCGCCCGCAGCTCCGGGCATCCTGCCCCGGGCGCCCCAGGGCCCGCTTTCTCGAAGCCGTACCCCCTGTATGTGAGGAGAGCCCTCAGTGAACCCGCAGAATCCGCACGCTTCCGAGATGACGGTCGGAGAACTGATCAACCGCTTGTCCACGCTGGACCGGACGGCACCGGTCCGGCTGGCGGTCAACCCCTTCTTCCCCATGGCGCACACCATCGCCGGTGCCGTCGTCGAGGCCCCGGATCACCAGGGTCGTCCCATCGTGTACCTCGCGGACTCCGGTGACCAGATCGGATACCTCCCCCCGGGCGTAGCGGTCCGGCTGGGCTGGCAGGAGCCAACCGTCGCCCCCGCCCGCCCCCGGCGGCGCTCCGCCCGCCCGGGCGCGGGCCAGTAGCCCGTACTCCACCAGCACCGGGAGGCATGCCCCTGAACCCGCACCACCCCCACAGCCCCTCCCACCCCGAGTTGCCGGGCCCCTTCTGGGTCACCCCGCGCCACCTGGCCGGGGACGACGGAGCCCTCGCCGAACGGATCGGTACCACCCTCACCGGCCTGGGCTGGCGAATGTGGCCCACCAGCCGCAACACCCTCGTTTACACGAGTCCGGATGGCCTGTGCGGCGCCGAATGGATCCGCGCCAGCTATCCGTTCGAGCTCGGCGCTCTTCCCGTCGCGTGGCAGATCACCGCCCGCGCCCACCCGGACAGCGTGCTGCGGGAGTGGAACGCGTACGTCACCGAAGGCGTCCCGCACGAGGCCGTCGCCGACCTCCTTCTCGCGCTGAACGCCCGTACCGCCCCCGCAACCGGCTTCACCGGCCCCCAGACCGTCCTCGACGCCCTCCTCGCCCAGGGCTGGCTCCCCGATATCGACCACCCCACCACCACCGCCACCGCGCCCGACCTCGCCGCCTCGGTCTCTCTCGAGGCGATCCCGGAGCACGTCTTCGACGCCGATCCCCGCCCCGACCTTGCCGGCTGGCAGGCATGGGCCGACCCGGCCCCGGGCGCCGGGCTCCTGTGGTGCGCGACCTTTAGCGCCAGCGTCCCCCACGATCTGGTCGCGGCCTTTGCCTCCTCCCTCGCCTCGCCCGCTCCCGTACAGCGCCGAATCCTGCCCGCCAGCGCCCGCCACCGCCTCACCGTGATCCCGCCCGGCTGACACAGCCCCGCCGGGCAGTCCCCCTGTTCGGCCGCGGACCGGTTTCAGCGGGGACGGCGGGCCCGGACATGCTCAGCCCCGTCGTGTGAGTGGCGGGCGGTCACGGCTGGCGCGTACGCCGCCCCCTGACGAATGTGCGCCTCACCCGGCACCTTCGGGCACGAATGGGTCGGCCCCCGCAGGAGATCCTGCGGGGGCCGACCCATTCCCGTGCTCAGGCCGCCGGAGCGGCTTTGGCGAGTGCCTTCTCGATGTGGGTGTCGACCAGGGCGGGGGAGCCGGAGACCACGACGAGCACCGCCCCGGTACGGACCGCGGTCTGCTTGACGATGCTCTCGCGCCCGCCAGTGGTGAACGTGACCATTTGAGACCACTGCTCGTCCCCGAACCCGGGGGCGGGTATCTTCTGCGTGCCTACCTTCACCGGCGTACTGCCGACGACGACCTGGTAGACGGGGCAGTCGCCCATGGCCTCGAAGATCCGGCCCGTCCCCGCGGACAGCCGGGCCACGGTGTCGCTGTAGAGCTCGACGGACAGCTCCGCGTCACGGCTGCCGGTGTACGTGAAGGCGGCCTTCGCACGGCGGGGGAAGTCGAGCGAACCACCCGCCCCGGCACCGCCGAGCCGTTCGAGCGCGGGGCAGCCGATCACCGTCGTATCGTCCCGTCCGCCACCACGCAGGTCATTCCGCTGCGGCTTGGGGGCGTAGCCGGCGCCGAGGTCACCCGTGGTCAGCAGCCGACCCCGCAGCTCCTCGGACGAGAGCACCGCTGCGGCCCCGCTGTCCCCCTTCGCCTCCTTCGGCGCAGAGGCCGCCGGAACAGGGTTTGTCCCGGTCTTCGTGGAGCCGCTGTTCGAGCAGGCCGAGAGGGCGAGTAAGCAGAGGGCGGTCGCGGTGAGGGCGGTGGTGGAGCGGCGGGGCATGAGTCTCCTAGGCGTCGTAGGGCGAGGTCCGGTGCCGTGGCGCTGGGAAGGGAGGCAGGGCGGGTGCGGTCAGTGGCCGAGGAAGCGGATCCCGTCCTGGTAGCTCGCGTGCTCGTGAGTCATCGGTCCGCTGTTCCGGTTGAACCAAGCCGTGTCCAGCCCCGGCTGCGTCTCGTGACCGGCACGGCACCGCAGCCACACCCGGCCCTGGGCGCTGAGCGCGATCCAGTCCCGGTAGGTCCCGCACTCGGGGCAGGCAAGGATCTCGCCGTCCACGACGAGGAGACCGGGCCAGGCCATCATCAGCCCGGCTGTCTCGCGCTGGGACGGCGCGACGAAATCCAGCGGCAGGAAGTCGTCCACCACAGTGTCCGGCTCCGTCGCCGCAACGTCCGGGGTCGCCGGTTCCGGCGTCTCCAGAGGATCCGCGAGATCCCGGAAGTAGTCCGATCGCGCGCGGACACCCGCGTCCAGCTCCTGCCACTCCCGCTTTTCAATCCTGCGCTTGAACACGCGGTTCCCTTCGCTCGGTTCCCTGCGGACCACAGAGCGTGCCCCATACACGCGTCAGCTTCAACTCTGAAATGCTTGTACTCACCGTGGCTTCCGGCGCTGCCGAAGACCGTTGACATCCAGATGAGTTACCTGCACCGGCGGTGTGCTCCGGGTATCGGCCGGAGGCCGGGCAGTGGCGTCGGCGGGCAGTTCGGCCATCCGGCGCAGCCGCCACACCAGTACCTCGGCGATGGAGTCGGCGGTGTCCAGTTCCCGGCGCCCGGCGGCTTCGGCGAGAAGGCGGGCGGGGTCGTGGCCGGCGGCCCGGGCGTCGGCGAGTGTCGCGGCCAGCGCGGGCCAGCCCGCCTCACCGAGAACCCGCTCGGCGACTTCGGGCACGGCGGTCCGCACGGCTGCGGCCTGCTGCCGCTGGATTGCCGGGTCGAGCTGGAGCTGACGGCCCCGTTCGTGGAGAACACCCAGCGGAAGCGAGGCCGACTGGCGATAGGCGGCGCGCAGATGTCCGGCGGCTTCACGGGCGGCGGCGGCCTGCTGCTCGTGGCCCTTGCGAGCGTGCCAGTGCGCTGCCGCCGTGACCAGGAAGACGACCATGTCGATGACCATGGCCGTGGTCGCCCCGTCCTCCCCCCTTCCCAGCGCCGGCCCGCCGTAGGCGAGTTCCCGGGCAGCCCGACGCAGCGCTCGGCCGTGCCCGGAGGCGGCCCGGACGTGTGACCGGGTGGCCCGTTCGAACGCGAAGGCGGCGTCCCGAAGCTGGCGGCGGGTGTGCGCGGCGCTCGTCTTGGCCAGGGCGTCGAGGACCTCGCCGGCGGAGGCAAGGTGGCCCGCCACCTCGGTGTCGTCGCCCTGGTCCACGACGAGCATCGCCTGCCACACCACCGAGGTGGTCCTCCGCCGTGCCGTCGCCGGATCAACCCTGCCCGCCGTGCGGAGCCCTCCGGGCTGTTGCTCCTCCGTACCCTCCGCCCTGGGGTCGGACGGTGTGCTCCAGCGCGCGCGGAGCCGGGGCAGCGACAAGTCGGGGGCGAGTTTCGACCCGGAGTAGAAGACGGGTTCACCGTTGCCGTTGCGGTCGTCGGGGAGGGCGACGGTGTAGCCGAGCAGGTCTCCGGACGGGGCGATTCGGCGCCGTACGAGAAGCCCGGCGGAGGCGAGCCGGTCGAAGAACTCTGTCTCGTCCTGGGTGCCGGCGACCGCGCGGCGGACGGTTTCCCGCAGCTCCTCCCGAGGGGTGCGTTCCCGCTTCTCCCGTGTCGCTTTGTGGCGCTCGGCGCTGGTGGGGCGCTGGGCGGCGGTGCCGTCACCGCGGTTGAGCCGCCGCAGACCGTATTCGGCTTCGAGGAGGCGGGCCTCGGCCTGGGAGCGGGCGGCGTCGTGGTCGAGGTGGGGCTTGTACCCGTCCTCCTGGACGAGGGTGGCGATGATGTGGATGTGGTCATCCGCGTGCCGTACGGCCGCCCACCGGCACCCGGCCCCCTTGTCGGGGTCGTCGATGCCGGTGGCGGCGACCATCCGCCGGGCGACCTCGCCCCACTCGTCGTCGGTCAGGGTGCGGTCGGTGGGCGCGTTGCGGACCGAGAGATGCCACACATGCTTGCGCGGCCGGTCGCGCTCGTCGATGTTGTCGAGCGGCTGGTCGAGGAGCCGCTGGAGTTCCTTGATGGTGGCGGCGAAGTCGTCGGCACGGCCGGGGTCGGGTGCGTTGCCGTCCCAGGAAGCCACCAGGTGCGGGTCGGTGTGCTCCTCGTGCGTGCCCGGCCCGTACAAGTAAGAGAGGAGGCCGATGGTGCGCTTCCCGCGCTTGTGGATCCTGGGGATCATGCCTGGTAGGGGGCTCTCTAGTTCTGGGCGAGCAGCCGGTCGGCGGCATCCTGGACCCGCTGCACGGCGCGCTGGGTGGCGGCGATGACGGCGTCGAGCTGCTGCTCGGCGGGCTGTCCGCCGGAGTTGAGGGCGCGGGCGACCTGGTTGAGGTTGTTGCCGACCTGGCCGAGGTGGCGGCGGGCGGCGAACAACTCGGTCACGGTCTCGCGCTGTCCGGCGACGGCGGCGGCGGTCTGGTCGAGGTCGCGTGCGGCGGCAAGGCCGGCGCGGGCGAGGAACGCGGGCAGCGACGTACGGGTGCGCTGCGCG
Source organism: Streptomyces sp. NPDC006798 (assembly GCF_040635975.1). NCBI lineage: Bacteria > Bacillati > Actinomycetota > Actinomycetes > Kitasatosporales > Streptomycetaceae > Streptomyces > Streptomyces sp. NPDC006798. The sequence goes on from NZ_JBEYIS010000055.1 coordinate 8,407, forward strand.
GCGGTGGCGAGGAGCGTCTTCTCTTCGTCGTTGAGGCGGACACTGCACACACGGACGCGCTTGCGGTCGGGCGGATTCGGCGAGCGCTTGCGCGAGGGCGTCTTCGCATCACGGCGCGGTTGGCGCGGGGTCTGCTTCTCCGGCTGCGGTCCGCCCTCGGTCGCCGCCTCCCGGACCAGTGCCCCCCGGCGCTGGTCCGGACCCGCCACCCCCGGGGCGGGCTCGGCCAGGACGCGCTTCCCCGACGGGGAAGAGTGACTTGGGCGATAACTTGCTCGGCCTCGGGTCGAGTTGAACACCGGCGAACCCTGCTCGTGGCTGGCCGGGACGGGCGGGGTTGTCATCGGCCACCGTTCCGGCGGTGGGGTGCCTGCTTCTGGAACCGGGCGACGGTATCGAGCACATCGGCCGGTACGGGGATGACGCGGACAGGGGTGGCGGGGGTGCGCTGGACGCCCTGCTGCTCCGTGGGGTTGAGCAGGTCGGCGCGGCGCCGACCCTCGCGTAGTGCGATAGTGATCCACGCGTTGTCGGCGGCCGTGACGGGCGTCGTGCGACGCTCTCGGGAGGACATGGAGATCTCCAGGGATAAGGGGTGTGGTGCCCCGGCATGGAGCCGGGACACCACGATCGAATGGGGATTCCGCAGGCGGGCGGGCGGGCTTGGTGTGCCGCTGGTCAGCCGCATTCCCGGCACTGTTCGAAATGCCGGGACAAGGCCCGGGCCATGGCGTCCTTGGCGCCGGTGGCCCGCTTCGCGCTGACCTTCCCGGATACGCGGTCAGGGTAGCGCTCGGCGTGGTTGAGCAGGCTGTTGATGTCGCGCTCGTGTCCGGCTCGGATTCGGGTGAAGCGGTGGCAGGTCTTCATGGCTATCGGGTCTTTCGCTGGGAGCGGGGCAGATGGGCGAGGGCCGGGTCCTGGTAAAGCCGGGACTGCAGTTCGGCGAAGCGCTCGTTGCTGATCTGGATGGACTGCTCGCGGAGGTAGGGGCGGATCACGCGCCGGGTCATGCGCCCCTCGGCCAGAGCGGCATCCCGGGCGAGTTCGACGAGCCGGTCCATCGGCACCGGTTCGTCCTCGGCCTGGTCTACGCGCGCGGTCTGCGGGCGCTCCCGCGCGGGGGTGGTCCGGTCCGCGTCGGTGGTCCGCTGGTGGTCCCGTCCGTCGGCTGGCTGGTCCGCAGCCGCTTGCTTCTGGTCCGCTGGCCTGTCGTCGGTCTGGTCCGGACGGTGGTCCGCGGTGCTCACCCGTTGGTCCGGGGCGAAGCCGCCGCCCGGACCAGCGGGCGTGGGCTGCGTGGCCCGCTGCTGGTCCTCAGCCTGGTCTGCCGCCTGACCTGCGGTGACGCTGGTCCGCGGCGCGGTGCGGTCGTGATCCCCGGCTGCTTGCTTTGCGGCCGGGGTCTGGTTCGCGTCGGTGGTCCGCTGGTGGTCCGGCCCGCCAGTCGGCTGGTCCGCAGCCGCCTGATTGTGGTCCGCGATCGTGTGGTCCGCCGAGTTGGTCCGCCGCGGACCGGGCGCTCCCTCATGGTCCGCTCCGGTGGGAGGCTGGTCCGCCGTGCCGGAGCTGTTCCGGTCCTCACCCCCGGTCCAGGCTTCCGGTCCTCCGACGCTCTTGGTCCGCTGGTCCGGGGCACTGCCGGTACCGGTCGCCATGGCGGGAGCCACGGCCGGGACGGGCTCGGCCGCGTGCGCTTCGGGGTGATCAGCGGGGTCGGTGACGAGCTGGTGGATCTGCCGCATCAGGACGCCGAAGGCCATCAGGGCGGCGGTCGGGGGGACGGCGGCGACCACGTAGTCGAGTACCGGTACGGCGCCGCCGTTGCCGGTGCTGCTGACGCCGGCGATGTTGAGGGCGATCGATCCGACCGACCCTGCGGCGGTCAGGGCAATGGCCCACCAGTCGACCTCCTTGCGGAGCCCGGCGCGGAGCATGAGGAGTTCGCCCGCGACGATCGCGGCGTCCAGGGAGGCGGGCCAGGCCCACTGCCGGGCCGGGGAGTGCCCGAGCCCGTGCTGCCCGGCGATCTCCGCGAGGTGGGCGTACGAGAGCCAGAAGGCCCCGACGGTCAGGGCGATGATCACCGCTCCCGCCGTGACGAGGGCCCACCGCTCGGCGGCCTGCCTGCTCCCGCCGCCTCGCACCGTGGCGGACGAACCGAGAGAGAAGGCGACCGGAGGGCCAGGGGCGCGGACGACGGCATCGGCGGTGACGGGCAGGGTGCTGCTGGGGATCATGCGGCCTTTCCGAGCGCGGTGATCAGAGCCTGGGTGTGGATATGCCGGGCGACCGGGACGAACTCCTCCGCAGGCTCCTCGTCCGGCTCGGCGTCCGCCGCCTCGTCGTCGCCTCCGGTGTCCTCCGGCGGGTCGCTGTCGTCCTGGTCCTCGGCGGTGGCGTCGTACAGGTCCCAGTACCGGTCGCGGTCCTCGACCGCGTGGGCGGCCTCGCGCATCAGGTCACGGGCGTAGTCGAGATCGAGCCGGAGGGCGTACGCGAGGCGCTCGGGCGACCAGCCCCGGACGTAGGCGTGGCGGGTGACCGCCTCGCGCTCCGCCGTGGACAGGTGGACGTCGCGGCCGAGGAACGCCGACCGGACTCGCTCGTAGTCGAGGCGCTGCGAGATCTTTTTCTGCCAGGCCCGGCGCTCCTTCTCGGTCAGCCCGCCCCAGATGCCTTCCTTGGCACCGCTGTCGATCGCCGAGTTGAAGCAGTCCTTCTTCACCGGGCATCGGCTACAGATCGACTTGGCCTCCGAGATCGCCTTGTGGGCACGGGGGAGAGGGAAGAACAGCCGGTCAGCCTCTGCCGGGGTCAAGCTGCGGCAGGCGCTGCGGGCGTGCCAGCTGTGGTCGGCGATCCCGCGCGGGATCGGCCGGTCGTCGTTGGTGGTGATGTAGCGCAAGCGATTCTCCGGGTACGCCTCATGGACCGTGGGCACGTGTCACCGCTCGGGCTGCGGGAGTGGCTCGGGGCAGGAGGCGGGCAGGGGCGCGGGGGCAGGTGCCACGCCGGATGGGAGGAGAGCGGGGCAGGGGTCAGCGGCGCTGGAAGCGGCGGTCCGGGCCGTCCACTGCGATCGCCGTGCACATGCCGGACAGGCGCGACAGGATCCGGTCGCCGACCCGATCCCTCAGGACCGGATGACGCGGATCCGCCGCCTGGTCCCGTACGGGGGCGAGGTTGCTGGTGATCAGCGTGGGGAATCGATTCTGCGCGCGGTGGTTGAGGAGCCGGAAGGTGATCTCCTCGGTCCACTCGCTGTTTTTCGCGGCGCCGAGGTCGTCCAGCAGCAGCACCGGGATCCGGCTGTACCGGCGCAGCAGCTCCTCGGGGTCCGGTCCGGTGCGGGAGCGCAGCTCGCCGTAGAGGTCGGCGGCGGTCGTGGCCAGCCACGGCACCGCGCACCCGGCGGAGGTCAGCGACCGGATAGCCCCGAACGCCTCGTGCGTCTTGCCGCTCCCGGTCGGGCCCCAGAGCAGCAGCGACGGGCCACGGGTGATCACCCGGCGCCCTGCCGTGCCGTAGTGGGCGTGCCGGTCGCTGGCGTAGGGGGCGGTGGCCGCCTCCGAGATGGTCCGCACCCAGGCGGCGACCTCCGGGTGCGAGGCCAGGGCCTCCCGGTAGTCGTACGGGATCCGCCGCTGCGCCGCTTCCAGCGCCGGGACCGGCTCCGGCACGGTCGGCGGCAGCGGGGCGGAGGCATCGATTCCCCGCTCGGCGAGCCGGGCCTCCAGCCGGGCGCGCAGCCGCTCCCCGATGGCGGGCTGCGGGTCCTTCGAAGGGGCGAGGGTGCTGGTCACAGGCTGCCTCCGAACGTCGTCGGCTCGGGCTGGGAGTTGAAGTACGGCCGGTAGGGGGCGGCGCTGCTGGCCCATGGGCCCCCGCCGGAGGCGGCCAGGGCGGGTGGGTTGACGACCTCGTTCACCAGGCTCGGCAGCACGCTCGGGTGCAGTCCCCGGGACCTCAGCCGCTCCATCGCCGTCCGGATGTCAGCGGGCTCGAAGCCCTCGTCAAGCAGCCCCTTGACCTTCCGTCCGATCAGGCCGATGACATCGCCCGGCGGGCGGTGGCCGCATCCGGAGATGTACTCGGCCACCAGTTCCTTCGCGGAGACCTGCTCAGGTGCGGCGTCGGGTGCGGGCGCCTCGCGCCCCCTACGGGAAGATCCAGGATCCAAGATCCTAGATCCAGAGCGTGAGCCTTCACTGAATTCCGCGCCAGACGTGCTCTGAGCTGCTACTTTTTCGGTCTGGGGTACCCGTGACCGAGTTGGATCCGGGCCGGGGGCAGAAGGTGCTGGCGAATCCCCCGGAGCGACCTCGCGGGGGGTGGGGCGGTCGTGCCCGGGCTCCGCAGACTGTGTAGCGGGTGCCTCCGGGGCGGCCCTGCGTACCGGTGTGCTCGCGGGCGAGGGGCACGCGCCCTCGCACCGGCCGCAGTTCCGGTGGCCCTGGTGCCCGGCGCACCGCGGCAGCCGCGACTCGCTCGCGCGGTTGATCTTCTGGTGGCGCTCCCACGTCACGATGTGGAGGTACGTACGCCCGTCGCAGCCGGTGTACCGGCAGATCAGCCCGGCCGTGCCCAGCTCGTCCAAATCACGGGCGACGTGCGCGGGCGTGTGCTCCGGGCGCAGGGCCCAGATCCGTCCGGCGATGATCGCCGGATGATCCCGGTGACGGCCCTCGTCGTCCGCCTGCGTCAGGAGGCCGATGAAGGTGAGGGTCGCGGTGAGGGACACCGAGGCGATGTCCTCCGATTCCCATACTTCCGGCTTGATGGTACGAATCCGGGCCATCAGACGGCACCCCCGGACGAGACCGTCGCGGACCGGGGGCCTGGGGCGGCCGGGACTACCGGCCTTTCGCGCACGCCATGTGGCATGCCACACTCTCCTTCGAGGTATCCCGCGTCGGTGTGCCCCGTGGAAAGGGCCGACGCGGTGGTGGTAGGACGCTCGCCCTTGCCGGGGCGAGGCGTCCCTCGCGGTCGGCGCCGGAGAGCTGTCAACTCCCGGCGCCACCGCTGTTTTCGCCGAACTTGTTTGTCGTCGCAGGTCCGCCCGAACCGCAGTCCGGTCTGAGCGTCCCCGGGAGGTCCCCGGGGCGACCAGCAACACACCACACCGCAGGCCCGAAGTCCATAGATGACTCTGGACCGCTGTACACCTCTGAAACGCTGCTACCTCCGCGGCCCCCCGACAGCCCCGCCGCCCGGCCTGCCAGCAGACGTCCGAATGCGAGCGTGGCGTGCGTCGGACCGTCGCCGAGTCCCGAAGAAGCGTTTTCCAGTCAGGAAGTCAGGTGTGGGGGAGTGCTGTTGGCGGTGCACGTAACGATCTTGCACGGGCATCCAGCCTGCGTCAACAGTTGAATCCTTGCATTAACCATCGATGGCGTGATCTAGTGTTCTTGCTGGTCACAGCCGTTGTGGCCATGAAAATTTCCCTTGATCCTCCTGGGAGGCGTCCGTGGCCGACGGATACCGACAACTGGCGGAGAGCCTCCGAGTGATCGCAACTCTTCTGCCTCAAACGGGACTTGACCGCGCGAGCGCCTACAGTCTGAGGGATCTCGCCTACGAGACCTCGCTGTCCGAGGCTGACCTGCGAGCCCTCCTCGACGGGAAGCGGATCCCCGAGCCTGATTTCGACGCGGAGGTCCAGCGCCGGATCCGCTTCCTGACCGAGACCCGGCTCCACGAGTACGAAACCGCCGACGGCGACAGGCGCCAGCGGCTGTACACGCGCGGGGAGATCGCTGCCGGGTGCGGCATCACCGCCGCCTGGCTCAGCCAGCTCCTGACCAAGCCGAAGATACCGAAACTGGAGCACTCGAAGGCCCTGGCCGACTTTTTCGCCGTGCCGGTCGAGTTCCTGACCGATGAGCCCCCCCGCGCCCTGGCGCGGGTACTCAACGGCACCGTGATCCCCCGGCTCCGCGGCCTCATCGACCGGCCCGCCGACGCCATCCGGACCCCGGCCGCGATCAGGATCGCCCACCGGCTGGGCGACGCGGAGATGGACCCCGAGGCCGAAGCGGCCCTCCTCCTCTTCATCGACCGCATCGCCAGAGCGCCGAAGTCGTCCTGACCGCCCGCGAAGCGACTACCGACCGGTCCGCAGAAACCCCGGGGGAACCACCATGAGCAGACGCCAGATGACCCGTCTCCGGACGCAGATCATGGCGGGCATCCAACCTGTCCCATCCACCCCCGACGCCCTGTTCGAATCCATCCGCGCCTACCTGGAGCAGCGCGTCGGCTGCCCGGTTGACCTGCGCTTCGAGTGCTTCCCCGACCGGACTGCGAGCGGGCTAGCCATCACCCTCGAAGACCGCGTCATCATCGTGGTCGAGCGGTCCACGACCACCCTCCACCAACTGGTGATCCTCTCCCACGAGATCTGGCACATCCTCATGGGCGAATGTCACGCCCACCCCGGGCCCGAGGCCGCCGTCGCCGCCAGGCGACTCACCGACCAGCTCAACCTCGACGCGACCTCGCTCCGCAGCCTCGCCGCCCGCTCCCACAGCAACAACGCCGAGGAGGAGGCGGATGCAGAAACGTTTGGCCTTCTGCTCGGCACCGCCTTCCGGCCGTACCTCGAAGACCGTGCCGCCTCGGCCGAGGGAGTTGCCGGCCGCATCCAGGCCAGCCTCGGCCACCGCAGCCCCTGAACGTGCTTCGCTTCGCCGACCCCTCCGCTGACCCCCTCGCCCACCGGAACCGCACATGAACCACCACCAGGCAGCACGATGACCGCAGGGATTACCTACGCCATCCCCGCCGTCCTCCTCCTCGTCGCCACCCTGATCAAGCTGTCCGACCTCAGGCGGACCCCGCACGACGTCTTCCTGCGCTCAATCTGCGCCGTACTCGCCGTTGCCACGCTGGTCTTCGCCACCGCCATGCCCCCCATGCTGGCCGTCATCAACGACCTGAGCGGCATCCCCAACTTCGCGGCCCCCCTCGTCTACTGCATCGTCGTCGCGTTCTCCGGATCCAGCATCGTGCTGTTGATCCGATGGCGCGACGGCGACACCCCGGCCACAAGAAGAGCCACCCGGCTCTGCCTCACCGCCTACAGCAGCGTCGCGGTCGCGCTCTGGGTCCTCTTCGCCCTCGGCGACGCGTCCACCGAACGCCTGCGCGACCTGGACACCTACTACGCGAGCACCCCGTTCATCCGCGAGATGATCCTTCTCTACCTCCTCGCCCACACCGTCGCCGCCGTCACCATGACGCGCCTGTGCTGGCGCTGGTCCCGCCAAGTCCGCGGCGCGCTGCGCGCCGGACTGCTGACCGTCGCGGCCGGATCCGTCGCCGCCCTCGGATACGACATCCTGAAGTACACCGCGATCGGCGCCCGCTGGACCGGCCACGACCTCGACTGGGCCTCGACGTACGCCGCCTTCGTCATCGCGGCAGTCTCGGCCGTACTCACCGGCGTGGGCTTCCTCATGCCCTCGCTCGGCCAGGGCGGAGTATCACGCTGGCACGCGGGCCGCCGCTACCACTCGCTCAAGCCGCTGTGGACCGAACTGCGTGCCGAAATACCTCCGGTGAGCGCCGCTCCGCTGCCCTGGTGGTCTCCCATCGACCTCCGTCTGCTCCAGCGCGAGAGGGACATCCACGACGCGCTGCTCCGACTGACGCCGTACCTCGACCGGAGAACCGGAGAAACGGCCTACCAAGACGCCATCGACAGCCGCCGCTCACCCGAAGCCTCCCAGCTCAAGGCGGACGCGGCGGTGATCAGCGCCGCCACGACGACCACACCCCGCCCCGCGCTCCCGCCCGGGGACCGGTGGATCCTGAAGTCCGCCGGCACCTCCGTCGGCCTGGTCCGCCTCTCCCTCGTGCTGCGCTACTCACCCCGCGCTGCCCAGGAGGGCAAAAGAGACGTCCGCGCTCGACGTCGCCACCCCTGCCTTTGAACTCCCCTCTCTGGCATAGCCCACAGAATCAGAGAACCAGGAAGACCCATGCGCTCATTTGATGCCGTCGTTATCGGAGCCGGATTCACCGGCTCCCTCGCCGCTGTCGCCGCCGCCCGCGGAGGCGCCCGCGTATTACTCGTCGCGCGAAACCGGACCGAGCGCCCGCGCGATGCGGCCGAAGTGGCTTTGCTTCCCTGGGGCAGTCCGCGCGACATCGATATGTGGGCGCCCGACCTGGGAAGCGAACTCCGCGCCGCCGGAGCAAGGTCAGTACCCCTCCCGGAAGGGCTCGTTACATCCGCCCATACACCCGGATCGCAATGGGGACCCGACTATCCGAAGGTGTTCAGCAGCACTCGGCAGCTCCTCGATACGGCACTCCGTGCGAATATCGCCGCAGACCAGGGCTGGTACGGCGAGATAAGCATCCGAGAAGGAACCGCTACGGGCCTGGTCGGATCCCGCCACGAGATCACGGGCATACGCGCGCAATTCCACGACGGCGACGGTGCCGAGCAGGAGGTGACCGCCCGGCTCGTCATCGACTGTAGTGGCCACTCATCGGCGGCCTCCGACTGGCTGACGGCGCTCGGGCACCCGCCCATCCGTCACACCACCCTCACACCTGAACTCTTGTGCACCTGGCGTGAGTGTGAACTTCCCGGAGTGTCGCCCCATATCGTATGGACCCGGTCCGCGGTTCTCGCCCCGGTGGAGAACGGCAAGTGGGTTCTAGCGCACACCGGGGAAGGCCGCAGTCGAGGGCCAGCGGAGCCTCTGCACCTTCTGGACGACCGATTTTTGCACATCAACCCGGCCGGCTCCGTCGGTGAACCAGTCGAAGTACGCCTGCCCCCCCGGCGCATCCACCACTACGCAGAGGAACGGGGTGTCTGGCCGCGAGGATTCGTCGTCCTCGGTGACGCAGTTGCCACCCACCACCCCCTGCACGGTAGAAGCAGCGAGATGGCGCAGATGGCCGTCGAAATCCTTCATCAGGAACTCAGTGAAGGTGGAATAGCCCACCCGACCCTCGCGGAGCGGACTCAAGCCGCAGTGGGCTATGCATGCCAACAGGCGCTGGATCTCTCCGTGAAGACGCCGTATCTGAAAGGGAAGTTCAGCCGATGGATGGATTGGGTGCGCACCCACTAGAGCACCTCCGATTTCCCTGACAGGCATCTGCGGCTCTCATGCGTCAGGGAACGTGAAGAACTGCGAGGGTGCGGGAGGCGTCTTGTTCTTCACCGCTCGGGCCCGGTCGAGGACGAGGCGGGCCTCGGCGTTGGCCCGGTGGGGGCGCAGGGCCGCGGTCATGGCGGTGACGCGGTCGTCGCAGCGTCCGGACTGGACGGCTGGGTATTCGTCCAGCACGGCGTGCCAGGATTGGCAGGCGTCTTCCAGCCGTCCGGCGCGGAGTTTGCGTTCGGCGAGGAGGGCGTTGTACCGGATCCGGGTGCGTCGTAGTCCGGGGTCCCGGGTTTTTTGCGCTTGTTCCATTTCGCGGATGGCCCCGGGGAGGTCTCCGAGGTGGGCCCGTACTTCACTGATGTGGTAGCGCAGGGCTGAGGGTGTGTAGGAGCCGAAGGTGGCGTCTGCGTCCCGCTCGGCCCGTACCACCGCGGCCTCGGCGCGGCGCATGCTGGTCAGCGCGCCTCTCCTGTCGCCGCTGGCAGCCGCTACGTGGGCTTGCTGTCCTGCGAGGAAGGCTTCGAAGCGGGGGTCGGCCTTGGGCAGGATCTCGGCGGCGGCGTTCGCCGTTCGGACGGCGAGGCTGGTGTGCCCGAGGTCGATGGCGTGGACGCTCATGCCGCGCAGGACCCGGCAGTACCGTGGCCGGTCTTCGGCCCCGCTGGCGAGTTCGAGGGCTTTGACGAAGTACTGCTGGGCGATGCCGTCCTCGCGCTCGTCCATCGCCATCCAGCCGGTCAGGTAGGCGTGGTCGGCTGCTGCGGACAGCATCGCGCGGGTGACATCGGGCGCGGCGTCGGCTTTGAGGTAGGGCGCGATGGTGTTGACGAGGAAGGCGGCGGCCATGGGCCGGGCGTTCCGGCCGCCGAACTGGTCGTCCAGGCGGATCAACTGGCGGGTCATTGTTGTGACCGCGGCGACTTCGGCGTGGCCGATCCGTGTGCGCGGGTTGCGCTTGAATGCGTCGAACCGGTGGGCGACGTCGTCGTATCCGGGAATGGTCAGGGTGGTTGAGAACAGTCCGGCGGCGCTGCCGAGTACCGCTCGCCGTGAAGGGTCCATGTCCGCGCTCCCCAGCTCGATCAGTCCAGCAACGGTATCCCCGGGGGTGGTTGCCGTGGTGGGGACTGTGCCGATTCCTGCCTGCGCGACGGTGACCGGACGGCCGAGGCGGCGGCCCAGTGCTTCGCAGATCGCCGGGTGCGCCTTCGCCCGCGGGACGACGCCGTTGCGGAGCCAGTGCGTGGCGGCGGTCTCGTCGTAGTTGAGCTTGATGCCCAGCTCACTGCCCATACGGTTGACCGCGCCGATGAACTCTCTGATCGTCCAGTCGGCGTCCCGGAGAAGGGTCGCGAGTGCGGTGTTCGGCACGCGTGGTGGCATGGCCCCTCCACGGTCGCACGGGATTCAGGTGTTTCAGGTTTTCACGCCTTCCGATCCGTACACACGCTGTGTGCCGTTCGGTTAACTGAACGTACCCCAGGCGGGCGGTAGCCGGATACCCGGCTCGGCCCCGTGACGGAAGCCGACCTGCGTGCGCGGCTGTCGGCGTCCGTAGTCCCCGAGCCCTCTTCGGAGATACCCATGCCGAAAACTCATCGACCGCTGCTCTCTTCCCCGGCCGTGTACCGGCGGGGGCCTTCTCACCCGGTGGGCGCTGGCGCTGCCGCCACGGTGAAGTCTGCCGGAACCGGGGAGGTGACCGGCGCACGCAGGACGGCGGAGCCGGGCTGCGGCGCGGTTGCCTTCCTCCTGGTGGCGGGACTTCTGCCGCCCGCTCTGATTCTTGCTCCGCGGGTCGTGGACGCGGTCCCCCTGCCGGGCCCCGCTCAGCCGATGAGCGTTGCGGACCGCGCCCTGACGGACAGCCCGGACGACTCCGGCGCGGCCTCCTGACCGCCCCGGGCGGGAACGCCCGACCCCCCGCCGGCGACCCGTCCGGGGCCCCTCTGCCTCCGCCCCGGGAACCGGGGCGGACTGCCCCATCGGTATCGAACTCACACCAAGGAGATCACCTCATGACGCTTGCACCTCCGGCCTTTGCCCTGGCCGACGTGCCGCTCCTGGAGCCGGAAGCGGCCCCTGCGGCAGCGCCGGTCCGCCCGTTCGGGCTCGCACTGGCCGTCCCCTTCCCGGCCCCGGCCGAGGAACTGGCCGGGCCGCTCAGTTTCTGCCCGGACCGGCAGGTCACGGTGACCGACGACGGACAGCCGTTCATCCACGCCCCGTCGATGAAGACCGCGTTCAAGTCGCAGTCGCAGACGCGGGAGGACATGCAGCTCGCGACGGACACGTCCAACGACACCGACTGACCGAGGAGAGCTGATCGTGACGGTCCTGGTGCTGACCCGCCGCGACATGGATGCCACCGCCGACTTGGTGGTGACCGAACTGACCTCACGGGGAGTGCCGGTTGTCCGGCTCGACCCCGGCGACTTCCCGCGCACGAGCGTGCTCACCGCCCGCATCGGACCCGGGAGGGAAAGCTGGTCGGGGCTGTGGCGCGGTCGGCACCGGGACCTCCCCCTGCACGAGGTCACCGCCGTCTACTACCGGCGCCCCTCACCGAACCGGCTGGATCCCGGCCTGTCGGCCGAGGACGCCCAGTGGGCACGGGCCGAGGCCCGCGCCGGGCTCGGAGGCGTTCTGACCTCCATTCCCGGAACGTGGATCAACCACCCCCACGACAACGCCATCGCCGACTGCCAGCCCGTGGCGCTCGCCACCGCCGCCCGCAGCGGCCTCGCTGTCCTCCCGGCACTGATCACCAACGACCCCGGGGAAGCCAGGGCGTTCGTCGCCGGGCTTCCCGGCGGCCGGGCCGCGTACAAACCGCTCGGGAACACGGGACCGTCCACCCGCGACGGACAGCAGTACGCACTGTGGACCACGCCCGTCACCGCGGACCAGGTCACCCCGGAGGTCCAGCTCACCGCGCACCTGTTCCAGGCGTGGGTCGACAAGGAGTACGAGGTGCGGCTCACCGCGGTCGGCGACCGGCTGTTCGCGGCCCGGATCCACGCCGGGTCACCGGAGTCGAGGATCGACTTCCGCCGGGACTACGACGCGCTCACCTACACGGCCTGCGACGACATCCCCCATGACGTACGCACCGGTGTCCGAAAACTCATGGCCGCATTCCGCCTCCGCTACGCCGCCATGGACTTCCTCGTTGACCAGACGGGGGCGTGGTACCTGATCGACGTGAACCCGGGCGGCCAGTACGGATTCATCCCCGACCTGCGCGACCCCATCACCAGCGCCATCGCCGACGTTCTGCAAGAAGGAGAAACCGCGTGACCGTGACCACCGTCCCCGCCGATTCGGCCGAGGCCCGGCGCCGTCTGGCCGACACCCTCATCTCCGAAGGCGCACTCCCGTCCGGCTCGCCGTGGTACCGGGCCTTCGCCGAGACCCCCCGGGAGGTCTTCGTCCCCCACTTCGACCTCACCGGTCCCGAGGGCCGCCGCGAAGTCGGCCCGGGCGCTCCCGGATATCTGGACGCCGTCTACACCGACACCACCCTGACCATCCGCCGCGACAGCGCGGGGACGCCCGTCAGCTCCTCCAGCCAGCCCTCCCTGATGGCCCGGATGCTGGAGGCGTTCACCGTCCCCGACGGGGCCCGGGTCCTGGAGATCGGCACCGGTACCGGATACAACACCGCCCTGCTCTGCCACCGGCTCGGCGCCGCCCGGGTCACCACCATCGACGTCGACCCGGACCTGACCTCCGCCGCACGCGACCGCCTCGCCGAGAGCGGTCACAGCCCCCTCGTCCTGACCGGTGATGGAACCGAGGGCCACCCCGAAGGCGCACCCTACGACGGGATCCTCGCCACCTGCGGCGTCGACCGGCTCCCGACCGCCTGGCCCCAGCAGATCCGGCCGGGCGGAATCATCGTGACCAACATCGGCAACGGCGTCACCGTCCTGACCGTGAACGAGGACGGGACCGCGTCGGGCCCCTTCCTCCCCGACGACGCGATGTTCATGCGGGCCCGCCCCGAACCCGGCCATACAGCTCCCTCCGCCGCCCAGTACACCGGCGTGATCATCAACGGCACCGGCGACAGGCGCACCGAACGCCTGCCGGCCCGGGCCGAGGACATCGTGCACGCCACCGCCCACGAGATCTGGATGCTCCACCACGACGTCCTCGCCGTGACGCTCCAGTCCGACTCGACGACCGTCCACGGCCTGGTCCACCCGGACTCCGGATCATGGGCCAGGATCACCCCCCGGGACGACGACGAGCAGGTCCAGGTCGAGGTCTCCGGACCGAGGGACCTCTGGGCCGAACGCCTCGGACTCACCACGCCGTGGCTCGAAGCGGGCCGCCCCGGACCCGGCATCTACACCCTGACCGTCGACTCCTGCGGCACGCACACTCTCCGCCGCACCGGCACTTCCCCGATGACCTGGACCCTCTGACAACTAGACCGGCTGCGTCGTCAGCGGCGGCAACCCCGTACTCCGGCCACCGCGGCCCCGTGGTCTGATTCCGTGATCGCGCGGTAGAAGCGGCAGACAGCCCCTGGGCATCAGGGGTGCCGCCGAGAGTTCAGTTCGACAGCACCGGTGCACGCCTGGCGGCATATATGCCCTCTGCCGGACCAGCAACTTTCGGGAGTCCTGGATGCCCGGCTGAAGTCCCCCTATGAGCCCGGCCTGGTCCGCGGGTTCCCGGGGGTGGCCAGAGTGCTTGTCGGTTCAACTGTGCCCGGACCGCCGTCGCGGTCCGGGCACACGTCGTCAATGGCTGGTGGGACATGCCGGCTTGAGGTGATGCCGGACGGCGAAGGCCACGTGGACGGAATGTCCCGGGTCTGGGGGTGTGGTGACGTCGTGGAGCAGTCCCCACGGGATGATCAGGACGTCTCCGGCCCGGGTGTCGATCTGGACCGGGCCGCCCTCGGGCCACAGGGTCCAGGTTTTGGCCCCCTCGGTCTGGAGGATCAGTCCGTGCCAGTCGTCGTGGTGCGGGCCCAGACTCCGGTCGCCCGTACGGGATTCGTAGACCGAGCAGGTGACCTGCCGTCGCAGGAGGCGGGCCAGGCCGGAGGAGACCTGGCTGTGCCAGCCGTCGCTCCGCACGTCGAGGGACTCGTAGACGCGAGTGGTCCCGCTGCGGCGCAGGGCCTCGATGTCCGCCTCGCTGGCGGTACGGCGGAATCCTGAGTCGGCCGAGTCGTCGACGAACGCGACGGGCTGATGGGTGGACCGTTGGTCGCCGATGGGGAGGTGCAGAGGGTGGAAGTGCGGCGGGAGCAGTCCGGGGAGATGTGTGGGCTGCCCGTTGTCGGTGGAGGCGGAGTTTCGTATCCAGGCCGGGGCGAGGTACCGGAAGATCTCCGGGGACCGTGGGTCGGGTGTGGTCATGGCGGGAGTCCCTGTGGTGCGGGCAGGTTTCGGGTCGGGCTGGCCCCCGGGGAACCGGGGGCCAGCCCGGTAGCCGGGCCGGGAGACGGGCGGGGCCGCGGCGCCCGCGGGTCTATCCCGGTCCGGCTGTGGGTCAGGCTTTCGGAACGATCAGGTGCCCCCTGTCGAAGTGGAAGTACTCCTGATCCACCGGGCTGGCGGCGTAGTCGATCCAGGCGGAGTCGGCGGGGTCCTGCGGGTTGTACAGAACGTCACCGGGCACGAGTTCCGAGGTCTTGACGGGGCGGAGTTCGAGGATCCGGTCGTTGGTGTTCAGTCGCTGCACGAGGATCTCGTCGTCCGCGAGCGGCAGTTCGTCGCAGACGAACACGAGCCGGACCGCGGTGGCAGCGGTGTGGCGTTCGAGTACGCCGGAGAGGTCGCGCAGGAGGGCGGCCTGCTGCTCGGCAAGCGTCGGAACAGTCAGAGTCACGATGGTCCTTTCGTCGGAGATATCCGGAGGTGAGCTGCTGGTCACGAACGGCGGACCCCGGGCCGGGCCAGCAGACCGGGAGCGGTGGCGGGCGGGGCTCACCCCGGCACGACCGAAGCCCACTCGGCGCCGTCGGCCAGAGCCCAGAGAAGTCCGAGGCTGTCAGTGCGGCTCGCGGCCCGGGTCCGGCAGATCTCCAGCCGTCCGCTGACGGTGGAGCTGGTCCGGTCCGGGTAGTGGACGCCGTGCGTGAGGGTTTCCTCGGTGTAGAGGGGGATGGGGTAGAGCCAGAGCTGGCCGTAGACCCGGCCTGCGCCGAGGGGGAGGTAGTCGGTCAGGTGGTCGGGGCGGTGCGTGATGATCCGGATAGTGGCCCCGGTGTGGATGTGGGCGATCAGGTGGGCGGCCTGGTCCCGGACGACGGCGGTCGGCCCGTGCCGTACGGCGTCTTCGTGGAGGTAGAGCGCGACCGACTTGCCGTGAGTGAGGGGAAGGGCCCGGGCGGTGTGCGGCGCGTTCCCGGTTTCCCGCAGCATCGCTTCGTACATCGGGCTGCGGAACGGTGCCGGAACGGTGGTGCTGCTGGCGAGGACCATGGTTCCTGCCAGCTCCTCGACTGCGGCGATCCGGTCGGCCCAGTGTGGGGTCGAGTCGAGGACGGTGCCGTCCGTCCCGGCGAGGGCGAGGAGTTCCCCGGCGATGTCGTCGGTGCCGGGCAGGAAGTGGTCGACGATCCGGCCGAGAGCTTCGGGATCGTCCGGGTCGGTACGGCCGGTTTCAACGAGTTGCAGGGTCCGCAGGGTGCACCAGGCCGCGCGGGCGGCGTCGCGGGGGCTGCGGTAGCGGGCCTGGCGGAGGGTTCGGAGGTAGGCGCCGGCGACCATGGCGCCGGGGCGGGCGGGGCCGCCGGTGAAGTCGGTCACCGACGGCACCGCCGGGGGCACGGCGAGGTACGGCCCGGTCATCCCTCACCCTTTACGTAGAATCCGGTGCCCGGGACGAATCCGAGGACACCCTCCTTCTTCAGACGGGCGAACGCCCGCTCGCATTCTTTCTCCGAGATTCCCAGGGCGGCGGCTGTGTCGAATGCCGACAGGACGATGCCTGCCCCGTAGCCCTTTTCCCTGATGTGGCGCCGGATCTTGCCGGTCCAGGGCTGCGTTGCGGTCACGGTAGTGGACCGTCCCCGGAATGCATCGACGAGCCCTTTGTCCGCGAGAACGTCGATCGCCCGGCCCACGGCACGGTTGCTCACTCTGAATTCTTCTGAAAGATGCCGGGCCGAAGGCAGGTTGTCGCCCACCCGGTAGAATCCGTCCGCAATCCACTTCTCCATGGTGCGGGCCAGGCGCTCGTGCGTAGGGCCGTCCTTCGAGAGGGAGCCGGTGGCTGCCAGTCCGGCGTCCCGGAGTATTCCGACAGCGCCCCGGGCGACGCTCATGCCGACGTGGTAGCCGTTCATGACGAAGTCGAGGGGGATCGCGGTTCCCGCCTCCCATTCTCCCGAGGCGATACGCGCACGTAGTTTGTCCGCGACGTAGGCCGCCCACTGAGAAAACGAGCTGGCGGGGACGCGTGGTAATTTCTCTACCGTCGCTGGCCTTTCGCCTCCGGGCGCACTGCCTGACGCGTCCTTTCGGAGTCTGCCGGTCGGCCTGGTGTGGTGTCCTGGCTGGTGAGCGTGTGTCATGTTTCGTTTCCGCTCGTTGCGTGGAATCCGGCGCCGAGTATGCAGTCGACGGTTCCCCGTTCCATGAGTTCTCGGACCGCGGCGCGGACCGCGTCCTCCGGGACGTCCAGGCTGGCGGCTATTTCACGCAGCGGGATGAGGGTTCCCGGTGCACTTTCGTCTTCGAGGTGACGCTGCACTCTCTCGGTGAGTTCGGGGGTTGCGCGTTTCGGGGTCGGTTTCCTGGGTCCTCGGGGTGTCGCCCCGGCTACGTAGCTCCCTCTGCCGGGAACGGTGTCGAGGGCTCCCGTGTCCCGGAGTAGTTTCAGGGCCAGTTGCACGGTGCCTTCGCTGGCCGAGAATTCCCGTGCCAGGGTGGCGGTGCCGGGGATCCAGTCGCCCGGCTGGTACTCGCCCGCTTCGATTCTTGCTTGCAGTTGGCTGGCGAGTTTTTCGTGCTGAAGGCGAGGGGCGCGTTTGGTTCCGTCTCCCTCGACGCGGGCGGCGTGTCCGCGCCGGGGCGCGGTGACAAGACTTTCTCGCGCAAGGACGGTGATAGCCAGAAGCGCGACATATTCTGTTGTCGCGAACTCATTTCTCACGGCATGCGCAGGAATTTCGGTGCCCGGCCGTATCTTCTTCTGTTGGATGCGGTGGCGCAGAATCCTTGCGATACGGGCTGCCTGCGCGGGGGCGGAGCCGTACGCGACCCTTCGCCTGCCGGTCATGCCAGTTCTCCGGCGGCCCAGGTGGTGACGAACTCTTCTACGGGGGTGTAGAGCCCGTGGGGAATGTAATCGCCGAGGCGGGCGAGGGGTGCCCAGACGACGCCGGAGATCTCGCCGGGACGGGTCCGGACCGGGGCCGGGGCGGTGCCGGTGGGGATGCAGTGGACGTAGTGGAGTCGGCGCCCGGTCTCGGGGTGGATCCTCGTCCAGCTCCGCCCGGTTGCCCGGACCTTGAGTCCGGTTTCCTCATCGATCTCGCGGACGGCGGCCTTGCGGGGGCCTTCGCCGGTCTCGATTTTGCCTCCGGGGAGCTGCCAGCCGGGGCGCATGCCGGGGGCGGGGGTGGTGAGGAGGACGAGGAGGAGGCGGGGGTCGGGGTCGGCGGTGAGGACCACCCCGGTGGCGATAGAGGGTTCGTTTAGTGCGGTCATGTCCGTTCTCGGGCTGGTCGGTGACGGGTGGAAGGTGTGGTCGGGCGCGCCGGGGGGCTGGGGCTGCCCGCCCGCCGACCGGGCGGGCAGCCGGTTCCGGGGGCCGGGCCGCCCCGCCGGGCGGCTGGGGCAGGTGGCCGGTGGTGTGCCGCTGGCCGTTCGGCGGCGGGGCTAGGTCGTGGTCGAGGCCGTTGGTGTCCATGGCGCGATAGCCCTCGGCGGCGGTGAGGTGCTCGTGGGTGCTGCGGGAGTACGGATGAGGGCGCCCCAGGTTGCGGAGGTGTCCTGTCTGCCCTTACGGCGGCGGGGTGCGAGGCCGGGCTTGAGGATGGTGACGTCTCCCGGTCCGGGCGGGATGATTTCCAGGCCGCGGGTGCACTGGTGGATGAAGGCGGTGTCGCGCATCCGCCCCCACCGGCCGCCGGTTGTCGCGGTCATGATCTCGGTGACGGCGTTGCGCACTGTGGGGTCGTCGGACACGAGTTGCACGACGGCGATGACGCTGTCGGGCGGAAGTCCGTCGGCGAGTGTCCGGACCACGTCTGCGGGGTTCACCAAGCCGTCCTCGTCGGGCAGGCAGTCCAGCACCATCGACAACAGCACGGCCAGCCGCCGGTCCCAGTCGAGGAAGTCCGCGGTCGCGAGCTTCAGGGCTGCGAGATCGCGCAGGTCGCAGTCGGCTGTCCGGATGTGCTCGTTGTCTTCCAGTTCGGTTCGGGCGTGGGCGAGGACCATGGGGTCGGTGTCCACGTAGACGACGCGCGCGGTGGGGTGGATTGCCTGGGCGGCTTCGTGGGTGTTGCCCCGGTGCCAGGTGGGGAGCCCGCAGCCCAGGTCGACGAACTGGTCGAACCCGTCGGTGGCAAGGGTGCGGACGGTGTGCTGGAGGAAGGCCCGGCCGGTGCGGACGTGCTGTTCTGCCTGGGGCAGCGGGTCGAGGAGTGCGATGGCGGCCTCGCGGTCGGCCCTGTAGTTCTCAATACCCATGGCCAGCCAGTCGTGGATTCGGGCGGAGCGTGCCCCTCGGTGGTCCAGGGAGGTGGTGACGGGGAGGTCGTCGAGGTTCACCGCCGGCTCCCGGCCGCCCGGCTGGTGCGCGGTGGCTGGGGCTGCGTCTGCCGTACGGGCACGGGGGTGCCGGTGAGGGTGGCGGTGAGGTCGCTGACGACAAAAGGCTGGTGGGTGGCGGGCGGGGTCGTCCAGTGGATGTCGCGGCAGCGGACGGCGGCGGCGGGCGGGAGTTCCACCGTCACCCCGGGGCGCAGGAACCTGGTGCCGGGGACGTTCCAGTGCTCGGGCCGGGTGTCCGCAGGCAGGAGAAAGACAATGATGCGGGCGAAGTCGTTCACGATCACGGGCCCTTTTTCCAGGGCCGGGTGGTCGGCCAGGATCCGCAGGCCGGTGTCGTAGGGGATGCGGACGGTCTGGAAGGCGTGTCCGTTGCTGATCTTGCGGACGAGGGTGGGGTGGATCCAGGTCCCGTACGGCCCGCCGTAGCGGGTGTAGTCGGGATTGTTGTCGTGGAAGAAGTCCTCGAAGTTCCCGGCCTGCGAGGGGTCGGCGGGAGTGAGTGTGGGCACGGCGGGTCCGTTCTGGGTGTCGGAGCTGGGGGCCGCGGGGCTATGCGGCGAGGCGCTGCGCGGGGGCGATGATCAGGCTGGGGGTGATGTTGCCGCCGTCGTCGAAGCAGATGACGCCGTTGCAGAGGAGGGCCCAGCCGGTGATGCTGTCGCGGCTGACGGTGACGGCGGCGGACCGGTCGGCCGCGTCCGGGCCGGGGCACGGCGGCTGGTGAACACAGCTGCGGTGGGTGGTTTCGGGCATGACGGGATCACCTCTCGGCGAAGGGCGGGTGCGGGTGGGCAGGGGGGCCGGCCCGGGGCCCGGTGGGGCGGGCCCCGGGCGGGGTTTGGTGCGGGGGCGTCTACTCGGTGGTTTGGAGGAGGGCGTCGGCGAGCTGCTGGAGCTGGACGTCGCGGCTGGCCTTGACCAGCACGATGTCGCCGGGCCGGAGGGTGTGCTGGAGGAGTTCGAGGGCGGTGTCCTGGTCGGGCAGGTGGACTGCGGTGATCCCCGTGGCGGTCTGTTGCATCCAGCGGGCCTCGTCGCCGCCGACGGCCACGAGCTGGTCCACGCCCTCGGCGGCGGCGATCTGCCCGGTCTCCTCGTGCGCGGCGCGCGATTCGTCGCCGAGTTCGTTCATCTTGCCCAGGACCGCGATGGTGCGCCGTCCGGATGAGCGGCCCATGGTGGTGAGGGTTTTGATCGCGTGGTGCATGGAGTCGGGGCTGGCGTTGTAGGCGTCGTTGATGATGGTGACGCCGTCTTCGCGGTCGGTGGTCTCCATCCGCCACCGCGACCGGGCGGTGGCGCTGCTGAGGAGTTCGGCGGTGTCGTCGGCGTCGAGTCCGGCTTCGTGCGCGACCGCGGCGGCGGCGAGGGAGTTCGCGATCTGTACCGCTCCGGCGAGCCGCAGGTGGACCGGAGCGCTGCCGCCGGGGGTGGTGAGGGTGTAGCGGGCGCGCCCTTGGTCGTCGAGTGAGACGTCGGTGGCGCGGATGTCGGCGGGCTGGTGGGTGGCGTAGGTGAGGACGCGGGCGCCGGTGCGGTTGCGCATCGCGAGGACGCGGGCGTCGTCGGCGTTGAGGACCGCGAGGCCGTGCGGGGGTAGGGCTTCGACGATCTCGGCTTTGGCGCGGGCGATGGCGTCCTGGCTGCCGAACTCTCCGATATGGGCGGTGCCGACGTTCGTGACCACGCTGACCGCCGGTGGCGCCACCGTGGTGAGGGTGCGGATGTCGCC
Organism: Streptomyces sp. NPDC006798; assembly: GCF_040635975.1. Taxonomy (NCBI): domain Bacteria; kingdom Bacillati; phylum Actinomycetota; class Actinomycetes; order Kitasatosporales; family Streptomycetaceae; genus Streptomyces; species Streptomyces sp. NPDC006798. Next base: position 29,025 of record NZ_JBEYIS010000055.1, read on the forward strand.
GCTGTGGCGGGCGCCCATCTCCAGTACCAGGAACTTCGTGTCGGCGGTGGCGCGGGTGACGGTGACCGGCAGGCCGATCTCGTTGTTGAAGGACTGCTCCGTGGCCACGGTCTCACCGGCGGCGGCCAGGAGGCGGGCGATGAAGTCCTTGGTGCTCGTCTTGCCCGCCGAGCCGGTGACCGCCACCACCGTGGTGTCCGGGAGGCAGGCCCGGAGCAGGTGTCCGGCGAGCCGGGCCGCCGCTGCGAGGACATCGTCCACGACGATCGCGGGCACGCCGACCGGGCGGGTGGCCAGGGCGGCGACGGCCCCGGACGTCACGGCGTCGGCGGCGAAGGTGTGTCCGTCGGTGTGGTCGCCGGGCAGGGCGAGGAACAGGGAGCCCTCGACCGCGGTGCGGGAGTCGAAGACGAGGGGTTCGGTGACGAGGGCGCCGGGGTCGGTGACATCGGCGAGCTGCCCGCCGGTGATGCGGGCAACGGCCGCGAGTGAGAGGGGTTCCACGGTGGTGCTGTCCGTTCAGATCGACGGGGCTACAGGGACGGTGGAGGTGCTGGCCGCCGGGTCGGGCGACGTGGCGGTGGCGGGGTGGAGGGTGAGGGAGACGCCCCGCCCGGCGAAGTAGTCCGCGAACCGCCCGGCCGGCAGGGTCGCCTCCCTCGCCGAGGGGGTGTGGCCGGAGGGGTTGTTGAACACGATCCCGCCCTCGGGGGTACGGCCCCGGACGAGGACGAGGTGCCCGCCCCGGCGCGGCGGGTCCGTCTCCGGGGTGCGGATCGACTTGTGGACCGACGCCATCACCAGGTTGCCGTCGTCGAGGAGGCCGGTGAGGTCTTCCATGGTCAGCTTGGGGTGCACGAGCGCGGTCATGTCGTGGGCCTTGTGGACGTAGCGGGCGAACGGCCCGTAGATCAGGCCCTTGATCTCTCCGTCGGGCTGCTCGGTGTAGGCGCCGTAGTGCCGGGCCCCGTCGGCGAGCGCGAACAGACTGGGCGAGTAGCCGTCGCGGTGCAGGAGCGCCATCCGCAGGCACGCCATCCCGCACAGGTGACCGGCCCAGTGCCGGTACTCGGCCACCGTGGCGGCTCCGCTGGTGGACCACTCCGGGTCGTCCCCGATGTCGCGTCCCTCGTAGGCGAAGGCGTGGATCAGGCCGGGGCTCGCGTACTGGGTGACGGACGGTACGTCGTGCGGCGGCCGGAGTGGTCCGGGGGTGGGGTCAGTGCAGCAGGGCAGCGGCATGGGTGTGTTCCTCTCGGTCGGCGACGGAGTCGAGCAGAGTGCGGTAGCGGGGCCAGTCGACGTTCCCGCCGGACAGGATCACGCCGACGGGGCCCGGCGGCAGCCGGTCGGCCGCCTTGAGGAGTCCGGCGAATGCGACCGCGCCGGACGGTTCAGCCGCGGCACGGTAGTGCCGCCACAGGAACGCCATCGCCTCCGCGATCAGCTCCTCCGGAACGGTGAATACATCCGCCAGGTGGCCCTGGTTGATCTCGAACGTCAGGTCGCCGGGCCGGGTGTGGCCGAGGCCGTCGGCGATCGTCACCGGCGGCGGGATACGGACCCGGCGGCCGGTGGTCATCGACCGGCGGGTGTCGTCCGCGGCCTCCGGCTCGACCCCGAACACCCGCACCGCCGGGCTGCGGTGGGAGGCGGCGAGACAGGTACCGGCGGCGAGCCCGCCACCGCCGACCGCAACGAGAATCGCGGACAGGTCCGGGCGCTCCCGCAGCATCTCCCACGCCGCCGTACCCGCCCCGGCGATCACCGGGTGGGAGTCCGCTGACGGCACGATCGACAGGCCCTGCTCGCGGGCGATCCGGTGCACGATCTCGTCCCTCCGGCCCATGATCCGGTCGTAGGTGACGATCCTCGCGCCGAGGGCCTGGACCCCCTCCACCTTGGCCCTCGGCGCGTCGTCCGGAATCACCACGGTGGCCGGTGCCCCGAACCGCCGGGCGGCCAAAGCCAGCGCCTGGGCGTGATTCCCCGACGAGGCACCGATAACGCCCCGGCCCCGGGCAGCGGGAGCGAGCTGCGCCACGGCGTTCATCGCGCCCCGGACCTTGAAACTGCCGGTGAGCTGCATGTTCTCGGCCTTGACCAGAACCTGGCGGCCGAAGCGCTCGTCCACCACAGGCGAAGACAACAGCGGTGTCGGGGCGATGAGGTGGTGGATCCGGTCCGCGGCAGCGAGCACATCGTGAGAGGTCAGCAGGGCCATGAGAGATCCCTTCAGGGCCGGGCGCGGCGGTCGGTGCGCGCCGTGCGGACGATGTGGGAGAGGAGCTGCTCGTAGGAGAGCCCGGCGGCGTCCGCCATCCGGGCAAGGTTGCCCGTCCTGGAGAGGCCCGGGAGGGTGTTGACCTCCAGCCACACCGGTATCCCGCTGTCCGGGACGACGAAGTCGTGACGGGAGTAGCCGTGGCAGTGCAGGGCCCGGTGCGCCCGCCGTGCCATGTCGTCCAGCTCCGCCAGGACGGCATCCGGCAGACGGGCCGGGCAGAGATAGGTGGTCAGGTCCGGGCGATGTTTCGCCTCGGCGGAGTAGATGCCGTCCGCGGTCGCGGTCTCCAGCGGGGGCAGCACGTGCAGGGTCCCGTCGGAGTCCTCCAGGACACCGGCGCTCACCGACCGGCCCTCGATGTACTCCTCCACCATCATGGCCACGCCGTCCGCGGCCCGGAGCGCGTCCGCGAGTTCTTTCTCCGTACGGGCGAGGACCAGCCCGATCGACCCGCCCTCGCTGACCGGTTTCACGATCACCGGCAGGCCGAAGGCTTCGGCGATCCCCCGCGCCTCCGCATCCCGGTCCGGATCCGTGCCGGTCAGCACCGGCGTGCCGGCCGGAGTGAACACTCCGGCGTCGGTGGCCAGGGTCTTCGCGACGGTCTTGTTCATCCCGACCGCCGACGCGAACACCCCACTCCCGGTATAGGGGACACCGCTGGTCTCCAGGAGCCCCTGGAGGCGGCCGTCCTCCGCACCCCGCCCGGCGATGGCGAGGAGGGCGAGTTCGGCGCCCTCCAGACCGGCGGCCAGCTTGTCCGTCTCGGCGAGGTCGAGCACCCGGTGCTCGATACCCAGGGCGGTGAGGGCGTCGGAGGCCGTGGTGCCGGAGAGCAGGGCGCGCTCACGCTCCCGTGACCATCCGCCGGTGACGACGGCGAGGGGCGCGGCGAACTCGCCGGGGCTGAGGGCTTCGATCGGTAACAACGCTTCCTCCGGCAGTGGATCGGATGGGCGGGTTGGGCGGTGGTGGCGGTCAGCCGCTGGTACCGGCCCAGATGTCGAGAAGGTCGAGGGTGGGCAGGGCGAGCCTGCGCAGGGAAAGGACGGCGGGGGGAACCGGCGCGGACAGCGCCGCCGCCCGCGCCAGCGCCTCCCGGGCCCGGGGCCCGCAGAACCGGGACCCTCTCCCCGCAGGGACGCTCTCCCGGCCCGCGGCCCCGGGCGGGGACGGTGCCGCGAGTGCCCGGCGGCCCCGCGCGAGCAGTACGGCAACCTCGCCGTCGGCGGCCCCGCGATGGCGCTCGTTCAGGACGGCCACGAGCTGTTCCAGCGCGTGCCGGAGCCGGGCCACCAGATGCACGATGTCCTTGGCGGACGGCGAGGGGTCACCGACGGCGCGCTCCAGGTCATCGCAGAGCACGGCGACGATTGCGCGGGCCCGAGGAGTGCCGTAGTCGCCGTAGACCAGGTCCAGGGCGAACCGGTCGCACAGCGCTTCGAGTACCTGCTCCACCGCTGCGCGGTCGGTACGCACGTTCGGCAAGGCGGGGATCACCAGCCCGGTCAGCAGGCCGGGCGGTGACACGGCGGAGGAAGGGGACATGGGGGAAATCTCCACAAGGGATTCGACAGGCTGATTCAGGAGTCGGAGGAAGCCGATTCCGCGGGCAGTTCGACCGGGGTGCACCCGGTGAGCCGGGTGACGATCCGCTCCGCGAGCAGCCACGGCATCCACTGATCGTCGTACGGCAGCCGTACGCCGGTCGTCGTCGCCACCGGTAGCCCGCCCGGGTTGCCGGGGTCGGGGCCGTAGAGCAGGCCGTGGTAGCCCCAGATCTGCGGGTAGCGGACCCGTACGGCCCGGTACTCCTGGGCGAGGGACGGGCACTGCCGGACCGCAAGGACGGCGCAGGGGTCGGGGCACAGCGGCACGATCTCGGTGAGGGAACCGTCCTCCACCTCGCCCGCCCCCGGGAAGAGCCAGAGCGGCCCGTCGGGGTGCGGGGCTGGTCGCCGGCCGCAGACCTGGCACAGCAGCCGCTGTGCGGAACGGCGCTGGCGGCGGCCGTCGACCACCTCGTACAGCGGCCGGCTCCCCGGGGCGGGTCCCCTCCGGCCCCGGCCGCGAGCGATCAGGACCCCGTCGTCGGTCCGGTCGTGCACGCCCTCGTCGGCGTACGCGATACCCCGCCCACCGGGCGCGAGCACCACGGGCTCGGGCAGGTTCGGCGCGTCGGACCAGGGGGTGATCCAGGGGACCACCCGTCCCTGGAACACCGGCAGTCCGGTCGCACTCATCCGGTCACCGCCCGGGGGTCGTAGGCGTCGAGGATATGCGCCGGGCAGGTGGTCAGTCCGGGCCGGACCTCGACCGGCGCGGCCGTCTCCCGCGCGCAGACCAGGCAGACCTCCGTCGTGGCGGCGGGCGGCTCTTCGGCGAGCAGACAGTCGAGCACCATCGGCTGGGTCCGGAAGAACTCCCGGGCCTGCTCCTTCGACGGCCCCGTCCACGGCCGCGACCGAGGACTCACAGGTAGCGGGAAGGCGGGGAGGGGACGGTCCGCAAGGTAAGCGGCCGTATGCCGTCCCAGCGGACGGCGCAAGGACAGAAGACGCCCTACGCGGACGAACGGACGAACGATAGAGTCACGCATGCGGCTGATCAGCTCCTTCGGAAAGCTGCTTGGTCACAGCCCCGGCGCTCCGTCCCAACACGGAGACCGGGGCACTGTCATGCCCGGGGCGCTGCCATGCGCAGCCGGACGGAGATGCGGGCGCCAGTGCGCCGTCGGCCCGCGCGGGCGAACTCCCCTGACGTACCGACCACCTCGGGCGGCGAGGTCTGTAATCAGATAACTACGCAGCAGGGCCGGGGCGGTACGGTGCTGAGGGGGGCAGCAGGTATATCGCGCATATAGGGGGAGAGGGCACCGATGACGCGCACTCCGAACGTGCTCCTGCGGGAGGTGATCGCCGAGTCCGGGCTCACCTACGCCGCGCTGGCCAGGGAGATCCGGTGTGCCGCCGCTGAATGCGGCGTCACCCTGCGAACCAACAAGTCGGCCGTGGAGCACTGGATTTCCGGTACTCGCCCTGTCCCGGCCACGGGCCGGTTCATCGCCGTCGCGCTCTCCCGTGCTACCGGCCGGCTGATCTCCCCCGCCGATCTCGGACTCGGCCCGGCGGCCGGGCCGGTCGAGGAGGGGGCCATTGGACTCTCCCTGACCGGCGATCCACTGGATACGCTGCTGCCCATGTGGCGTCACGAACTGGACCGGCGCAGAGTCCTTGCGGCTTCCGCATACTCGGTCGCGGCGGCGTCCCTCCCGCTGTCCTACGTCCGGGAGATGGCCGCCCGCGCCGACGCCGCCCGGACCGGACGTCGAGTCGGTATGGCCGAGGTCGCCGCAGTCCGCGACATGATCACGTTCTTCACGGAGATGGACGAGCGGCACGGCGGACGTCATGGACGCAGCGCCCTCGTCCAGTACCTCTCCGACGACGTGGCCGCCCTCGTCCAGTACCTCTCCGACGACGTGGCCGCCCTCGTCCGGGGAAACTTCCGCAACGACGAGGCGCGCCGCCAGATGCTGTCCGCCGCGAGCCGGGGTGATCACCTGCTGGGCTGGAAGTCGTACGACGCCGGACACCAGGGCCTCGCCCAGCGCTATTACCTCCAGTCCTACGCCCTCGCCGTCGAGTCCGGGATCCCCGGTCAGGACGGCTTCGTGATACGGACGATGGCGATGCAGGGGCTGAAGATCCACCGGCCCGAGCACTGCCGGGCTCTCGCGGAGACCGGGCTCGCCCGCGTCCAGGGGACTGCCGACGCCGAGACCGAAGCACTCGTCCGCGTCGTCCACGCCCACACGCTCGCCAAAGCGGGCCAGCGGACGAAGGCCCTGGCCGAGACCGACCGCGCCCACGCCCTGCTGGACGTGAGAGATGGCGGCGAAGCCCCGTTCTGGGCCCAGGCATGGGGCCCGGCCCGGCCCGGCGTCTACTCCCGCACCGCGAAAGTCCACGCCACCCTCGGCGACTACCAGACCGGTGCCGCGTACCTGATGCGGTCGGCCGCCTCGTGGCCCTCCACGGAGTACGCCCGGATCGTCGCCCTCGACCTGGTCGCCGCCGCCGAAATGCAGCTCAAGCAGGGCGGGATCGAACAAGCGTGCGCGACCTGGAACCGCGCCCTCGACCACATGGACGGCATCCAGTCCGCCCGCACCCGCAAAGCGATCGTCGGGATACGGCGCGATCTTGCACCCTTCCGCGCCCGGGGCGCCCGCAGCGCCGCCACCCTCGACGAACGCGCCCGCACCCTCCTGACCTGACGGGACGGCGGTATACGCCGAGCCCCGCCCGGAGAGTGCTTCCGGTAACCGCCCCGTGCCACCGCGGCCGGTGATTGAGGGGATCAACGCGCCCTCCGCTGAAGGGGAGGAACGGCAAGCTCGCACCAAGTCGTCGTACCGTCGGCGCTGACACCCCAGGACTGGGCCACCGCAGCAACAATGACCATGCCCCGGCCGCTCTCGGACCAATGCCCGCGTGCGGCGACTGCCGCGCGGCCGACGGACCCGTCCTCAACCTCGATCACCACGGTGTGAAGCGAGATAAGGATCCGGACGGTGACTTTCTCACCCTTGCTGTGCTGGATCGCGTTCGTGACCAGCTCGCTGGCCAACAAGGTCGCGTCGTCAACGACCCGATGAAGGCCCCAGAGACGGAGCTTGGCGGCGCAGACCCGGCGGGCGAAGCCGATCCAACGGCACTCCACCTCCGTCGGGCCCGGTAAGGCGTCGGAGCCCATGACCCTGCGGTCGAGGAACAGCGCCACGGCGTCCCGTACCTCGTGGGGGACGGTGGCGAGCGGATGCTCAGCCCTGCTCTCTACGGTGGTGCTCTGGCTCAACGTGCTCATTGCAGCCTCGGCTTCGGTCGAAGGGGAGGTCAGGCCGCCGCACCCGTAGGGGACGGGGCGGCGGCCGGGGAGTGGCGCTCATCGTTCTCCCGCCGCAGGTGGCCCCGCCATGGCCTGTCCCGTGGCCTCTGGGCCACGGGCGGGTGATGTACATGGCCCGGGGGTAGCTTTGGGATGGCCTTTGCGCGGGCGCGCTTGCCGTGTTTCCCGGTCCCGGTGTCCCCTGCGGGGGAAGGGATCGGCCCGCGCACCGCCGGAAGCGGCACCGCAGATTTGGGGGCGGAACGTGAGAAACACACCGAGGACGCTGCTCGCGCAACTGTGCGAGCAAGGTGGTCTGACCTACCGGCGGTTCGACGAGCGGTTCAGCAGAACGGGCACCCGGCTCTTCGGGAACAGCCCGCACAACCCCACCTGCGGCGAGACGCAGTTCCGCCGCTGGACCGGGGGCAAGCTCGCCGGGTTACCCGGTCCCGAGACCTGCCAGATCCTGCAGGCGATGTGGCCCGGATACACGGCGGAGCAATTGTTCGGCCCGCCGGGCACTGCGGACGATCCCCAGGAATCCGCGTTCAACCTGGAAGAGCGAGTTCACATGACCGCACGCGAAGCCCACGACGGCGCCGGCATGACTGCTGCCGCGTCCATCTCCGACAACAGCATCGACGATCTGCGCGACCGCATGAACACCCTGGCCCGCGACTACCACCGTCTCCCGCCCGCCAGGGCGTACGAGGACGCCGACGATCTGCGCCGCGAGCTCGAACGGCAGCGTGAGCGGACCCAGGTCCCCGTCCAGCAGCAGACGCTGATGATCCTCAGCGGCCAGGTGGCGGCCCTCCTGGCCGTCTGCGCGTTCGACCTCGGCTACTTCCCCAGCGCCCGCACTCTCGCGCGCACCGCCGCCCTGTATGGCGAGAGCAGCCGCTTCACTCCGCTTCAGGCATACGCCGACGGCACCCTCGCCTACATCGCCTACCACAGCGGTGAGCCGAACGAAGCCCTGGCCAAGGCCCGGCGGGCTCTTTCCCATGCGGGTCTCGGCAGCACCGCGCTACGGCGTCTGCAGGCTATTGCGGCCCGCGCCCACGCCCACCTCGGTGACACCGCGGGCGCCCGCCGCTTCATCGATCTGTCCCGGGACACCGGGCAGGAGTTGCGGGACGACCTCCACGACGCGGTCGGCGGCGAGTTCGGGTTCACCGCCGAGCGCCTGGCCATGTCCAACAGCACCACGGCACTCCTGATCGGCGACGCGGCACGGGCCGCGGTCGAGGCTGACCGGGCGCTCACCCTGATCGGGGAACGGCCCCCGGGGGAGCGGTCCACTCATGTGAGGGCGGGTGCGGCGGCGGACCTCGCCCACGCCCGGCTTCTCGTGGACGACGTCGAAGCGGCGGCCGACGCCCTCACAGGGCTGTGGGATGTCCCTGCCGACCAGCGCAACACCGGAATAGTCGTCCGTGCCGCCCGCGTCGCCCGCCACCTCGCGGGCCCTCGTTACCACGGCTCCCCACTGTCTGCGGATCTCCGCACCCGGATCGAGGAGTTCACCCGCGTGTCCCCGCCCTACCGGCTCGGACCCCCCTTGCCACTGGTGGCGATCGAGCCCTGATCCTGCAGGGAGGCGAGAATCCGAGCCTCCTTGTCCGCGGCGATCCCGTGCTCCGCCCACCTGGAGTGGTCCACGGGACGCCCGTCGCCCGACCACCAGCCCCAGGTATCCCGCACAGTGTCGGCAATCGGCCGGCACCGCAGCCCCGCCTCCACGGCCCGCCCGGAATCGACCGACCACACCCCCGCGTGCGTCCGCCACAGCGGAAGCTCCGTCCACTGCCGCACTTCATGCCTCGCGAGGACCACCGGGTCCGCCCACACCGGCTCGCCGACCCCTCCGGTCACCGCCAGGCACTGGTCCAGGAAGTCCCGGAACGAGATGCCGTCGGGGTGCGCGACGTTGAACGCCCCGCCGACCGACCCGCCCGCCAGGCGCAGGGCGAACGCGGCCACATCGCGTACGTCGACCGGCTGGATCCGCTGCTCTGCCGGGGCGGGCGCCAGGATGTGACCACCCCGCCGTGCACGGTCCAGCCACCACGGGAGCCGCCCGACGTACTCACCGGGCCCCAGGATCACCCCCGGACGCACGAACACGGCACCGTCCCCGAAGATCTGCGCCACGGCACGCTCACCGCCCGCCTTCTGGAATCCGTACACCGTCGGGCTGCCGTCCTCACCGGTGTACCCGAACGACACGTCCGCATCAGCGGGGCACTCCAGCACCCGCGACGCCTCGGTCAGAGGCTCGTGGGGCCACCCCTCGTATACCGAGACTGTGGAGATGTGCACCCAACGTCGGGTGCGGCCCTGCAGGGCCGTCGTGGCCAGCAGCACATCGCGCGGCGCGAGCTCTGAACTGGACGTATCGATGACCGCGTCCCAGGGTCCCCCCTGGGCCAGCTTGCGCAGATCCTCGGCCACGGTCCGGTCACCGTGCACCGGCTCCGCCCCGGGCACGTCCTGCCCCGATCGGCCCCGGTTGAACGTGGTGACGTCCCAGCCCCGCGACAGGGCACCCTGGACGATAGCCCTGCCCAGGAACCAGGTGCCCCCGACCACAAGAATTCTCATACCGCCGATCCTGCCCTGCCGACACCGCACGGAAAAGACACTCCCGCCAACCAGGCCACTCACGAAGACGGCCAGCTTCCACGACCAAGAGGCCGGGGCCAGCTGGAGCCCGGCCGAGGGGCGACCAGCGGTGCGCCCTGGTCGAGTGGCTGGAGAAAGTCTTCCCGTAGCGGGAGTGGCCAGGGCCAGTGCGTTGAGGTCGCGGATCTGACGGCACCCTCGTACGAGGCTGTCGGAGTCCGGGACTCCAAGCTGCCGGAAGGCCCGCTTCTGATGGTCGCCCCGCCCGTGTTCGCGCGCTTCGTCGCCGAGGTCCGGGGGAACGGCTTCACCAGGCCCTGATCCTGACCTTCCCTGGCAAGGACCGCGGTACGGGCGGGGCGCGGCGCCGACGGGCTTGCCGACGGTTCCACAACCGTCCGATCTGAGTACGGCCATCGCGTAAGGACGTACCGGCACGGGCAGAGGAGAGTTGATGCGCATACGAGCCGACGCCCTGAGCGTGGACTGGTTTTCATCCAGCTACAGCAACAACCAAGGGGGAGCGTGTGTCCAGGGTGGGCTGATGCCCGGCGCCATGGCAGTACGCGACTCCAAGGTTCGGCAGGGACCCGCGTTCGTGGTTTCCGCAGGTGTTTGGCGTTCGTTCATCAGCGCGCTGAGCCGCGGTGAGTTCGAAGTCTGAACTGAGGCGAACCCCCTGCCCCCCCTTCGCCCACTCCTGGGAAGGCAGGCCGGGGCGCGTGATCCCACGCCCGTCCCCCTCTGCGGCACCACCTGGCCGACCGCTGCCTGCTTCCGGCCGTGTCTGCCGGAAGGGGCCGACTGCGGACGGCGAAGCGCACTTTGGTAGTTGAGGGCGCTCGCCTCCTGTTTCCACAGAGGGGCTGAACGGCAGCCCGGACCTCGGCGCTCGACGTGCCGCCGGGCCCGTACGGGCGCACCCTGGAACTCGTGACCCGCGCACCAATCGTTGTTCACCGACCGTCGCCGGATGGCGGGCGGCGTGTCACGGTGAACGATCGGATCCTCGGCGTTGCCTACCGCGACGCCGACATCGTCGAATTCCTTCGGGCTGCGGGGCTCGAAGACGCGGACGACCTCGTCGCCTCCGGCTCCGCGATGATCGAGTGGCGGGGTGGAGCCCCGTACGAGTACCGCTGACCTGCCGTTTCGGCTTCCACGTGTTCTGTATCTAACGACCCGCCGACCGACCGGTCACCCATTCGGCCTACTCCTTACGAGTGACAGACCGTGGCCCGCCCGTAGGTGGGTCGTTGGCCAGGCAGTACAAGGGCTAAGTACATGCTGAATGCCCAATACGCAACGACGGGCCCGCCGCCCCAGGGGGACGACGGGCCGGTGCAGACGGGATGGTGGGCTACATGCTTCGGCGCAGCCGCCGCCACGCCCTGCGCCAGGCCGATGTCGGCTGGAGCGCCATGCGGAGTCCGATGACCATCGCGAGGGAGAGCGCCAGCGCCAGGAATGGCGGCTGGTTGCCCACCGCGAGGAGAACCATCAGGGTGCCCGGTCCGGTCGACGCCAAGGCGGCTTCCGTCGGAGCCTGCAAGGCAAAAGAGCGACCCGCAGGCGACTGCGGGTCTTCAGGGGGTGGCGTCAAGGCAGCCTCCTTGTAAGAAGGCGGCGCCGCGCGGCTCATCGTCTGCCAGGACCCTGGAGCCGCGCGGCGCCGCCGGTCTCTATGTCGTCGCATCACTAACGACCTCGGCGCGAACGGGGCACGTACGGCCACCGGGACGAATGAATCCGCCCCCGAGGGGGTGGTTTCGAGTACCGGAGTTGACACTCTGGGCAGGGGATCACAGACCGTAATTCTCCATACAAAGATGTGACTTGCTTCACCTTGCGGTACCAGTCGTACGAGGCCACCTCGCGGCACTGACATCCCGCGCATCGCGGCGTTGCCACCATCCGCTTCAACACCACAGCAGCCGAGTGGAGGGCCCAAACCGCGATTGTCAGTGGCTGCTTCTATAGTTCGAGCACTTCGACTCGCGAACCTCGGGCAGGGGGTGTGCAGTGCAGCAGATCGTCTTGCGGGCGTACAAGTTCGCGCTCGCGCCCACCGCTGCCCAGACAGAGGCACTCAATCGGCATGCCGGTGCGGCACGGTGGGCGTTCAACCACGCCCTGGGGATGAAGGTTGCCGCGCACATGACGTGGCGGCGCGAGGTCACAGCGCTCGTCGAGCAAGGACTCGACGAAGCCGCGGCCCGTAAGAAGGTGCGAGTACCGGTGCCGACGAAACCGGGAATCTACAAGCACCTCAACAAGATCAAAGGAGACTCTCGAACCGAGGATCTGCCCGAAGGCGCGTACGGCCCCCACCGGCCGTGCCCGTGGTGGCACGAAGTGAACACCTACGCCTTCCAGTCAGCGTTCCTGGACGCAGACCAGGCATGGAAAAACTGGCTGGACTCGCTGCGGGGTGTGCGGGCAGGACGGCGAGTGGGCTACCCGCGGTTCAAGAAGAAGGGGCGCGCGAAGGACACCTTCCGTCTCCACCACGACGTTAAATCCCCCGGGATCCGGCTCAACGGATACCGGCGCCTCCGGCTGCCCGCCATTGGCGAGGTTCGCCTCCACGACTCCGCGAAGCGGCTCGGCCGTCTCATCAGCAGAGAGGAGGCGGTGGTCCAGTCGGTCACCGTCTCGCGGGCAGGACACCGCTGGTACGCGTCGGTTCTGTGCAAGGTCACTACCGAACTGCCCGACCGTCCGACCCGCCGCCAGCAGGCGCGCGGACGTGTCGGAGTCGACCTCGGAGTCAAGCACCTGGCGGTCCTGTCCAAGCCCCTCTGTCCGGGCGACGAGACCAGTGCCTTCGTCGTCAACCCGAGGCACGTCCGCGAGAACGAGCACCGCCTCGCCAAGGCGCAGCGAGCCCTGGCCCGCACCGAGAAGGGATCGGCGCGGCGGGCCAAAGCCCGGCGCCGGGTCGCCCGCCTTCACCACGAAGTCGCCGTACGGCGCGGCACCGCCCTCCACGCCCTCACCAAGATCCTCTCCACGCAGTTCGCCGAGATCGCCGTCGAAGACCTCAACGTCGCCGGTATGACCCGAACAGCCCGCGGCACCGTCGACAAACCGGGCCGCCGCGTGCGGCAGAAGGCTGGACTGAACCGGTCCATCCTCGACGCTTCACCGGCCGAGCTGCGCCGCCAGCTCACCTATAAAACTTCCTGGTACGGCTCTGCTCTGGCGGTCCTCGACCGCTGGTTCCCCTCCAGTAAGACCTGTTCCGCCTGTGGGTGGCAAAACCCACGTCTCACACTCGCGGACAGGGTGTTCCACTGCACTACCTGCAACCTCAGTATTGACCGAGATCTCAACGCCGCACAGAACATTGCAGCGCACGCGGTCCCTGTCGATCACACTGTCGCCCCTGGTAGAGGGGAGACACAAAACGCCCGCCGAGTCCCTGTCAGACCGCCGAGCCCACGGGCTCAACGGCAGGGGACGATGAAACGGGAAGACACCGGTCCACCCGGGCCAGTGCCACCTCAGCGGAGCAATCCGCTGACGCTCTCCACCCACCGCCCGCCTGGTCAAGAAACTGCAAAGCGGCCGTAACGCCCCAGCTCAGGAAGAGTCCGGGCCGTACGTGCGGGGAGCGACCGCTCGTCGGTCAGTTCGATTTTGGCCATGCCTGGTCCGGGCCGTACGTGCGGGGAGCGACCGCTCGTCGGTCAGTTCGATTTTGGCCATGCCTGGTCCGGGCCGTACGTGCGGGGAGCGACCGGCATACGGCTGCGGACTCCTCACCCTCGCCCCGTCCGGGCCGTGCGTGCGGGGAGCGACCGGCCGTCGTGAGGCTCCGCGGCTCCCGGTGGGAGTCCGGGCCGTGCGTGCGGGGAGCGACCGCCCTGGTCCGGGGCGAAGGCGCGACCCTCTTCGTCCGGGCCGTGCGTGCGGGGAGCGACCGGGGTAGGTGCCGAGGACGGGGCCGAAGAGGTCGTCCGGGCCGTGCGTGCGGGGAGCGACCGCGCCCTCCGCCGACGGGAGTTGAGGCAGTGAGCGTCCGGGCCGTACGTGCGGGGAGCGACCGAGGTCCACCGTGCCAGGGTGCCGTAGGGCCGCGTCCGGGCCGTACGTGCGGGGAGCGACCGCTGACATTGTTCCCTGCCTCGGCAGGGATGACGTCCGGGCCGTACGTGCGGGGAGCGACCGTCTGCGGTATGTACGCCGACCGACCCGCCCCATTGGGTCCGGGCCGTACGTGCGGGGAGCGACCGGTACAGGTAACAGGTGGTGAAGGAAGTTCTACGTCCGGGCCGTGCGTGCGGGGAGCGACCGGTGGTGCACGTCATCTCCACCGACACCCTCGTGTCCGGGCCGTGCGTGCGGGGAGCGACCGTGCTCGCCCGCGCGCTTGGTCATGGTGGTCATGTCCGGGCCGTGCGTGCGGGGAGCGACCGAAGTGGATGTGCCCGTCGTCGGTGGTGAGGGGGTCCGGGCCGTGCGTGCGGGGAGTGACCGTAGTTTCCCGTTTCCTCTTGTGCCGGATTCCCTGACTCGAAGCTGCCGCAAGGCCCGGTGCGGTTCGTCGCCGGGTCCGTGTTCGCGCAGTTCATCGCCTGGCCCCTCAGGAGCGGCTTCGCCGACTGCCTCCCTCGCACTGGCCTCGCTGCCGCACCGCGGCTGTCCTCCAGGCGCACCACGGCGCAGTCGAGGTGCCGCAGCCGGATAGCGGAACGCCGAGGACGGCCACTCGGGCCTCACCTCCGTCGACTCAAGATCACCTCGGTTGCGTGCCACCACGGCGTCGTGCATCTTCTACGATGGGCATGCCGCCACGAAAGGAAACCCATGCGCACCGCCCGATTTCTACCCTTCGCGTCGGAGGCCCTTTCCAAGGCGCCGGATATTCAGGACGTGACCTCATGGGATCGAGGAGATCACACTAAGGGCCTTAAAATTAGCTTCACGTCTGGTGCGCAACTCTGGGTGGGCGTCACCATGACAACCGCTCCGGGTGAACGGATTGAGCAGCCTGAATCGCCAGTCCACGGTGATGCCCCAGACGAGGTGGCACTGCCTGACCTGTACGAGGATGGCAAAATCACGCCGGACCGCGCCAAGAAATATATTGCCGCTGCCCTCACTCACGCTCATTGCGACGAGATCGAAACCGTTTACCCATACTCGGATGAGGCGGCGAATCCCGGCGTTGGCGTGAAATTCCACAACGGATCCCGCATTTACTGTCTTTTCACGCAGACCGCGCGGCCCGGGCAGGGACCCGGGGGAAAGAAATACGACCTCCAGAGTACTTTCTGACGCGTTTCTCGGCTCCGGCTGCCGGGTAGCGGACAAGCACAGCACCACCTCTATCAGCACCACTCACGACAGGAGTACTGATGGACTGCTGTTCCCTCACCCGCCCTGGCGCCCGGTTCGACCCCGGAGTGTGCGAGGGGTCCTGCCCTGTCTGCGGAGCGACGGTCGGCGCGGCGCCCGGTGAGCCCGTCGCTTCCCACCAGTCCCCCGGCTCGCTCGATATGTGTTCGGGCGCTGGCCAGCCAGCACGGTAACCACGGACTGGGCCCCGGCGACCCTCGGTCGCCGGGGCCCAGTGTTCGGCCTCAACATCAAACTCCTCACCAGCAACCTGCGTCTCCACTACTCGGCCGAGCACCGGCTGAGTAGTGGATGTGCCGGGACGCCGGGCAGACCGCCCGTACCCAGGGGCTCCCGCAGCTCCGGCGGGGCTCCGCCTTCTAGGCCGTGTGTCGAAAGTGGATCTTGGGCTGTGAATGATCACGGTTCATGGGTCGGGGAGATCTCACGGACGAGCAGTGGGCGGTGCTGGAGCCGTTGTTGCCGAAGGGCACGAAGACGGGGCGACCGCCGGTCTGGCCTCGGCGGCAGTTGATCGACGGCATACGGTTCCGGGTCCGGACCGGTGTGCCGTGGCGAGACGTCCCCGCCGAGTACGGACCGTGGAGCCGGGTCTACGACCTGTTCCGCCGATGGCAGCGCAACGGCGCCTGGCACCGGATCCTCACCCGGCTCCAGTCCATGGCCGATGCGAAAGGAACGATCGTCTGGGACCTGAACGTCGACTCCACGGTCTGCCGCGCCCACCAGCACGCGGCCGGGGCCCGCAAGCAGGGCGATCTGCAGAAGGAACCACCGGGCGGAATCTTCGTCGAACCTGGTGATCACGCCCTTGGACGCTCGCGCGGCGGATTCACCACCAAGCTGCACCTGGCCGTCGAGCAGGGCCAGAGGCCCATGTCGATCGTGCTCACGGCGGGACAGCACGGGGACTCACCGCAGTTCGAACCCGTGCTGGAGAAGGTCCGCGTGCCCCGCATCGGGCCGGGCCGGCCGCGTGTCCGCCCCAACCGAGTCCGGGCGGACAAGGCGTACGCCTCCCGCAAGAACCGTGCCTACCTGCGCCGCCGCGGAATTCGCTGCACCATCCCCGACAAGGCCGACCAGGCACGCAACCGCCAGAAGCTCGGCTCCCGTGGCGGCCGGCCGCCACGTTTCGACCCGGCCGACTACCGCGAGCGCCATGCGGTCGAGTGCGGGATCATACGACAAGCTTGCCGTTAGCTACGAGGCCGTGGTGCTGGTCGCAGCCATCGGGGAGTGGCTGTGACCAGCACCTTCGCGACACTCGGGCGCCTGACTCTCGCCGGGGACGTTCCACCCTGACCACCAAGGGGGATCTACCCGCAGCGCGGACGAGGCGTCCGCTGGATGACCGCTCACGCTTGCCGGCTCAGCCGAGGTGCTTGCTGAAGAACTCGGCAAGCTTGGCGACGGCGGGAGTCACGTACTCGTCGCGGTCGTACAGGTCGACGTGGGTGGCGCCGTCGACGAGGAACAGTTCGGCGTTGCCGGGGCTGTCGGCGACGGCCTTCTCGGAGAACCCGCGGGTCACCGCCTCGGTACCGGCGATCATGAGCAGGGGGCGGGGCGCGATCTTGGCGACGTCGGCGAAGGAGTCGAACTGGTCGAGGAGGTCGGCGCTGCGCACGACCAGGTCGCCCGTGGAGCGCGGGTGCATGCCGCGGGGCGTCTTGTAGTAGTCGACGAACTCGGCCGTCGGGGCGGGGGTGTCGGCGTCGGCCGTCTCCGGGAGCACGGCGAACGTCGCCGCAGGCTCGCCGGCGGCCTCGGCGCTGCGGAGGTTCCCAGAGTTCGCCACCATCTGCTGCCAGCCCTCGGGGTCGGCGCCGCGGAAGAAGCTGGGAACGTCCGTCCCGGAGACGCCGGCCACGGCCTTCATCCGGTGGTCGGTCTGGGCGGCGTAGGGCACGTAGGCTCCGGAGCCGCACACGCCCATCACGCCGATGCGCTCGGGGTCGATCTCGGGGCGGGTGGTGAGGTAGGAGACCGCCGCGCGGAAGTCCTCGGCGCGCTGGAACGGGTCCTCCAGTCCGCGGGGCATGCCCTCGGATTCGCCCTGGAAGGCGGCGTCGAAGGTCAGGACGGCGAATCCCTCCTCGACCAGGCGTGTGGCGTACACCGCCGGGGACTGTTCCTTGACCCCGGTCGTCTGGTGGCCGATGACGATGGCGGCGAGCGGGCCGTCGCTGTCCTCGGGAAGGTAGAGGTGGCCGGCGAGCTGCAGGCCGTTGGTGGGGAATCGGACGTCGGTCCTCATGTTCTGCTCCTGGGGGAATCAGTGCCGGCCGGCGATCTGCGGGCCTGTGTCCACTGTCCGGCTGACGGCCGGGGCCCGGGAAGGTCGGGCTGCTTCCTAGGAAGGATCTCTCCCAGGCAGAGCTTTTCCCTCGGTGCCATGCTGGAGGAATGGCTGATTCCGCGCATCTTCGTGAGCTCGGTGAGTTCCTCAAGCATCGCCGTGGTGAACTCACACCGGCGCAGGTCGGGCTTCCTGAGCGCACCCACACCCAGCGCCGCGTGCGGGGACTGCGCCGCGAGGAAGTGGCTGAGCTCGCCACCATCAGCACCGACTACTACGTACGCATCGAGCAGGGCCGACTGGCACCGTCACCGCCGGTACTCGAGTCCCTCGCGCGGGAACTACGGCTGGACGCCGACCAGAGGACGTACGTGGAAGGACTGGTCGACCAGGCCGCGCGCGCCGGACACCGCAAGACGCCGCGCCGGTCCACGCGCCCCAAAGTGCACCCGCACCTGACCCGGCTGCTCGGCCAGCTCACCGGTACCCCCGGTATCGTCTTCGGCCCACGCCTCGACATCCTCGCCTGGAACCCACTGGCAGCACAGCTGCTATGCGACTTCTCGGCCGTGCCCGAGCCCGAGCGCAACTACGTCCGCATGGTCTTCACCGATCCGGTGATGCGCGACATCTACCCGGACTGGGAGGACGTGGCCCGCACCTGCGTCGAAGTCCTGCGGATGGAAGCCGGAACGAATCCGACGGATCCAGCCCTCACAGCCCTGGTGGGCGAGCTGGCCGTCGCCGATCAGCAATTCCGGGTCTGGTGGGCCGAGCACCGCGTCGCACACCAGGACTTCGGCAGCAAACGCATCACCCACTCCCGCGTCGGGGAACTCACCCTCGACTGGGACACCTTCCGCTACGCCGGCGCACCAGAACAGCAACTCGTACTCTGGTCGGCCGAACCCGGCACCCCCGACGCGGAACGACTGGCCGACCTGGCCCACGACACGGCCCAGAGTCCGCAACCTTCGTGAGCATCACTGCGACTGATCTTTTCGAGGAGCAGCGAACCGTCGCCACTTTCGATACACGCCCTACTGATCTTTTCGTAAGTTCGGTGGGTGTGGTGGGTGTGTGGGTGGGAGGCTGTCGGGGTGGCTTATCAACCTTCCTCTCCGGTTGCCGGCTCCTCACTTCCTCTTTTATCACGGCCTCAGTTGGCGGAGGCACGTCGTGTTCGGGCGGTCGAGTTGTTCGATGACGGTGTCCCGAACGCGGAGATTGCGCGGGTGGTGG
>NZ_JBEYIS010000056.1:0-46981 GCF_040635975.1 Streptomyces sp. NPDC006798
GCGGCTGATGATGTCGCGGACCTGCTGAAGCACCGGGTCCGACCGGGCCCGTACCGCCGCCGTCGGGTCAGGAGCCGTAGCGCAGGGCGATGGTGTCGCCGACGCCGATCACCCGGTTCCGGGCGGCGGCGGTGAAGGCGGAACCGTCGACGCTCGCCTTCCAGGTGTTGGTGCCGCTGTTGGCGGTGCCGTTGACGGCGGTGACGGTCCCGGTGCCGGTGGCCGGGGTGACGGAGGTGACGCAGCCCGCCGGGGTGGCGGCGCCGGTCGCCGCGTCGAGGACGGCGCCGAGGGTGGACGTGGTCGCGGTGGGTGTCAGGACGACGGAGCAGACCTTGGGCGCGCCTGCGCCGCTGTCGACGGTGAGGGCCAGCTTGGTCGCGGTGCCGGGCGTGAAGGCGCTCTGCCCGACCCAGCGGGGCGCGCCGGGGGTCACCGGGGTCGGCGGGGCGCTGGTGAAGCCCCCGCCCGCCACGGCCCGCAGGGCGTCGGTGGACGAGTAGGCGGACGGGGAGGTGTCGGCGGGCTTGTAGCGGAAGCCTCCGGCGGGGCTGAACTGGAGGCTCAGCAGGAAGTCGATCGGGGTCTTCCCGGTGGAGGGGACGAGGAAGTCCCCGGTCTGCGGGTCGATTCCGCAGGCGTTGAGTCCGGAGACGGCCCAGCCGTTGGAGCTGGAGTTGATGCCGTACATCGCGTCGAACGCGCCGGACGAGGCGATCAGCGAGTTCTTGAGGAAGGTGCGGGCGGCGACGACGTCGGGGTCGGTGTTGGAAACGCCGGAGGTGCAGAGGGCGGCCATCGCGGCGCCCGTCATGTCGATGTCGCCGGGTTCGGCCAGCCGGACGGGGTCGCCCTCGGCCTTCTGGTAGCCCCAGCCGCCGTCGTCGTGCTGGTTGGCCCGGATCCGGGTGACGACGGTGTCGAGGAGGGCCTGGGGAACGCGCCGTACCCCGGTCTGGGTCTTGGCGCCGGCCAGGGCGAGCCCGGCGAAGACGGTGCCGTTGAAGTTGGCGGAGGGGCCGAAGTAGCCGGTTTCGGCGGTCTGCCAGTAGCCGTAGAGGTCGGCGATCAGATTGCGGGAGGCGGAGACCCGGGCCGGGTCGATTCCGGCGGCGTGGGCGTTGAGGATGCCGCGTTCGTAGTCGGTGGCCTTGGGGGTGGCGGAGGGCCAGCCGGGGGTGGCGAGCAGATCGCGGTAGACCGTACGGGCGTTCTTGGTGGTGTCGCCGCCGGGGGCGACGTCGACGGGGGCGGTTCCGGCGGCGGCGAAGGCGCTGAACGCCCACTCGTTGGAGAGTCCGGATCCGGCGTACGAGCCGTCGGCGGCCTGGAGGGTCTTGAGGTAGGCGACGCCGTTCGTCTTCGAGGTGGCGATCTGGCCCGGGGTTGAGGTGGCGGACGCGGTGGGCGCGCCGAGCGCGAGGGCGGCGACGACGGCCGTGACGGCGAGGGCGCGCGGCGCGCGGCGCCGGGCCCGGGGGCCGGTGGTCGGGACGCGGGGGGTACGGGACATATGGCCTGCTCCTTGTCGGGGGGACGCCGGCCGGTCCGCTCCGCCGGGGCCGTGGTGGCGCGGGGCGGGGCGCGGGGCCGCCGTCCGAACGCGAGGTAACGGCTTCCTGGTGGTACGTCGCCGCATGGGCATTCGGACTCGGTACGGCTGCCGCCGTTCCACACCGTTGCGCGTCAGTCCCGGATTCCCACCGGATTCCCCCATGTGACAGCCCTGGACGGTACCCGAGCCCCAACTGCCGCGCCACCGTGCCCGATAGGGGTTGTCCACAGGGGCGGGGGGGTGTCTTGACGGTCTCTTCGGCCGCGTGTTCCAATCCGGCTGATACACGCTCAGCTCCAGGGGAAGCCGGTGGGAATCCGGCGCTGACCCGCAACCGTGGGCCCGCCGTACGGCGGGCGAGCCGGACTGCCTGGGGCGGGTGCACTTGATGCGAGAAGCGCCGTCGCGGACTACGGCGTGGTCGACCGCCCCACCGGCGTACGCGCCGTGCCGTGGGGCCGCCCGCCACGTGCCGGGCCCGCCGGACGACCCGAGGGGCCGTGGTGGGGACGTACCGAAGGACAGAGCAGCGCGCCGACCGGTGGTGGCGGACCGGGCGGCGGACGCGTGGCGCCGTGCCGGGGGCGGTCCGGGCGGCCGTGCTGCGCGGGGTCTCGGGCTTCGCCGCGTTACTGCTGCTGGGTTCGGGGACCGCCTACGCCGCCGCTCCCCCGGCTGCCGCCGGGACGCCCGAGGCGTGTACCTCCGTCAAGGGCGCGGTGGTCGCGGTGGACTTCGGAGCCTTCGGCGGATCCGTCGTCCGGGGCTGCGACACCACCCCGACCACGGGGTACGAGCTGCTGAAGGCGGGCGGGTTCCGTACCACCGGGACCGGGCACGACGGGGACGCGTTCATCTGCCGGATCGGCCACACATCGGCGCCCGACGGCAAGGCGTATCCGACGCCGGACCGGGAGAAGTGCGTCGACACCCCGTCCGCCGACGCGTACTGGTCGTACTGGGTGGCCGCGCGCGGGGCCAAGGACTGGCGGTACAGCGATCTCGGCGCGATGGGGCGGAAGCCGAGGCCCGGGGATGTGGACGCCTGGGTCTTCGGTGCCACCGAGATCGGCGGCGCGGGCGGCAAGCCCTCCTTCACCCCCGACCAGGTACGGGCGGGGATCGGTCCCGACGAGATCCGGACCCGGGCGGCCGGGGCCTGGGCGCGGGGCCTGCTGGTGAACGGGGAGCGGGTCGAGATCTCCCCCGGCACCCCGAGCCCTCTGCACACCACCGAGGCCGCCTATACGATCGCGGCGACGGTGGGCACGGGCTCCGCCCTGGACCGGGTGACGGCCTATCTGCGCGCCGGGACCACCGCGTACGCCTATCCGCGCGGTGGGGACGAGGCCCCCGACCCGGAGGCAGCCGCCCGGCTGGCCCTCCTGGCGAAGATCACCGGGAAGGATCCGGCGGACTTCGGCGGCCACGATCTGACCGGTGATCTGCGGGCGGCGGTCTGCCCCGCGCCCGTACCGGGCTCGCCCCGGCCCGGCTGCCGGACCGAGGGCGACTTCCGCCACGCCGCGAGTACCGAGGCGCAGGCGCTGGCGGTGCTCGCCCTGGTCCGGGCCGGGGCCACCCCGCCGGAGGCGGCGGTGGCCCGGCTGACCCGGCTCGAATGCGCCGACGGCGGCCATGGCTCGCTGCTCCATCCGCCGGGCAAGCGGTGCGACGGCGAACCGCGCGCCACGGCTCTGATCGCCCTCGCCCTGGAGGCGGCGGGCGGCTTCGACGGCGCCCTGGCGGAGACCGTCGGCCATCTCCGCGACCAGCAGCGCCCCGACGGGTCGCTGCCCGGCTACACCGGCGGCACCGGCGCCGCCGATGTCGGCACCACGGCGCTGGCCGCCCAGGCCCTGCGGGCAACCGGCGACGGGGCCCGGGCGGACAAGGCGGTCGCCTGGCTGGCCCGGCAGCAGTTCCCGCTGGGCGGGTTCAGCAGCGACGAGAACGCGCTGGAGCCCCATCTCTTCCCGACCTCCGCCGCCGCGCTGGCCGGTACGGACACCGATCTGGGGTCGCTGGTCGCGAAGGTGATCCCGGCGGACCCGGAGGAGCCGGGTCCGGGCGGGCCCGGTGGCCCCGGCGAGCCGGGCGAGGACGACGGGAAGCGCCCCGACCTGAAGAAGGGCGTGGCCTATCTCACCCACTCCGACCGGCTGCTGAGAGGCCGTTACTACGCGGTGCCCGGCACCCGGCGGGCCGACTTCGGGCTGACCATCGACGGCGCCTTCGCCCTGGCCGCCACCGGCCACGACGACAACAAGCTCCGGGGCGTCGTGGACTTCCTCGACCAGGGCGGCCGGGACGGCGAGGGCCGTACCCTGCACGACTGGACCCGGGCGGGCACCGACCGGCCGTCCGGCGGTTCGATCGGCAAGGCCGCCCTGCTCGCCCAGGTGGTGGGCCGGGACCCCCGGAAGTTCGGCGGACGGGATCTGATCGCCGAGCTCGGCCAGGCGGTCTGCCCGGCCGCCGCCGAGGCCGACGGCTGTGTCGCGGCGGGCAACTACCGCAACGCGAAGTCGGTCTTCGGCCAGTCGCTGGGGGTCGTCGCCCAGGTGCGGGCGGGCGAGCGGGAGGCCGCCGCGAAGCCGGCCGGCTATCTGCTCTCCCTCCAGAAGGATTCGGGTGCCTGGCCGAGCGTGCTCCCGGCGACCGACCCGAACGACCAGGACGTGGACTCCACGGCGATGGCCGCGATGGCCCTCGACCTGGTCGGCGGACCGGAGGCGGACGCGGCGGTGGAGCGGGCCCTGACCTGGCTGGCCGGACGACAGTTCGCCGACGGCGGCTTCCCGGGCGCCGCCGGGAACTCGGTGAACTCGGCCGCCCTGGCGGTGCAGGGGCTGAGCCTGGACGCACCGGCCCACCGGGCGAAGATCGCGAAGGCCCGGGAGTTCCTGGCCGAACGGCAGAACCCCGACGGCGGCTTCACCATCAACAAGGGCGGCCAGCCCGGCTCGGACGTCCGGGCCTCGACCCAGGCGGTCGGCGGTTCGACGGGGATCTCCTTCGCGGTGCTGAAGCGCGGTCTGAGCGGTACCTCACCGCAGCCGGACCCGGGCCCCGGCCCGGACGGGAAGCCGCCGGTCATCGTCACCCCGGGGGATTCCTCCGGCGGTTCGGCGGGCGGCTCGGGGGTCTCCGGCGGCACGGGCGTCACGGGCGGCGGCGGACGGCTGGCGTCGACCGGGACGGACGCGCTGACCGTCGCCGGGATCGCGGTGGCCCTGCTGGTGGCGGGCGCGGGCGCGGTCGTCGTGGTCCGCCGTCGTGGCGCGGGGCGGCGCCGGTGACGCGGGGACGCCCGGACGGACGGTCGGGGGGCCGTTTCGCCCGGGGCCTCGTACGGTCGGCCGCCGCCCTGGGGCTGATCGCGGCGCTCGGCGCCCCGGTCTCCCCGGCCGCCGCCGACCCCCAGCCCATGGGGCGGTGCACCACCTCGTCGGGCGCGGTGCTCGCGGTCGACTTCAGCCGCTGGGGCGGGCCGGTGTACCGGTCCTGCGGAACGACCCCGACGACCGGCTACGAGCTGCTCAACCAAGGCGGCTGGCGGACCGCCGGGACGGGACACGACGGTCCGGCGTTCATCTGCCGGATCGGTTACAGCGGGCACCGGGACGGGAAGATGTTCCCGCCGCCGGAGCAGGAGGACTGCGCACTGACGCCGCCCGCGTCGGCCTACTGGTCGTACTGGCACGCCGACCCGGGGGAGAACACCTGGGAGTACAGCCAGCTCGGGGCGATGCTCTACGAGCCCAAGCCGGGCAGCGTCGATCTGTGGATCTTCGGGGGGACGGATATCGGCGGAACGAAGGGCCGGCCGAAGGTCACCCCCGACCAGCTCCGGGCCCACAACACCCGGCCGGTGGGCGGCGGCACCGCCGAACGGCCCCGGTCGACGGAGCAGGCACCCCCGCCGGCTCCCGGTACGGACACCGGACCGGCCCCGGTCCGCTCCGCCGCCCCCTCGGCACCGACCGCCCCGAAACCATCGGTGACGGCACCGCCGCCGGCCTCCGGCACGCCGTCGGGGCCGGGGTCGCCGTCCCCGTCGCCTTCGGCCGGTTCGTCGTCCCCGGCGGCCGTGGCCGCGCCCGGGAACGGTCCCCGGGTGGTCGACGCCGCCCCGGCGGCGGAGACCGGCCACGACCCGGGTTCGATCGTCCCCGTGGTCGCCACGGCCGGTCTGGTGGTGGTGCTGGGTGCCGCCGCCGCGATCACCGTGCGGCGCCGCCGCCGTACGGAGTAGCCGGGTGGCGAGAACGGACACCGGCGGCGGACCCGCCGCCGCGGACCGGGGCGGCCGCCGGCTGCCCCGGCTGCTGCATCCGGTCGCCTGGTGGATCTGGGCCCTGGCGCTGGCCACGGCGGTGAGCCGGACCAACAATCCGCTGCTGCTGCTTCTGGTGCTCGCGGTCCTCGGCTATGTCGTCACCGTACGGCGGACCGAGGCGCCCTGGGCCCGGGGCTTCCACTACTACCTGTATCTGGCGCTGGTCGTGATCGCGATCCGGGTGTTGTTCCGGGCCGTGTTCGGGACCGGCATCACCCCCGACGACCATTTCCTCTTCTCCCTGCCGACGGTGCCCACCCCGGACTGGTACGCGGGGATCCGGATCGGCGGCCCGGTATCGCTGGAGGCGCTGCTGTCGGCGGCGACGGAGGGGCTGCGGCTGGCGTGCATGCTCTGCTGTATCGGCGCGGCCAACACCCTCGCCAATCCGAAGCGGGCGCTGCGGGTCCTGCCGGGGGCGCTCTACGAACTCGGGGTCGCCGTCACCGTCTCCATCAGCGTCGCGCCCCAGCTGGTGCAGAGCGTCCGGCGGGTGCACCGGGCCCGGCGGCTGCGCGCGGGCCGCTCCAAGGGGCCGCGGGCGCTGCGCGGGATCGTGGTGCCGGTGCTGGAGGACGCGCTGGAGCGGTCGTTGCGGCTGGCCGCCGCGATGGACTCGCGGGGCTACGGCCGGGCGGGGTCGGCGACCCGGGCGTCGCGCCGGGTGACGGGCGCGCTGATGCTGCTCGGGATGTGCGGACTGTGCGCGGGGGCGTACGGGCTGCTCGACGCGACGGCGCCCCGGCTGCTGGGGCTGCCCGCGATGGCCGTGGGCGCGGTGCTGTGTCTGGCGGGGCTGCGGCTGGGCGGGCGCCGGGTGACGCGTACCGTCTACCGGCCCGACCCGTGGCGGCTGCCGGAGTGGGCGGTCGCCGGGTGCGGGGTGCTCTCGGCCGTACTGCTGTTCAGCGGTGCCGGGTTCGATCCGGCGGAGCTGAATCCGTCGCTCTATCCGCTGGGCTGGCCGTCGCTGCCGCTGGTCCCGGCGGCGGCGGTCCTGCTGGCCGGAGCGGCCGGGTTCCTCGCGCCGCCGCCCGCTCCCCCGGGCCCTGCCCCGGCTGAAGCCTCCGCCCCTCCGGCCCGCCGGGCCGGTTCCGCTCCGCGCGCCGCCGCGCGCCGTACCGAGGACGCCCTGTGATCACCTTCGACCAGGTCTCCGTCGTCTACGACGACACCGCCGAACCCGTACTGCGCGATGTCGATCTGACCGTGGAGGAGGGCGAGCTGTGCCTGGTCACCGGGCATACCGGGGTGGGCAAGTCGACCCTGCTGGGGGCGGTCAACGGGCTGGTGCCGCACTTCACCGGCGGCACCCTCTTCGGCCGGGTGGTGGTCGACGGCCGGGACACGGCCGGTCATCCGCCGCGTGAACTCGCCGACGTGGTGGGCGTGGTGGGCCAGGATCCGCTGGACGGCTTCGTCACGGACACCGTCGAGGAGGAGCTGGCGTACGCCATGGAACAGCTGGCGGTGGAGCCGTCGACGATGCGCAAACGGGTGGAGGAGACCCTCGATCTGCTGGGCCTGGCCGATCTGCGGCACCGTGCGCTGTACGAACTCTCCGGCGGCCAGCAGCAGCGGGTGGCGATCGGCTCCGTACTGACGGCCCATCCCCGGGTCCTGGTCCTGGACGAGCCGACGTCGGCACTGGATCCCACGGCGGCGGAGGAGGTCCTGGCGGCCGTCACCCGGCTCGTCCACGATCTGGGCGTGACGGTGCTGGTGGCGGAGCACCGGCTGGAGCGGGTGGTGCAGTACGCGGACCGGGTGCTGCATCTGCCGGGTGACGGGCGGGTCGTGTCGGGTCCGCCCGCCGAGGTGTTCCGGGGCTCGGACATCGCGCCGCCGGTGGTGGAGCTGGGCCGGGCGGCGGGCTGGACACCGCTGCCGCTGTCGGTCCGCGACGCCCGGCGGGCCGCCGTGACGCTGCGGACCCGGCTCGCGGCACAACCGCCGCCCCCGGCGCGGCCCGCTCCCCCGGCGGACGCGGCGACGGTACTGGCCGCGCGGGGTGTGACGGTCTCCTACCGGGGTGTGCCCGCCGTCCGCGAGGTGGCGGTCGAACTGCGGGCGGGCGAGGTGACGGCGCTGATGGGCCGGAACGGCTCGGGGAAGTCGTCGCTGCTCTGGGCCCTCCAGGGGTCGGGCCCCCGGCAGGCGGGCAGTGTCCGGGTCGGCCCGGCCGGTCCCGGCGGGAGCGGCGATCCGGGGAAGGTACCGGCCGCCGAGGCCCGGCGGCTGGTGGGGCTCGTACCGCAGACCGCGACGGATCTGCTCTATCTGGAGAGCGTGGCGCAGGAACTGGCCCAGGCCGACCGGGAGTCGGCGGTCGTCGCGACGGGCCGGCCGCCGGTCCCGGCGCGGCGGATCCTCGACCGGCTGGTGCCGGGGGTGGCCGACGCCACGCACCCCAGGGATCTGTCGGAGGGCCAGAAGCTGGCGCTGGTCCTGGCGATCCAGCTGACGGCGGCCCCGCGGGTGGTCCTGCTGGACGAGCCGACCCGGGGGCTGGACTACCGGGCGAAGGAGCAGCTGGCGGGGATCGTGGACGGGCTGGCGCGGGAGGGCCGCTCGGTGGTGATCGCCACCCATGACGTGGAGTTCGTGGCCCGGGCGGCGGACCGGGTGGTGGTGATGGCGGAGGGCGATGTGGTCGCGGACGGGCCGACCCCGGAGGTGATCACGGCGTCGCCGGTGTTCGCGCCGCAGGTCGCGAAGGTGGTGGCGCCGCTGGCGTATCTGACGGTGGGACAGGTGGCGGCGGCCCTGGCGGGGGCGGGTGAGGCGGGGTGAGCGGGGACGCGCCGGACCAGGAGGGGGGCCCGGAGGCGGACCCGACTCCGGGGCAGCGGCGGCGGGCCATCGGACAGCGGGGACCGGAACACCGGGCCCCGGGGCGGCGGGCTCCGGCTCCCGGGTGGAGTCCCCCGGCTCCCGCCATCAGGATCGGGCCGCGCGCCGGGGTGGTGATCGCCCTGGCCGGATTCCTCGGTCTGGTCGCCTTCTTCTGGCCGTTCGTGGTGGCGCCGGGGAAGTTCGCCTCGCACTACGCGCCCCCGTTGATCTTCGGCGTCCTGCTGGTCCTGGTGCTCTGTGTGGTGATCTCCGAGATCGCCGAGGGCGGTATCAGCTCCAAGGCGCTGGCGATGCTGGGCGTGCTGTCGGCCGTGAACGCCGCGCTGCGCCCGCTGGGCGCGGGCACGGCGGGCGTGGAGACGGTCTTCTTCGTGCTGGTACTCGCGGGCCGGGTGTACGGACCGGGCTTCGGCTTCACCCTGGGCTGTACGTCCCTCTTCGCGTCGGCGCTGATCACGGGCGGGGTGGGCCCGTGGATGCCGTACCAGATGTTCGGCTGTGCCTTCGTCGGGATGCTCGCCGGGTTCCTGCCCAGGGCGTCGGGCCGCCGGGAGGTTCTGCTGCTCGCGGTCTACGGCTCCTTCTCCGGCTATCTCTTCGGCTTTCTGCTCAATCTCTCCTTCTGGCCGTTCTCGGTCGACCCGGGGAGTTCGATCGCCTATCTGCCGGGGCTGCCGTTCACGGAGCAGTGGCAGCGGTACGTCGCCTTCGATCTGGCGACGTCCCTGGGCTGGGACACGGGCCGCGCGGTCACCAACTTCGTGGCGATCCTGCTGGCGGGCCCGGCCGTGCTGACGGTCCTGCGGAGGGCGGCGCGCCGGGCCCGGTTCCAGGCACCGGTCCGGTTCGAACGGCCGCCGGGACGGCCCGGAACGGACCCCGCGTCATGACAGGGGCCCGTTCGAGGACCCCCTGATCGCACCCGCCGAACAATGCGGCGCCACCCGCAACCGGGCCCTGACCGGCACGGACACGGCGGGCCGCTGTCCCGGACAGCTGAACATTGTTGCCCGGGGGCAGGGGCGGTGGGCAGGCTGGGACGCAGGCCGACGGCGGGTCCCGGTGACGGCGCCCGGACTCGTACCGCCGGTGAGAGCGCGGTTTCGACCGAGCCGAGAACCTGTGCTCGGCACCCCGGCGCGGCGGACCGATGCCGCGTGTGGGAGGGGTGCGGAGCGGCGGGGTCCGCCCGCTGTTGCCCGGGCGCCGCGGCCCCGCCTCCCAGCGATGTGGGGGACCTGTTGTTCGATCTGAAGTTCAACACCACGGACCTGCCGGCGCGCGACCGCTTCGACGAGTGGAGCACATTTACCGACCGGACCCGGATCCCGCAGACCCTGAAGAGCTCGGACGACGCCGACTTCCGCGCGTCGGCCCTGGTCCGGGGCAGTACGGGTCAGGTCGTGGCACGGGCGTCACTGCGATCGAAGCTGCTGACCCGGCGTACCCCCCGGCTCATCCGGCACGCGGACCCCGAGCAGTATCTGTTCGTCTCCGTGCTCTCCGGCACCTCCGGCGTGGCCCAGTCGGGGCGCGCGACCGTGATCAGGCCGGGAGAACTGATGATCCTCGACTCCTCTTATCCTTTCCGGGCCCAATACGACGGCGTCCACCATGTGTTCCTGGTGGACAAGTCCCTGGTCCCGGTGGCCCCGGAGCAGGTCCACTCGCTGCTGGCCCGAAGGCTTCCAGGCGATACGGGCAGCGGCGCGGTCCTCACCCGCTGTCTGCGCGAGGTCTCCCGGGACGGCGGCTCCCGCCGCCCGCCGGAGCTGCACCGGCTGCTCGATGTCGCCGTCGATCTGCTGGCCGTACTGATCGCGCAGGAGTTGGACGTCCTGCCCCGGCTGCCCCCCGAGAGCCGGGACCGGGCGCTGCTCGCCCGGGCCGACGCCTTCGTCCGGGAGCATCTCGGCGACCCGGACCTGACGCCGCAGAACCTCGCCGCCGCCCATCATGTGTCCCTGCGCAGACTCCAGCAGTTGCTCGCCGCCGAGGGCACGACCCCGGCGGCGCTGATCCGGACCCGGCGGCTGGAGCGGTGCCGCCGGGCGCTGGCGGATCCCCGGCAGCACGACCGGCCCGTGCACGCGGTCGCGGCGCGCTGGGGGTTCCCGGACCACGCCCACTTCAGCCGGTTGTTCAAGTCGACCTACGGGATGTCGCCGAGCGAGTACCGGGCCTCCCGCGATCTGACGGTGCGCGGATAGCCAAGGCCGCTGCGCGAATCGACAACGACGGATCGGCGGCCGACAGGGAGTGTTGACGGCGGAAGGAACCACTCCCCCGAGCTGAAAGGGATGTGATCACCATGACCACACGCTACGAGACGCCGACCCTGTTCGAGATCGGCGGCTTCTCCGAGAAGACCCGCTGGGTGTGTGTCGGCTGGCTCCCGGACTTCACCTGTACCTTCGGCGGCTGACGCCTCACCGCCGCGGCCGGTCGCCGGAGGCCCCGTCCGGCCTCCGGCGACCGGCCTCGGCCACCCTTCGGCCGTCCGTGGACCACCGAGAGAGTGGGGAACCCTGTGGAGTTCGTCGTCCTGCCGGACCATCCCGCCGCCGACGAGGTGGCCGGACTGCTTCCCGACGCGTTGCGGAAGAACACCCTGTACCACCACTCGGGCCGTCCCTGGGTGGTGGGAGACTGGGCGGCGGACGAGGCGCTGTACGCCCGGGCCGGGCGTACGGCCGTCGTCCTGCTCGGGCCCGCGCACACCACCGAGCCCCGGCTGCGGGAGCGGCTGGGGCGGATGACGGACCTCCGGCAGCTCGACGCCGTCGTGGCGGACACGGCGGGCTGCTTCCATCTGATCGCGTCCTTCGACGGCACCGTCCGCGCCCAGGGCACCCTGTCCGGCGCGCGACAACTGCTCACCACCCGCGTCTCCGGGGTCACCGTGGCCGCCAACCGGGTCACCGTACTGGCCGGACTGCGGGAGCTGACCCTCTGCGACGAGCAGCTCGTCCAGCATCTCCTCGACTTCGGACCGCCGTGGCCGCTGACCGAGCGGAGTGTCTGGCGGGAGGCCGACCCGGTGCCGTTCGCGCACTGTCTGAACCTGCGGCCCGACGGCTCGGGGGAACAGCGGCGTTGGTGGACCGCGCCGGAGGCGGAGGTTCCGGCCTCGATCGCCGCGCCCGCGTTCCATGGGGCCCTGCTCTCCGCGGTCGCGGCCCGCTCGGGACCGGCCCCGGCCCTGGGCTGCGATCTGTCCGGTGGGATGGACTCGACGAGCCTCTGCTTCCTCGCCGGCCGGCAGCCGGGCCGACTGGTCACCGTCCGGCGCCAGTTGATGGATCCGAAGAACTGCGACGACGCCGTCGCGGCCCGGGCCGCCGGGGATCTGCCGGACGCCGAGCACATCGTGCTCGGCCGGGACACGGCACCGCTGTACTACGACGCGTCGGACCGTACCGATCTGGCGATCGACGAGCCACCGCCGTTCGTCGCCATGACCCGGCACATGGAGGAGGTGGCCCGGGTGATGGCCTCGTACGGTGTCACCCGGCATCTCCAGGGCCACGGCAGCGACGAACTGGCGGCGGCCGGCACGACCGCGTACATGAACACGGTGCTGCGGCGGCGGCCGCTGCGGTCGCTGACGGCACTGCGGCTGATGCGGGCCAAGCGGCGCTGGTCCCTGGCCACGACGCTGCGGGTGGTCCGTCCCTTCCCCCCGTACGGAAGCTGGCTCGGCCGCTCCGCCGGAGGGCTCGGGACGGCGGCCGACCCCGAGTCCGAGGTGGGCTGGGAGCCCGCGCCGCGGCTGCCGTTCTGGGTCCCTCCGGGCGTCCGGGAACCGGCGGCCGGGACGATCCGCCGGGCCGCCGCGACGGGACCCGCCCCGCTGGCCCCCGAACCGGTCCAGCACGAGATCCTCCGCTGTATCCGGGTCAACGGCCATATCGTCCGGTTCGCCAACACCCTCGCGGACCGGTTCGGGGTGAGCTTCGAGGCGCCGTTCCTCGACGACCGGGTGGTCGGAGCGGCGCTGTCCGTACGGTTCCGGGACCGGTACGTCCCCGGGCGGCACAAGCCCGTCCTGGCGGCGGCGCTCCGGGGGACGGTGCCCGACTACGTCCTCGACCGCACCACCAAGAGCCACTTCACCATGGACGTGTACGAGGGGCGGCGCCGCAACCTGGAGTCGATCCGGGCGATGTTCGAGGACTCCCGGCTGGTGGCCCGTGGGCTGGTGGACGCGAAGGCCGTCCGCCGGGTGCTCACGGGCGTGATGCCGGACCCCATGCTCGCCGGACCGTTCGAGAAGACGATCGCCCTGGAGGCGTGGCTCCGTTCGGTGCCCGAACGGATCGGCCCGCGCGCCCGCTGACCCCGGCCGCCCACCCACGCCGTCACTCCAGCATCCCTGCGCTTCAGGAGACCCGATGTCGGACATAGCCCTCTCCCCCTTCGTCACCATGGTCGAGTCCGAGGACGGCATGGTGTTCCTCCATGAGAAGACCGGCCGGTACTGGCAGCTCAACGGGACCGGATCGGAGATCGTCCAACTGCTGCTGGGCGGTGAGACCGCGGAGTCCACGGCGGCACTGATCCGGGAGAAGTACCCGGAGGCGGCCGAGCAGGCGGCGGCGGACGTCGACGCCCTGATCCACCGGCTCCGGGACGCGAAGCTGCTGGCCCGATGAGTATCTCGATGGTCAACGAGCGGGCCGACTCGGTACCGCCGCTCTGGTTGCGCCTCCCGGCGCGGATCGCGGTCCTGCTGGCCCGGGGCATCGCGAGGCTCACCCCCGAGCGGCAGTTCGCCCTGCTGCGGGCGGTCCGCCGGGGAGCCCGCCCCAGCCGGGTGGCCGAGGCGCATCGGGCCCGTAACGCCGTCCTCCACGTCAGTGTGATGTGTACGGGACCGTGGTGTCTGCAACGGTCGATCGCGACGGCCCTGTTGTGCCGGGTGACCGGAGTGTGGCCGGAGTGGGTGGTCGGGGTGCGGACGGAGCCCTTCACGGCCCATGCCTGGGTCGAGGTCGACGGGGTGCCCGTGGACGAGGACACCGAGCGGCTGACCGCCTTCCGGCGGCTGGTGGTCGTCCCGCCCCGGCGCGCGGGGGTGCCGGAATGACCGTCGCCCGCGGGTTCGCCCCGCTCACGACCGACGGCGCCGGGATCGAGGCGGCCTGGGGCGACCGGGCGGGCCCGGTCCCGGTCGCCGCCGCGTTCCTGGCGGAACTGGACACGGTCACGGTCGGGCGGCTGCTGGCCGAACCGTCGCTGCGCCCGCCGCGGATCTCCTTCGCCCGGGACGGACGCCAGATCCCGGACCGCGAGGTGACCGCGGGCTCCGGACCGCCGGGCCCGCCGGGCGGCGCTCCGCTGGACCGGGAGAAGGCCGCGGCGCTGGTGGCCGCGGGAGCGACGGTGATGGTCTACGGGGCCCAGCGGGTCGTGCCGTCGCTGGGCCGGATCACGGGGCATATCGCGGCCTCGCTCCGCGCCTCCTGCGATACGACGGTCTTCCACACCCCGGCCGGCAATCCGGGCCTGGGCTGGCACCGTGACGGTCAGCATGTGGTCGCCGTCCAGATCGGGGGATCGAAGGAGTGGCGGGTGGAGCGCCGGGCTCCGGAGTACTGGTGGACGACGGGCGCCCTGCGCTCCGACGGCCCGGACACCGAGGTGGACCGGATCACCCTCCGGCCGGGCGAGGCGCTCTACATGCCGCCGGGGGTGGCCCATACGGCCCGGGCGACGGACGAGTCCAGTACCCATGTCTCCTTCGTCGTCCAGGAGCCCGCCACCAGGGAACTGGCCCTCGCCCTGTTCGAGCGGGCGTCCCGGAGTGTCGGGACCCGGCTCGACCGGGGCCCGGTCGCCGGCCGAAAGGAGCGGGCCGCGGCGGTGGCGCGCGAACTGGCCTCGGCCGTCGCGGCACTCGATGTGAACGAACTGCTGGGCCTGGTGGAGGCGGACGCGATGGAGTCCGGCGGCTGACGTAGGCGGGGCGGCGCTCCCCCGCGCCGGATCGGCGGGGCCGGGGCGGGATTGACGCGGCGACGGGTCCGGGGGCCAGGATGGCGGACGAGATCCGTTCCAGGGAAGGAAGCCGCCGGATGGCCGTCGAGGACACCGAATCCGCCGTACTGACCCGGGTGACGGGCCGCGCCGGGTACATCACCCTGAACCGGCCCGCCGCGCTCAACGCGCTGACCCGGCCGATGGTCCGGGCGGTGGCCGACGCGCTGGACCGGTTCGAGGCCGATCCGGGGGTGGCGGTGGTGGTCCTCACGGGCGCCGGTGAGCGGGGGCTCTGCGCGGGCGGCGACATCCGGGCCATCCGCGCGGACGCGCTGGCGGGCGGCCGGGAGTCGTTCGCGTTCTGGCGGGACGAGTACCGGCTGAACGCCCGGATCGCCCGGTTCGGCAAGCCGTACGCGGCGGTGATGGACGGCATCGTGATGGGCGGCGGAGTCGGGGTCTCGGCCCACGGGTCCGTACGGATCGTCACCGAGCGGTCGAGGGTGGCGATGCCGGAGACGGGCATCGGCTTCGTACCGGACGTCGGCGGTACGCATCTGCTGGCCCGGGCGCCCGGGGAGACCGGGACGCATCTGGCGCTCACCGGGCTCGCGGTGGGCGCGGCCGACGCCCTGCTGTGCGGGCTCGCCGATCATTTCGTGGACTCCGGTGCCCTGCCGGGGCTCGTCGCCGGGCTGGCCGGGGGCGAGGTCGCGGAGGTCCTGGGGCGGTACGCGGCCACCGCTCCGGCGGGTGAGCTGGCCGGGCACCGGGAGTGGATCGATTCCTGCTACGCCGCGGATACGGTCGAGGAGATCGTCGGCCGGCTGCTGGCCCATGGCGACCCGGCCGCGAAGGAGGCCGCGGAGACCGTGCTCACCCGGTCGCCGACCTCGTTGAAGGTGACCCTGGCGGCGCTGCGGCGGGCCCGGGTCCTGGGCGCCCTGGAGCCGGTGCTGGAGCAGGAGTACCGGGTGTCGTGCGCCGTCTTCACCCGGCCCGACCTGGTGGAGGGGGTACGGGCCCAGGTGGTGGAGAAGGACCGGGCGCCGCGCTGGTCGCCGGGGTCGCTCGCGGAGGTCACGGCGGCCGAGGTCGAGCGGTGCTTCGCCGAGGCGCCGGACGGCGGGCTCGGCCTGGTCTGACTCTTCCGGGTCGGCGGTCCCCGGGAGCGGCGGGTCAGTCGGTGAGGCCGGGGGCGCCCCAGACGGGGAACCAGCGGTTCAGCTCGGGTTCGATCCGCAGATCGTCGGCGAGCAGCGCCCGTACCTCGATCTCCAGGGCGTTGTCGCGGCGCTCCACCGCGCCCGGCAGCGGGGCGAAGGGGTAGAACGTCCCCCGTTTGTAGAGATAGACGAGGGCGAGGGCCCGGTCCCCGCCGGGCGCGGGCTCCGGGTCGTGGAAGGCGGTGAGGGAGCAGAGGAGCTGCGGTCCGAATCCGGCCTCCTCCAGCAGGGTATTGACCGCGTGCAGATCGTTGACCAGGGAGACCGTGTCGTCGGCCGGGCGGCGCAGCACCAGCCACGTATAGCCGTAGGTGTCCTTGTGGTAGCCGGGGGTGGCGGGGTCGGTACCGGTGTCGAGGAGGTCCCGGACATCCTCCTGGACCCGGCGGAACGCGCCGCCCTCGACCCCGGCGAAGCAGACGGAGCCGCTGCCGGTCGGGACCATTCCGGTGGCGGCGTTCAGGGTGATCGCGGCGCCCGGGAGGCCGAAGAGCCGGTCGAGATCGGGAGGTACGGCCCTGCGGCGGCCGAGGATCGCGTCGAGGAGTCCCACCGGGTCACCTCCGCCGGACGGTCGGGCCGCACGGGTTCTCCCCGGGCCGCACGGGCTTCACGGCCGGGCCGAACGGGCGCTGATCGCGGCCAGCTGCTCCAGCCGCTGCTCCAGTGTCGGATGCGAGGAGAGCAGCCGGCCCAGGCTCTCCCGGGAGGAGAAGGCGGGGACGAGCCAGAAGGCGTTGTACGGCTCCGCCTTGCGGAGGTCCTGGGTGGGGATCCCGGCCATCTCGCCGGTGACCTTGGTCAGGGCCGAGGCGAGTGCCGAGGGGCGGCCGGTGAGGAGGGCGGCGGCCCGGTCGGCGGAGAGTTCGCGGTAGCGGGAGAGCAGCCGGGTGAGCAGAAAGCTGATCACGTAGACGGCCGCGCTGACCAGCGGGATCAGCGCCATCACCACGGCGGCGTTGCTGTTGCCCTGCGATCGGCCGAGCCCGCTGTAGAGCCCGATCCTGGTCATCAGTCCGGCGAGTACGCCCAGGAAGGAGGCGACCGTCATCACGGCCACGTCGCGGTGGGCGACGTGCGACAGCTCATGGGCGAGTACGCCCTCCAGTTCCTCGGGCTCCAGTCTGCGCATCAGGCCGGTGGTGACACAGACCAGGGCCGTCTTCTCGTTGCGGCCGGTGGCGAAGGCGTTGGGGACGTCGCTGCGGGCGATGGCGACCCGGGGTTTCGGCATATCGGCGAGGGCGCAGACCCGGTCGACGGCGCCGTGCAGTACGGGCTGTTCCTCGGGGGTGACCTCGCGGGCGCCCATGCCGTACGCCGTGATCCGGTCGCTGAACCAGAACTGGGCGACGAAGAGGGCGCCGGAGACCACCAGGATCACCGGCCAGGCGCCGCGCAGCAGGGCCAGCAGGACGCCCACGAAGACCACGTACAACAGTCCGATCAGGAACATCGTGGTCACCATGCGGGTGGTGAGTCCCCGGTCCGGCGCGTAACGGGACCGTGGTGTTCTGGCCATGATCGCCTCCGGGCGGCGCGATGCTGCGGGGCCGTCTCCCTTGATTGTCCTCCTTCCGCCGGTCCGGCGGCGGATGGCCGTCAGCTCCGGAGGCCGAGCAGGAGGAGGGCGGTGTCGTCGCCCCGCTGGTGGCCGCCGACCATGCCCATCACCTCGTCGGCGATCTCCTCGAGCGGGGCGTTCCCGGCCCGGGCGAGCCGTCCGGCCAGCTCGGTGATCCCTTCGTCGAGATCGGCGCCGGGGCGTTCCACGAGTCCGTCGGTGTAGAGGACGAGGAGGGATCCCGGGGCGAGCGGCACCTCGGTGACGGGGTACTCCGCGCGGGGGTCGACGCCGAGCAGCGGGCCGCCGGGCACCTCCAGGGCCCGGACCCGGCCGTCGGGCTCCCGCAGCAGCGGCGGCGGGTGTCCGGCCCGGGCGAGCAGGGCCCGGCGGCCGGCCGGGTCGAGATGGAGATAGGCGCAGCTGGCCAGGAGCTCGGCGTCGAGGTCGATCAGGAGCCGGTTGGTGCCCGCGAGGACCCGGCCGGGTGGCTGGCCGACGCCGGTGAAGGCCCGGACGGCGGTTCTGACCTGGCCCATCAGCCCGGCCGCTGTGGCGTTGTGGCCCTGGACGTCGCCGATCACGGCGGCGGCGCCGTGCCGGTGCTCGGATCCGCCGAGGGAGGGTCCGCCGAGGGGAATGAGGTCGTAGAAGTCTCCGCCGATGTCCATGCCGTGGGTGCCGGGCAGATAGCGGGCGGCGGTCGCGAGCCCGTCGAGGACCGGCAGGGAGTGCGGCATCAGCGCCGACTGGAGTCCCTGGGCGAGGCGGTGTTTGACGTCGTAGAGCCGGGCGCGTTCCAGCGCCTGGGCGACGAGTCCGCCGAGGCTGGTGAGGACGGCCCGTTCGTCCTGGGAGAACCGGTGCTCGCGGGCGTAGCCGAGGACGCAGGTGCCGACCGGGCGGCCGGAGGCGATCAGCGGCAGATACGCCCAGGCGGCCATGCCGTCGGGGGTGACGAAGCGGGCCGGGTAGACGCGTTCCAGCTCGGCCCGGGATTCGAAGAACGACGGTACGCCGGTGCCGAGGATGCGGGCGCTGGGGATCTGCGCGGTCAGCGGGGTGCCGTCCCAGCGGTCGATGACCCCGGGGTCGGGGTAGCCGCGGTGCCCGAGGACGCGCAGCCTGTTGTTCTCGGCCGCGAGCATGACCAGCGCGTCGCTGCCGAGGGTGGGCATGATCTCGTCGGCGACGGTCTCGACGACGTCGTCGACGCCGACGGCCTTGGTGAGGGCCCCGGCGAGGCTGAGGATATGGGAGATGGAGACCAGATTGCCGGGCGGGGCGGGTGAGGTACCGGTGGCGGTGGCGGTGGCGGAACCGATCGAACCGGCGGTACCGGCGGTACCCGTGGGGCTGACGGGGCGCAGTTGGACGCTGATGCCGCCGCGGTCCGGGTAGAGCCGGAACATCAGCCACTCCTTGGGGGGCTTGAGCACCGTGAAGGCGGTGGGCTGCTGGCTGAGCATGGCGGCCCGGTAGCGGTCCTCGTAAACGGGGTCGTCGAGCCAGGGCAGGGCGTTCCAGAGCCGTCGTCCGGTGAGCCGGTCGGGGGCGATGCCGAGGAGCCGGGCGGTGGCGGGGTTGGCGTAGACCACCCGGCCGTCGACGTCGAGGGCGCAGAGCCCGTCCGGGATCCGGGCGGCCATCCGTACGGCCTCGGCGGCGGTGCTCCGGTCGGCCGGGGCCACGGGGGCGGCGAGCACGGGTTCGGTCCCGGCGGCGATCACGGCCCCGGCGGCCACGGCGCGGCGCAGTCTGCGGGCGAGCCGTTCCCCGGCGGTGGCGAGTGCGGTGCGTTCCCGGGCGGAGAGGGTGGCGGGGTGGGAGCCGGGCCAGGTGACGTAGACGGCCCCGTAGGTGGTGTCGCCGTCGGCGACGGGGAAGGCGGCCAGACAGTACGAGTACGGCAGGACGACGGCGATCCGGGGGTAGCGGCGGGCCATCTCCTCCTCGCCGGAGACCCAGACGACGGTGGATTCGCGGACGGCTTCGGCGAGCGGCATCTGCGCGGTCAGCGGGACGCGTTCCCAGGGCGCGGAGAACGACCGGGGCAGTCCGGCCTTGATCGCCATCTCCAGGACCGTGCCGTCGGCGGAGAGCAGATGGACGGCTCCGGAGTGGGCGTGGACGGTCTCCATCAGATCGGCGAGGGCGCGGGAGAGGAGGGTCTCGACGGCCTGCTCGTTCCCGGCCCCGCTCCCCGGCCCGTTCCCGGCTCCCGGCTCGTCCCCGGCTCCGTCGGCGGTGGCTCCCGGTGTGCGCGGACCGCCCACGCCCCACCACCTCCTCTGCCGTGCGCCCGCCGACCGCTCCACGGCGCTCGCCGCTCATGACCACCCTGCCCGCAGTCGCGCCGCCGCGCATGGCGAGCACGACGGGCCGTGATCGCCGTGGGCGGGCGGCCGCTACCGGGCTGTGGCGGGTCGGGGCCGGGCGGGCCGGGGGGCGGGGTCCGTGATGTCGATCGTCGTACGGGCCGTCCGGCCGGAGACCGTGACGGCGAGGGTGATCCGGCCGGGTCTCAGGGCTGTGAGGCGGCCGGTCGCGGGGTCGAGGGCGGCGACCGGGCGGCCGTGGCCCCGGTACCGGAGCCGGTCACCGGGAGTGCCGACGGCGACGCCCGGGGAGACCGTCCAGTCCGTGCTGACCGGATGGGCGGCGGGGACCGGGCGGGTGCCCTGGGTGAGGGTCGCGGTGACCGTCGCCGCCGTTCCGGCCGGGAGTGCGGCCGGGGCGGTCAGGCCGAGCAGATCCGTATGGGCTCTGACCTGGACCGTCAGCCAGTCCTCCGACGGGTCCGGGCCGGTGTCGGCGCCGTCCGGGAGGGCGGTCCCGCGGCCGTCCGCCCGGGCGGTGCCCCGGCCGCCGGGCGGGTCGGTGTCGACGCCGATGAGCGACCAGCCCGTGAAGCCGCCGTCCGCCGCCGGGCCCGCGGGGGCCTTGCCGGAGTTGCCGTTGATCAGATACGGCACGCCGTCGACCCGGTCGGCGTGGAAGACGCCGACATGGGCGCCGATCAGGGCCGCGCCCTTGCCGGTGGTCCGGCGGAAGTCGGCGAGCCAGCTCTCCAGCAGCGCCGCCTCCTTGCGGTCCTCCAGCCGGCTGCCCCGTTGCGGGGTCGGATCGCGCGGCGGTACGTGGGCGATCAGCAGGACCGAGCCGACGGCGGGGTCCCCGGCGGCGGTGTCGAGGGCGGCCCGGGTCCGGGCGATCTGGGCGAGGCCGCCGCCGCGCAGCGAGAGGGACGAGGTGTCGAGGGTGATCACCCGGGTGCCCCGGTGGTCGAGGACCCGGCTCGCGGGGCCGAATTCGGTGCGGAAGTGGTCGATCCGGCCGCCCATGACCTCGTGGTTCCCCGGTACGTAGTACCAGGGCACCGAGGTCCCCAGTTCCTCGTCGAGGATCCGGCGGGCGAAGGCGAGATCGGCGGGTGTCCCCTCGTCGACGAGGTCGCCGTTGACCACCAGGAAGTCGGGGCGCTCGGCGCGGATCTCCCGCAGGGTCCGCCGGGCCTGCCGGACGATGGCGCTGTCGGGGTCGCGGGCCACGAACTGGGCGTCGGACATCACCGCGAACCGCCAGTCGCGGTCGGCGACGGCCGCGGCGGTGCCGATCAGCGGGTCGGCGCGGCGCGGTGGTGGCGGCAGTTCGACGGCGGGCGGTACGAGGGCGGTCAGCGAGTCGATCGCGATCCGCCCGGTGTACTGGCGGTTCGCGGCGGTCTCGGCGAGATAGAAGCGGTGTACGGAGAGGGGGGCGGCAGCGTCGGGCGGTACGGCGAAGGTGATCCGGCGCCATCCGGTCCAGGTGAGGTACGGGCCGCGCAGCAGCAGGTCGGAGCCCGCCGCGTCCCTGAGGTGGAGGGTGGGCCAGGCGCCCCGCCCGTCGCCCTCGATCCAGAGGCCGAGGGTGTGCGGGCGGCCGGGGAGGGGGACGGGGCGCGGCGGGTCGGCGTAGGCGGCGCGGGTGGCGGTGGAGCGGGTGAAGTCGTAGCGGAGTTCGAGTCCGGTACCGGTGTGTCCGGCGGGGGTGGGGGCGACGGCTCCCGCGGCGCGGGCGTGGCTGAAGGTCCAGGCGTCCGCGTCGTCGAAGGACGCGGTCTCCCGTTCGGCGAGTCCGACGCTCACGGCGAGTACGGCGGACGCTCCGGCGACGGTGGCGGTGATCCGGGCCGCGCCGCCTTCGGGGCCGGGGCGGGCGGCGACGGTGAAGGAGCCCCGGCCGTCGTCGGTGACGGTGAACCGTTCACGGTCGTAGTCGAGCGAGACGTCGGCGGGTTCCACGGGGGCGGTGCTGCCGTCGGCGGCCCGGCCGACGAGGCCGAAGGAGCCGGTGGCGGCGGTGTCGGGGAGGGAGACCCGGCGGGTGGTGGGTTCGACGGAGGCGAGCGGGCCGAGCACGGTGAGCGCGATGCCGCCCCGGGCCCGGCCCTGTTCGGCGCGTACGGTCGTGGTGCCGGGGCGGGCCGCGTGGAAGACGCCCCGGGCGTCGGCCCGGCCGACGGCGGGCGCGGTGGAGCGCCAGCGGGGGTCTCCTCCGGCGGGTCCGTAGGTCTCGTCGTAGCCGGTGGCGGTGAGCTTCCGGGTCAGTCCGGGGAAGACCCGGTCGGGGCGTCCGCCGCGGACCGGTGCGGTGGTGGGCGCGTCGGCCGGGTCGGTGCGGGTGGCGACCCGGAAGCCGCGCGGGACACCGCTGCCCTCGGGCGCGGTGATGACCAGGCCGTTGGGTACGGGCCGTTCGGAGCCGTCGGAGGGGCTGTTCTCGATCCGGGGCGCGGTGCCGCCGGGTTCGCGGACGGCGAGGGTGGAGGAGCCGCCGCCGTCGAGGTTGAGGGCGTCGTGGGCTCCGGCGTCGCGCAGCATCCGGCCGAGTTCGGTGAGGGTGACTCCGCCGCTGTCGGCCTGCCGTCCGTCGACGGTGACGATCAGCATGGTGCGGCCGTCCTCGGCGAAGCCGACGGCGGTACGGGGCGCGGGGGCGTTGTTCGGCTTCCCCTCGTGGTCGACGGCGGTCCCGTCGACCACGAGGGGTTCCCGGCCGCCGACGGCGGTGGTGGGGACGGGCCCGTCCCCGGTCCCGGCCCGGTGGGTGAGGGTGACGGGGTCGCCGGGGCGGAGGCCGAGCAGCCGCCGGGCGCCGTCCTCCCGGCCGACGAGGACGGTGGCGCCGTCGGGGACGGGGCCGGTTCCGGTCCGGTCGGCGACGGCGGCGATCCGGCCGTCGCGGACGAGCGCTTCGGCGACCGGGGTCGCGGAGTCGACGGTCAGGGCCCGGTCGGCGCTCCCCCAGGCCGGGGTGTAGGCGCCGATGCCGCCGGGCGGTACGTTCGCCGCGTTGTACGCGGTCAGGGGCGTCTCGCCGGACGGCAGGGCGAGGGTGCCGTGGTAGGAGAGCCGGAGGATCCGGCCGGTGCCGCCGGGGCCGATACCCACGGCCAGGTCGGCACCGGGCGCGGGCGAGTGGGTGGGGGCGCCGTCGCGGATGCCCGGTCCGAGGGGGGCGCCGGTCCCGTTGAGGTCGAAGAAGTCGCCGTTGACGGCGGCGACGGTACGCCGCCCGGGCCCGGGGTCGTGAGCGGCGGCGAGCCGGCTGAGGGTGTCGCGGCCGGTGACGGTCCCGGTGGAGAGGTATCCGGCTTCGACGTCCCCGCCGCCGAGGTCGACGGAGAGGGCGTCGACCCGGAGCCACTTGTCGGCTTCCAGCCGGTCGTAGGAGGTGAGGGTGGTCCCGGGGGCGACGGGCCGGGTGGCGCGCGCGGTCTCGATCCCGTCGGCGCCGACGCGTAAGGCACCCGGGGGACCGGCCGCCGGGGCGCTCGCCGGCGGCGGGGCGACGGGCCGCAGGGCGTCGGCCTCGGTATCGGGGG
Organism: Streptomyces sp. NPDC006798; assembly: GCF_040635975.1. Lineage (NCBI taxonomy): Bacteria > Bacillati > Actinomycetota > Actinomycetes > Kitasatosporales > Streptomycetaceae > Streptomyces > Streptomyces sp. NPDC006798. The sequence goes on from NZ_JBEYIS010000056.1 coordinate 23,395, forward strand.
CGGCGAGGCGGCCGGGACCGGTGAGGGCACCGGGGCCGGGCGCGGGGCCGGGCGCGGGGCCGGTGACCCGGACCGCCGGGCCCCGGCGGCTTTCGGCCTCGGCGGCGGCCGGGGCGGGGGTCCCCGCCGCCAGGGCCGACAGGGCGGCGATCAGTACGAGCGTCCGGCGGGCTCTGCCTCGGTCCACGACGTCTCCCGGATGACGGCGGATGGCGCGCTGCGGGGGCACGGGCACGCCCCGTGACGGCGGCGCAGCGCGACTGTACCGGCCGGGACCGGCCCGTCGGCAGAGGCGCGGACGGCGACGGCGAGCGCCGGTACGGCAGGTCGGCGGGCCGCCACCGGGGGACGGGGCCCCGGGGGTCCTCAGGGGTGGTCTCGGGGGCCGGTCAGGGGTGTGACGGATGCCGTGGGGGCCGGGAGGGCGGAAGACTCGGGCGGTGACGGGGCCGTCGCGCGGGGAGCCGCGGACGGCCGGGTACGTCCGAGACGAGGTGTCACCTATGGCTCCCCCACCGCCCGGACCGGCCAGGCGCCGGATCCTGCTGCCCGCGGCGCTCGCCCTGGCCGCCGTGACCGGCGCGGCCGGTACCGCCCGGGCCCGGCCCGGGGCGTCCGGGGCCCCGCCCGGGGTCCGGGTGACGGACGAGACGTACACCGGTCGGCGCATCGTCGATCTGACGGTCGCGTCACCGGCGCTCGGCGGCCCGGCCCCGGTCCGGCTGCTGACCCCGGAGGGCTGGCACGCCCGGCGTCCGGCCCACCGCTGGCCGACGCTGTATCTGCTGCCCGGCGGCGACGGCGACCATCTGTCGTGGACCCGGGACTACGGCATCCAGCGGCTGTCCGTACTGCGGCACACCCTGGTGGTGATGGTCTCGATGCCGCTGTTCGGCTTCTACAGCGACTGGTGGAACCACGGCGCGGGCGGCCCCCCGGCGGTCGAGACCTTCCATCTGCGGGAGGTACTGCCGCTGCTGGAGCGGGAGTACGGCGCCGGGCCGCGCCGCGCGGTCGCCGGGGAGTCGCAGGGCGGCTTCGGCGCGCTGTCGTACACCGCGCGCCACCCGGGGACGTTCCGGGCGGTGGCGAGTCTCAGCGGCTTCGTCCATCCGCACCGGCATCCGCGCGCGGTCCGGGCCGCGATGACCCATCTCGGCCTGGACTGGCTGGCGCTCTGGGGCCACCCGGAGCGCCAGCGGGGGATCTGGGAGTCGTACGACCCGGCATATCTGACCCGCCGTCTGGCGGGCGTACCCGTCCGGCTGTCCTGCGGCGACGGGCGGCTCGGGCCGCTCGATCCCCCGGGCACCGGGCCCGACGAGCACATCCCGGGCCTGGAGGATCCCGACCACCCTTTCCCGCCCGGCGTCCTCTCCCCCACCGAGGCCGTGCTGCTGGACGAGAACCGGGCCCTCGCCCCGCTGCTGCGGTCGGCGGGCGCCCGGCTGACGACCCACTTCCATGCCGGGACCCATGACCCGGCGTACTGGAACCGGGAACTCCGGGCGTCGTTGCCCCTCCTGCTGACGGCCCTGCACGGCTGAGTCCGCGACCGGGGACGGCGGAGGCCGCGGTGGACGGCGGCCCGCGCGGGGCACGGTTCCGGGGTACGCGGCCCCGCCCGGGGACGCCCTCCTCAGTCGCGGTGCTCGCGGGCCCGGGCGCCCGCGCGGGTACGGCCCGAGGCGACCGGCCGGTCCGGGTGGCGGCGCAGATACTCCGCCTCCAGCTCGGCCATCCGGGTGGTGTGCGCGGCGAGCGCCGCCGCCGAGCCGTGGAGCAGGGTGTCGTGGCGGCTGCGGTGGATGGTCTCCAGTTCGCGGATCAGCTCGTGCTCCCCGAGCCGGGCCGCGTCGATGCCCCGGTGCTCCTCTTCGGCGTGCGTCATACGGCCGTACTCCTTTCCGTGCGCCGGGTTCCCGTGCGCCGGATTCCGTGCGCCGGGCCGGTGCGTGTCGATCCGGCGCGTGACCCTTCGGGGCGTCCGGCCCGGCGGGTACCCGGTCCCGGCCGGGGCGATACCCCGGCCGGGACCGGGCCGTCCCGTACGCCCGTGGGCCGCTGCGGCACCCCTCGTACGAACTGTCCTCTCCGGGTCCCGGCCACGGGGGTACGCGGACCCGTCGTATCCGTCCCCGCCACCATCGCGCCCGCTGCCGGGCGTCCGCGCAACCCGGCGTGACACCGGGTACGGGCCCGGCCACTCCCGGCGCACGCGAGTCGCGGTCCGCCCGGCGGGAGGGGAGGATGAGGGGGTGGCCGGGGAACTCGGTCACCCGTACCGCCCTGCCCGCGGTCCCGCCCGTCGGTCGGCGCGCCGCGCCGTACCGCTGCCGCGCCGGCGTCGCCCCCGTGAACCGCCGACGACCCCGCGGGAGCCCGCGGACCCGTTCCGGCGGACGCCGACCGGCCGCCGGACGCGCGGCGGGGCCGCGCCCGCGCAGGGCACCGGCCCGGCGATGTCAGGACACGAGTCTCATGGGCAACACCGAGAACACCGCACCACCGGCGGACGCGCCGGGAACGACCTCCGGTGACCGGATGATCGGCGCGCCGTGCTGGGTGAGTCTGATGGCCCGGGACCTGGACGCCTCCCACGCGTTCTACGGCGCCGTGCTGGGCTGGGAGTTCCGCGTCGGGCAACTGGGGGACGAGTTCAGCGTCGCCGTGCACGACGGCGGGCCGGTCGCCGGGATCGGGGCGCTGGCGCCCCGGCTGAAGGTGGCCGTGGCGTGGACGCCGTACTTCGCGACCCCCGATGTGGATGTGGCGGCGGCCCGGATCCGGGAGCGCAGCGGCACGGTCGCGGTGGGGCCGCTCTCCTTCTCGCTGGGGCGGGGCGCCCTCGCCGCCGACCGGGACGGGGCGGTGTTCGGGATCTGGGAGGGCGCGCTGCTGCCGGACTGGCAGTCCGGGCGGAAGGACGCGCCCGCGTGGCTGCTGCTGCGGACCCGCAACGCCTTCGATTCGGCGATCTTCTACGGCGAGGTGCTGGACTGGGCGTCCGACCGGCCCGGATGCTGCGATGTGGGCTACGAGAACGACGAGGTCGTCCTGATCAACCAGGGGCATGTCCTGGCGCGGCTGCGGTCCGGGGCTACGGGCGCGGCGCCCGATCCGCTGCGCAGGCCGCGCTGGGAGGTCCACTTCCAGGTGGAGGACGTCCCGGGGACGGCCCGGGCGGTACGACGGCACGGCGGCACGGTCGTGGAGCGGGGCACGACGCCCGAGGGCACGGAGGAGGCGGTGATCCGCGATCCGGACGGCGCGCTGTTCACGGTGACGGGCCGGTCCTGATCTGTCGCGGTACGGATACGACCGGGCGGGGCTCGGCCGGGGCGGCCGGGCCGGGGCCGATCTCCTTCCCCCGCCGCCGAGGATCAGTGGCCGGTCCGGTGCCGCGCCCGGTGCCGGGCCCGGCGGCGGGCCGCCAGCCAGCGGCGGGCGGCCTCGGGCGCGGGCAGCTTCCCGTACTCCTCGCGGGCGGTGCGGTCCAGCTCCTCCATCAGCCGCCCGGCCCGGTGATCGGGGTCGAGTTCGGCCAGGATGCGGTCGATCTCCGTGAGCAGCGCCCCGTGGAGCTGCCAGTGCCGGGGGCGGTTCACCACCCCGTCGAACATCAGGGCCGCGGCCCGTGCCCGGGCCTCGGCGGCGGTTTCGAGTCCGGTGGCGAGCCGGGCCTCGGCCGCCTCCGCGTTGGCGCTCACCTGCGCGGTCACCAGATCGGCGAAGCCGACGAGGGCGTCGGCGACCTCGGTGAGCAACTCCTCCAGGGCCCGGCCGGTCCGGGGTGGGAAGAGCGGCTCGTCGCCGCGTTCCTTCGCCAGATCGGTCATGGTCCTGGCCAGCACGCGCAGCACGACCGCGCAGATCTCCAGGGTGTCGAGACCGGTCCGGAGCACGACCCGGTTGAGCAGCCCCTCCCGGACCCGCGGATTGAACTTGAGGCTGTCCTCGGCCTGCCGGAGCGCCGTGTCGACCTCGGCGATGTCGTTGTCGAGCCGACGGGCCTCGTCGAGCCGGGCCACCGCGGTCGCCACGGGGGTGGGGGTGGTCAGTTCGGCGCCGATGGCGAGCAGCAGCCGCCGCATCCGGCGCGCCAGGTCGGCGATGGACTCCCCCGCCGTGCTCACCCAGACCGGCGGGACGAAGACGACGTTGAAGAGGAGTCCCACGGTCGCGCCGATCAGGGTCTCCAGGACGCGGTCCCAGGCGGTGTCGGCCACCCGGGTGACGCCGAGGACCAGCATGGCGCTGATGGCCACCTCGGGGACGAATTCGCTCACCCGGACCAGGTGTCCGACGATCAGGGACGCCAGGATGATCAGTGCCAGGCTCCACCAGCTCAGTCCGACGAGGAGACTGAAGCCGCTGGCGATCAGCACCCCGGCGATGACGGCGTTCACCCGCCGGATTCCGGTGGTGAGGGTGGAGAAGAGGGTGACCTGGACGACGAGCAGGGCGGTCAGGGGCGCGGTGAGGGGCGCGGATTGACCGGTGAGCCAGAGCGCGACGGCATACGCGATGGTCGCGGCGGCGGTGGAGCGTACCGCCTGGACGACGACGGGATCACGGGAGAACGCGCGGACCGCGGCCGTGAGGGCCGCCACCGGCCGCCGGGCCGGTCGGCGCGGCTCAGTCACTGCCGGGGCGGGCGGGGCGGAGGCGACGCATGCATCTGGATTTCCCGCCCGCTCGCCCGATCGCACGGCCCTTCCCTACTTTTCAGAACTTTCCCCCATATTTCATAGGAAGCTACGAAAGCTCCGGCATGCCGCTCCGGGCCCGCGGGGGCAGAGTGGGACGGGCCGGACCGGCCGACCGGCGGACCGGCCGTCCCCGGCTGGCGGTACGGCGAGGAGGAGCGGCGGATGGACCCCGTAGAGGCGCTGGAGCGGGTGGCGTTCCTGCTGGAGCGCGCCCGCGCGGAGACCTACCGGGTCCGGGCGTTCCGTACCGCCGCGGCCGTGGTCGCCGGGATGTCCCCGGACGATCTGGCCGTACGGACCCGTTCCCGGCGGGCGCTGGAGGGGGTCAAGGGCATCGGCCCCAAGAGCGCGGCGGTGGTACTGGAGGCGCTGGCCGGTGAGGTGCCCGGCTATCTGGCGCGGCTGGAGCGGGAGGCGGCGGCCGAGCCGCTCGCGGAGAGCGGTGAGGCCCTGCGGGCGGCGCTGCGCGGCGACTGCCATCTGCATTCGGACTGGTCCGACGGCGGCAGCCCGATCGAGGAGATGGGCCGTACGGCGATCGCGCTCGGCCATGAGTGGGCCGTACTGACCGACCACTCCCCCCGGCTGACGGTGGCCCGGGGGCTGACGGCCGGGCGGCTGCGGGAGCAGTTGGCGGTGGTGGCCGCGCTGAACGAGCGGTGGGCGCCGTTCCGGCTGCTGACGGGGATCGAGTGCGACATCCTCCCCGACGGCTCGCTCGACCAGGAGCCCGGACTGCTGGCCGAACTGGACCTGGTGGTCGCGTCGGTCCACTCGGAGCTGCGGATGGACCGGGCCCCGATGACCCGGCGGATGGTGCGGGCGGTGGAGAACCCGCTGGTCGATGTGTTGGGCCACTGCACGGGCCGGCTGCTGATCGGCCGTGAGCACATGCGCGGGGGCCGCCGGGCCACCAGCGGTACCCGGCCCGAGTCGGTGTTCGACCCGGCCGAGGTCTTCGCGGCGTGCGCCGCGTCCGGTACGGCCGTGGAGATCAACAGCCGCCCCGAACGGCTCGACCCCCCGATGCGGCTGCTGGCCGAGGCGGTGGCGGCCGGCACGTACTTCGCGATCGACACGGACGCCCATGCCCCGGGCCAGCTCGACTGGCAGCTCATCGGCTGCGCCCGCGCGGAACGGGCGGCCGTCCCGGCCGACCGGGTGGTCAACACCTGGGACGCGGACCGGTTGCTGGAGTGGGCCCGGTCCTAGGGCGTGTCCGGTACGGCTACGTCCGCGGCCCTGGTCCCGGTGGCGTCACAACTGGTCCGCAAGCCCGTTATCGGCGGCCGGTGGCGGGGGGCACCATTCCGGGGAGGACCTGCCGAAAGGAGCGCGTGATGTCGTATCCGCACCGCCTGGAGTACCCGGAGCCGCGCTATCACGGCGACCGGGGCGAGGTGAACGCGGTGTTCCGGCCCGCCGACACCCCGCCGGAGGTGTCGTCGCCGGGTGGCTCCACCCACTATCTCGCCACCGCCGAGTCGACCGGCGGCGAGTACGGTCTGTACAAGGCGGTGCTGGGTCCCCGATCGGCCGGTGCGGCGCCCCACTTCCACGCGACGATCTCCGAGTCGTTCTACATCCTCTCCGGGCAACTGGAGTTGTACGACGGCGACACCTGGGTCACGGGCCGTACGGGCGACTTCCTGTATGTACCGGTCGGAGGTCTGCACGCGTTCCGGAACGTCACCGACGAGCCCATGTCGATGCTGATGCTCTTCGCCCCGGGCGCGCCGCGCGAGGAGTACTTCGAGCAGGTCGCCGAGGTGTCGCGGCGCGGTGGTGAGGAACTGCGGCAGTTCCGGATCCGGCACGACAGCTACTTCGTCGAGGACTTCGACCCCGGGGCGGGGGGCTGACGGCCGGTCCGTCGGGTCGTGTCACCTCGTGGGCGAACTCGCCGGCGGGGCTGGTGGGCAGAACGGCCACGCCGGCCGTCGCCGTGACGTCCACCGTCCCGGGGTGTGCCTCCGCCCGCGCGAACCGGACGGACGCCCTCGGGCCGGTGGCGGCGGCGGTTGAGCACCGTGCACGACCCCGCCCCGGGAGTTGAGCACCGTGCCTGGTGGTCCGGCAGGGGCAACCCTCCTAGCATCGCTGAACAGCCGGGCCGTCAGCCGAATCCCGGCCGCACCATCAGCTCGATCCGCCGCAGTTCGGCGGCGGAATCATGAACGGACCGGGAATCGCCGTGAAGACCACCGTGACCACCCTCTCCCGGGGGAACAGTCGTCGCCGCACCGGCCGCCGGAGGGCTGACGGCCACCGGCGGACCGGCGGTGGCGGCGGAACGGCAGGGCCGCTCGCGCCTCCACCAGAAGGAGTACGCCGCCACCGGCTGCAACACGGATGTGTACATCAGGCTCCAGACGGGGCGCCGGGGGCTGTAGCGCCGGCGCCGACGGCAGGGCGGTGTGCGACCCCGGTGCCGACGGTGCCGGTGACTACACCCGGGGGCTCCGCGGTTCGTCGTCGCTCTGACCGTCCCGCTCATCGTCCCGGCCGCTCCGCCGGGACCCGGCGGAGGGGTATCGCGGTTCGGCGGGCGGGCCGTCCGCCCGGGGTCCGGCGCCGCTCCCGGGATCCGGCGTACGGTCGGCGGCCGTCGGGTCGCCGGCGGCGCGTTCCCCGGCCGTGAGCGCTTCGGCCGCGAGGGCGTGGACGAGGTCGTAGACGCCGGAGTGGGTGCCCGGCAGATCGCGGTGGAGCAGCCGCCCGGCGGTCCGCAGCCGGTCGCCGACCGTGTTGCGGCCGACGCCCAGGCGGCGGGCGGCCCGCCGGGCGTCCGTGTTGGCGTCGATCCAGGCGCCGAGGGTGCCCCGGAGGTCCCGGGGTCCGTCCGGGAGCGGGGCGAGGAAGCTCCGGGCCCAGGTGACGGCGGGCGGGGTACGCAACAGATCGTCCAGGACAGGGGCGGGGCGCGGCACGGGGGTGCGCGCCCCGCCCCCTGGCGTGGGGTCCGGGCCGAAGACTCCCGTGCCCGGTCCGGGGACGGAAAGGGCGAGGGCGAGCGCCGCCCGGGTGCGGACGTCACCCAGGTCGGCGCCGAGCGCCTGTCCGGCGCGTTCGAGATGCGCGGCGACGCTGTTGCGGCTGATGCCCAGCAGCCGGGCGACACCGGACCGGGGGAAGGCCAGTGCGAGCCGGGTGATCTCCCGGGTCAGTTTCGGAACGGTGTCCAGGGGGCGCAGGGCGTTCCGGGCCCAGGCGGCGGCCGGAGCCGCGGGCAGTACGCGCCCCAGCGGCAGTCCGCCGTCGGCGACCGCGATCCGGCCGGGGACGCTCCGGGCGAGCGCGAGGGTGTGCCGGGCCTGTTCGTAGGCGTCGGCGGTCTCGTCGAGGGGCCGGGGGTCGCTCACGCCCAGCGCGTAGTGGCCGTTCTCCCCGACCAGGCGCCGCAGGGCGGCCCCGGGGCCTTCGGGGTGTTCGTGGGTGCCCTCGGCGATGACGCAGATCAGATGGTTCTCGTAGACCGGGCAGCGCACCATGAGGGCCGGGCCGTGGTAGCCCGAGGCGTCCTGGAGGTCGCGGGCGATCCGGTCCCGGTCCTCCGGGGAGCAGCGCAGGAGCTGGACCCGCAGCCGGTCGGCGGCCAGCAGTCCGGGGACGGCTCCCGCGGTCATCCGGCGGGCCAGGGGCGGGTCCCCGGCCATCAGGGCCATGAAGACCGCCAGCCGTACCTGTCCCGCCTTGCGGTCGTACGCGTGGGTGACGGCGTCGGCCCGCCCGGCCCGGCGGAGCAGTACGAGCAGGCCGCCGGTGTGGGAGACGAGGAGGGCGGACTCCCGGTCCAGCGCGTCCGGTGCGGCCACCACCAGGACGGGGCGCGGGGCCCGGTCGCCGAGGGCCTCCAGCCGGAGCCGTACGGTGCCCGTGCCGTCGGCCGTTTCGGTGGCCGCGGTGTCCAGGGCGCCGTCGGAGAGCCGTCCGAGCAGGGGCTTGAGCGGGGGGAGCAGCCGCCGGGGGAACGCGGCCGTCGCGGTCTCGGCCGTACCGGTCCGGTCCACCAGCGCCACATGGGCGCCGAGTCGGGCGCCCAGCCACTCCACCAGTTCGTCCGGTCCGGGGTCCGGTTCGCCGGGTCCGTGGTGCCGGACGCGGCGCAGGAGTTCGTCGAGCCGTCCCGTTCCGCCGGTTTCCCCGGCGTCCCGCGCAGCCATGCGGATGCCCCCTCCCCTGTCTGTGTGCGGACCGTGTTCCCGCCGCCGCGGTCCGGCCCGTGGCGGTGTCCGGTCCGGCCCGGGCGCCGGGAGACCCGTGTCCGTGCACGGGGCCCGAGGAACCGGATGAGGAAACTTCCGAGCAGAGCAGCGAATCACGTTCGATCGGCGAGCGCCACCATCGCATACAACCGGAATGGATTCCACCGGTTACCCGGGCCGGGCACCGGGCCCGGGGCGGACGCCCGTCTCTCCCCCGCCGCCTGACGGTGGCTCAGCGGGTGGAGACCAGGACGCCGACCTTGTCGATCCGGTGCTCCGGATTGCCGAGCGCGTCGCGCCAGTGGTTCCCCGCGGCGTCGTCCTCCGGGGTGGCACAGGTGGAGAGGGTGATCATCGCCCGGGTGGGCCGGTCACCGGGCCGCCCGGGTACGGCGGCCCGCTGGGCGGCCAGCGAGTCGGCGGAACGGAAGGACGTCGACCGGGTGGCGGTGATCTCGTAGCGGTACTCCCGGCCCGCGTGGGCCACCCGGACCTCGTCGCCCTTCTTCAGCGCCGGAAGGTCGTGGAGGGGGCCGCCCGCCGAGAGCCGGTGGGCGGTCACCAGATAGTTGCCGACCTCCCCGGGACCGGCTCCGCCGTGGTCGCCGTAGGGGCTGGCGGCGTCGCCCCGGTCCTGGATCCGGGTACCCGCCGCGTCGTCGGTGGTGCCCTCGTACGGGACGACCGGCAGACCGGCCACTCCGATCGCCGGGACGGTCAGTACGGCGGCCTCGGTACGCGCCGGGTCGGGGGCGGTGGCGGCCCGGGCGCCGGTCACGGGTCCGGCGGTGAGCAGACAGACCACCGCAGCGGTGACGGCGGCGCGGGAAGCCTTGCGGGCCGCGCCTGGTCCGAGGTGCATGGCGGTTCCCGATCGTCGGCCGGGGCGCTCGGGCTCCCGGCGGGCCCGGGGTCGGTCCGCGCCGGGGTTCGGCGCCGGTCCGCTGGTCCGTCCGTTGTTCCGTCCGTCCAAGAATACGGCGGTACGCGCCTTTCCTCACCCGGATGGCCGGACGGGGAAAGGCGCGTACGGCGGGGGCTCAGGCGTGCGGAACGACCGCGACCGGCACCGCCGCGTGGTGCAGTACGGCATGGGCGACGGAGCCGATCCGGCCGCCGAACGGGGCCCGCCGCAGCCTGCGGCCCACTACCAGCAGCTGGGCGCCCCGGGCGGCCTCGACCAGGACGTCGGCGGTCTTGCCGACCGTGGGGGCCTCCTCGACCGTGACGGACGGGAACTCGGCCCGCCGGTCCGCCAGCGCCTCGGTGAGCGCCGCCGCCTCCTGCTTGCCCAGTTCGACGTCGAGTTCGGGGTCCGGCGGCAGCCCGTACGCGAAGTAGGGCGGCAGGGACCAGACATGGACGACCCGCAGGGCGGCGCCCCGGCGGGCGGCGGCCTCGAAGCCGTACCGGATCAGGGCGTCGTCGGGTTCATGGGCGTCGATACCGAGCACGACGGGCCCGGCCGGGCCGCCGTCGCCGGTCCCCGCGGCCTTCTCACCCGCGGCCTCGCCTTCGGCGTCCTCCGGGGCGCGGACGAAGACGACCGGGCTCTTGGCGCCGGCGAGGACGGCCTGGCCGACGGAGCCGACGAGGAAGCCGCCGAATCCGCTCAGCCCCCGGGAGCCGAGGACGAGCAGCGCCGACTCCTCGGCGAGCCGGGCCAGCACCTCACCGGGTTCGCCGGTGAGCTGGTCGGCGGTGACGTCGAGTTCGGGGTGGTGCTCCCGGATACCGGCCGCCGCTTCCACGGGGACCCGGCCCGACCAGTGCTGACGGCTCTCCTCGCCGAGGAACGCGGCCCGGGCGGCCAGGGGGACGGGTTCCCAGACGCTGACCAGTTTCAGCGGCAGTTCGCGCAGCGCCGCCTCGCGCGCCGCCCACTCGGCGGCGGCCAGGCTCTCCGGGGATCCGTCGAGACCGACGGTGACGGCGCCTGTGCTGGTGCTGGTCATGGATGCACACCTCCTGGTACGGACGGGATCGACGGTGATCCCCCTGCCCAGCATGGTCGGCGGCATGCGGGCGTGCGAGGGCCGCAGGTCCCCGCGGGACGGCCCGGAGGTCCTTTCGTACGGGCCGACCGGCCCCGCTCCCGCTGTCCCGGCGGCCGGGCGGTCCACCGCCGATCGGGTGAGACACCCCCGCGCCCCGAAGGCCGTGTACGCCCCTCGGGGCGCCGATACCGACGCCGGGGGCACCAGCCTGCCGACCGATCGCGAAAAGGCCGCCACAGACCCCTTCACGGGCCGTTTCAAGGCCCTGCCGGAGAAGCCGCCGATCGACTTCTTCACGGTCCTGACCTGCGGTAACGTGAGGTGTGCCGCGCCGGTCGCGGAGCGGTGCCGATCCGCGGCGCCCGCGCGCGTCCGGCGGCCGGACCCTCGTCCGCCGGTCCCGTACACCGCTTTTCGCGCACCGCTTCTCGTGCGCCCCGGCCCGTACGCCTCGCTCCTACACCGCCACTGGTACGCCCCCGTCCGCGCACCGCCCCGCCCCTCCGTTTCCGTACGCCGCACCCGGCCCGACCCGCCGACAAGGACACCGCCATGCCCGCGACCCCCTCGCCCCGCGCTCTCGCCGATCTGCCGTACGCCCGGCATCTGACGCCCTTCGACGGGGTGCCGGGCGACGAGGAAGACCTCGACTGCGTCCGGCTGGACGGCGGCCGGTACGACGATCTCGACGCCCCCGCGCTGCGGATCACGGAGTCGGCCCTGACCTCGGTCTCCTTTACCGGCGGACGGCTGCGGCGGGCCCGCTTCAACGAGGTCTGGATGCATACGGTCCGCTTCGTCGCCACCGATCTGGTGGAGACGAGCTGGCTGGACACCGAGATCGTCGCCGGTTCCCTCGCCGGACTCGAACTCCACGGGGCCCAACTGCACCGGGTCGTCTTCCACCAGTGCAAGCTGGACTCGGTGAACCTGCGCGCCACGACCCTGCGCGATGTGGTCTTCGCGGACTGCCTGCTGCGGGACGTCGACTTCGCGGGCGCGGAGCTGACCGGGGTGTCCTTCCCCGGCTCGACCCTGGGGAACGCCCGGTTCTCCGGCGCCCGGCTCAAGGACGTGGATCTGCGGACGGCGGCCCGGCTGGAGATCGGCGACGGCGTCGAATCGCTGCGCGGCGCGACCATTTCCACCTTGCAACTCTTCGATCTGGCGCCCCTGTTCGCCCACGCCCTCGGTGTCACCGTCCGGGACGACTGAGCCGGGTCCCGGACGATCCCGGCGGCGCGCCGTACCGGTCAGCAGAGTCCGACGGTGACCGGGCCCCGGGCGGGATCCGCCGTCCGGATCGCCGAGGCGGGGACGACGGTCCACGGCACGCGCAGCACCCGGCCCGGACGGACCGTGCCGGGCAGCCGGTGCTCGGCGACGATCCGTCCGTCGTGGCGGACGACGAGCCGCGGGGCCGTACGGAGTTCGTCGCTCCACAGCAGCAGCCTGCCGCCCGGCGGCGCCGGGTCGCCGGGGCGCAGCAGTCCGGGTACGACCCAGCGGAACGGCCGTTCGGCGAGCAGCCTGGCTCCCCCGGTGGCGGGTTCGGGGCCCGGGTCGGCGAGCCGGGCGGCGACCCGGTCGGCGATATGGCGTCCGTCGAGAGCCGCGGTGCCGGCGGTATCGGCGGGATGGACCAGGTTCCCGGCGGCGAAGACGCCGGGGCGGCTGGTGCGCAGGGCCGAGTCGACGAGCGGGCCGAGGGTGCCGGGGTCGAGGTCGAGCCCGGCGGCGCGGGCGAGTTCGTGGTCGGGGATCCAGTCGCCGGTGAGGACGACGGTGTCGCAGGTGACGGTACGGCGGGCGCCGCTGTCGAGGTGCTCGATCTCGACGGCTTCCACCCGGCGGCGGCCGATGATCCGGACGATCCGGGCGCGGTGGGCGACGGGGGTCCCGAGGAGCGCGGTGGCACCGGCGGTGAGTGCGGCGGGCGTCCCTTCGGCCCGGGTGCGGCCGCTGACCATCAGGCCGACCCGGCAGCCCGCGCGGCGCAGGGTCAGGGCGGCGGACCAGCCGGCGGGTTCGGCGCCGACGACGACCGCGCGGCGGCCGACGGGCCGGTCCCGGAGGCGGACGGCGCGCCGGAGTTCCCCGCCGGTGAGGATCCCCTCGGGCCGGTCGCCGGGGACGAGCCGGGCGGCGCGGGAGCGTTCCCGGGCGCCGGTGGCGAGGACGATCGCCCGGGGCTCGACCCGGAACCGCCCGTCCGGCCCGGTGGCGTGGACGGCGTACGGGGCCCCGGGGCCGCCGCCGTCCGAGCCGCCGGCCCAGTCGGTGACCGTCGTCCGGGTTCTGATCACGGCCCCGGCCGCGCGGGCCGACGCGGTGAGCCGTCGGGCGTAGGCGGGCCCCGTGAGCAGGCGCCGCAGATCCCGGCGGCCGAAGCCGATGTGGTCGCTGTGGCGGGGCGCTCCGCCGGCCTCCGGTTCCCGTTCGAGGACGAGGACCCGGCCGGGGAGCAGGGGGGCGAGGGCGGCGGCGGCGCTCAGCCCGGCGGGTCCGCCGCCGACGATCAGGACGTCGGGGGTGAGTACGGGGAGGCCGGGGGCGGCGGGGTCCGCCGGGGGCCGGGATCGGTTCATGGGCGGATCGTCACCTCGGTAGGGGAACCTCCGTCGCCGGAGGCGGCATCGCCGGGCGGCGCGGCGGAGGGGTCTTCGGGCGCGGGGGCCGTCCGCCCGAGGGAGCCGGGCGAGGCGGACGAGGCGTGTGGGCCGGGTGAACCGGGTGCGGCAGCCGGGCCGGGGAGCGCGCGGGCGCACCCGGACGTACAGCCGCGCCCCGTGGTGTGGCCCGCGAAGAGGGCCCGTACGGCCGGGCCGCAGGAGGAGCCCTGGCAGCGGCCGTTGAGCGCCCGGGTGCGGCGGCCGAGTCCGCCGATGGTGCGGGCGGGCAGCGGGGCGTGGCAGGCGTCCCTGATCTCCCCGGCCGTGACCCGCTCGCAGTAGCAGACGATCTCGCCGTAGGCCGGGTCGGCGGCGATCAGGTCGCCGTCCTGATAGGGCCGGACGCCGGTCTCGCCGAGGTACGGCATGACGGGCGGGGCGGGCAGCTCCGTACGGGCCGCCGCGGCGAGGCCGTGCGCGGCGAGCAGGTCGCGGACGTGTTCGGCGATCGCCATGCCCGCCGAGAGCCCGGTGGAGCGGATACCGCCGACGAGGACGTACCGCCGGTCCGGGTCGGCCTCGATCAGATAGTCCGGGTGGCCGGTGACGGCGGCGCGCAGCCCGGCGTAGGCGGCGGTGATCTCCTCGTCGGCGGTCGCGGGCATCAGGGCCGCGCCCCTGGCGCGGAGGAAGGCGAGACCGTCCTCGGTGGTGCCGGTCGCGGTGCGGTCGTCGAGGTCTTCGGCGGTGGGGCCGAGCAGGACGTTGCCGTAGACGGTGGGTGCGAGCAGTACGCCCTTGCCGAGGGCGGTGGGGACCGGCAGCACGATGTGGTTCACCAGCGGCCGGGCGGCCTTGTCGAGGACGAGGAGTTCGCCCCGGCGGGGGGTGACGGTGAACCGTTCGTGGCCGAAGAGGGCGTCGACGCGGTCGGCGCCGAGCCCGGCGGCGTTCACGGTCCAGCGGGTGCGGACCGGGCCCGCCGGGGTGTGCAGCACGGTGGTCCCGCCGTCGGTGGTGACGGCGGTGACGGGCCGTTCGAGGAGGATCGCGGTGCCCCGGGCGAGGGCGTCGGTGGCGAGCGCCAGCACGGTGGTCCAGGGGCAGACGATTCCCTCGCCCGGGACGACGAGTCCGCCCCGTACGCCGGGGGCGAGGGCGGGCAGGGCCGCGTAGACCTCGCCGGGTCCGACGAGCCGGGTGTCGTGGCGGCCGTTGGCCTCGGCCTTCTCCCGCAGGGCGGGCAGTGCGGCGTGCTCCTCGCCGGTCCGGGCGACGAGGACGGCGCCCGGAAACTCGACGGGGATCCGGGTCGTCCGGGCGTAGTCGGAGAGCAGTTCGTGGCCCCGGGCGACGAGCCGGGCCTCCAGCGTGCCGGGGGTGGCGTCGAACCCGGTGTGCAGGACGGCCGAGTTGGCCTTGCTGGTGCCGTCGCCGACATCGGAACGGGCCTCGACGAGGGCGACGGAGAGGTGGTGACCGGCGAGTTCGCGGGCGATCGCGGCGCCGACGACACCGCCGCCGATCACCACCACGTCATAGCCGGTACCCGCGTGGTCGGCGCCGGGGCCGGGCGGCGGGGCGCTCATCCGGCGCCCCCGGCCGGGTGGAGGTCCCCGGTGCGGAGGCCGGCTTCGGCGACCGCCGTCCATACGCCCCGGAAGTGGGCCGCCCGGTCGTCGGACCATTCGGGTTCGTGGACGGCGGACGGCTTCCACTCGCCGACGGCCTCCCGCAGACCGAGGCCGGGGTCCAGGGCGAGCCGGGCCAGGGCGGCGGCGCCGAGCGCGGTGGCGTGCGCGGACGGATAGACCTCCACGGGGATCCGGGCGAGATCGGCCTGGGCCTGCATCAGACTGCGGCTGCGGGTGAGTCCGCCGTCGGCCCGCAGCCGGGTCAGCGGGGCGCCGAGATCGGCCGCGACCAGATCGCAGAGGGTGGCGACCTGGGCGGCGACGCCCTCGATCACGGCGCGTACCAAGTGGCCGGGGCGGGTGGAGAGGGTCATCCCGGTGAGGGTGGCGGTGGCGTCGGGGCGCCACCAGGGGGCGGCGAGCCCGGCGAGGGCGGGGACGCAGAGGGTGCCGTCGGACTCGGCGGCGGCGACCGCGTCGAGATCACCGGCGGAGCGGACGAAGCCGAGGTCGGTGAGCCAGCGGACGGCGGAGGCGGCCGTGTAGACCTGTCCGTCGACGCAGTACGGGGTACGGCCCCGGGCCCGCCAGGCGACGGAGGTGGTGAGCCCGGAGGCGGAGCGGACCGCGGTGGTGCCGGTGTTGGCGAGGAGGAAGGCGCCGGTGCCGTACGTGCACTTGGCCTCCCCGGCGTCCAGACAGCCCTCGGCGAGCAGCGCCGCCTGCTGGTCCACGACGATCCCGGCGACGGGCAGCTCGGGTCCGAAGGCGCGGGTGGTGCCGACGATCTCGTCGCAGGCGGCTATCCGGGGCAGCGGTTCGGCGCCCAGGCCGAAGAGGTCGATGAGTTCGGGGTCCCAGTCGGCGCGGTCGACGTCGAACAGCAGCGACCGGCTGGCGGTGGCGGCGTCGGTGACGAAGGCGCCGGTGAGCCGGTGCAGCAGCCAGCTGTCGACGGTGGTGACGACGCCGTCGGCGGTCAGGTTCCGGCGCAGCCAGGCCATTTTGGGGGCGGAGAAGTACGGGTCGAGGACGAGGCCGGTCCGGGCGGCGATCCGTTCGGCGTGGCCGGCGAGGCGGGCGCACTCGGTGGCGGCGCGCCGGTCCTGCCAGACGATGGCCGGGGTCAGCGGTTCGCCGGTGGCGCGGTCCCAGGCGAGTACGGTCTCGCCCTGGTTGGCGAGGGCGACGGCGTCGACGGGCCGCCCGGCTTCGGCCACGGCGCGGCGGCCGGTGTCGAGGACGGAGGCGAGCAGGGCGGCCGGATCCTGTTCGACCACGCCGCCGTCGGCGTAGCGCGGGCGGAGTTCGGCCTCGGCGAGGGCGAGCGGGTGGCCGGTGTCGTCCACGACGACCGCCTTGGTGGCGGAGGTGCCCTGGTCGACGGCGAGGACGACGGTCATCGGCGTGCCCCTCCCCCCGCCCCGGGGCGGGGGCCGGGGATCCGCGGGCCGTTCGGCGCCCCGGCCGGGGTGGTGTCGGTCCCGCCGGGCGGCGGGCCCGCGGTGGTCCGTCGGCGATTCGGCGGGGGCGCGGCGGGTCGTAACGTCCGGGGGTTCACGGGTGCGGTTCCTTTCGAGCGGCGCCGCGGGCCGGGCGGCGAGGTCGGGGCGGTTCACGGGCCGGGAAGGCGTACGGGCCCCGGGGGCACGGAGTACGGGACGGCGGGCTCCTCGGCAGGCGGGCGGGCCGGTCGCCGGCGGCCGGGGTGTCAGACCACCAGCACCTCGCAGCCCGTCTCGGCGACGGCGGCGAGCCGGGCCGCCGCCGAGTCGTCGGTGATCACTCCGGTGCACTCACCGGCCGCGCGGACCCGGTATCCGGCCACCCGCCCCCGTTTGCTGCCGTCCGCGACGACATAGCTGCGGGCGCTGTTGGCGCGGACGCGCCGTTCGCTGGCGATCTCCTCGTAGTGGAAGTCGGTCACCCCGGCCGTCGCGTCGATCCCGCCGGAGCCGAGGAAGGCGAGATCGGGGTGGATCCCGGCGACGAACCGTACGGTGTCGGGCCCCCGGCGGACCAGATCGCCGCCGCGCAGCCGTGCGCCGGGGAGCAGCACCCCGGCGTACGGTCGTCCGGAGACCACCCGCGCCACCGGCAGGGACGGGGTGACGACCGTGCCCCGGACGTCCCGGGGCAGGGCGTCGGCGACCTGGACGGCCGCGGTGTACGAGGCGGTACGGTCGGCGAACGACGCCTCCTCGCCGCCGACCTGACGGACCACCGCGAGCGACGCCGCGCCGCCCCGGACCCGCCGCAGCACTCCGCGCCGCTCCATCCGGCCCGGATCGCGGCGGACGGTCTCGGCCGAGACCTTCGGCTGTCCGGCCAGGTCCTCGGTGCTGATGGTGCCGGCCCGGTCCACCACGGCGGAGATCCGGCGATGGCGCTCGGCGGGAAGCATCACGGCTCCTGACTCTCTCCGCCCGTATCCGACCGGGCACGACGGGAAGTGTGGATCGCTGCCCGAAGCCCGTCAAGGGCGCGGCCGGGCGTCGCACCGCTCGGCCTGCCCGGGCCGGGACCCGGCCCACCCCGCCCCGGCCTTCCGGCGCCGCCGGGTCACCGGTCCGGCCGCCGCCACCCGCATTCCCGGCAACCGCACCGCATTCCATGAGTGCTTTCTCATGAATTCATAGTCGGGTAATTCATTGACAGTCGGCGGGGGCACTCCTTACCGTCCCTGAAAAGCAACGCACGGAACTCCCCCCGGCCCGGGGGAATCCGGCCCGACCGCCGCCCGAAGAGGTAGTGGCGGTTCCCGGACCAGGGATGACCAGTACAAGGGAGAGGTAGAAATGGAGAGTCAACCGCCCGCCGACATCGTCGAGCAGATCCGGGACATTCCTTTCTATCGTGACGCTCTCAGTCGCGGCTGGTTTCCCGTCCTGGGAAAGTCGGATATTTCCCGGGGTTTTCCGGACGGCTGGATGACACCGCGGCTGAGGGCGGCACTGGAGTCGGGCGAGGCGGAGTTCGCGTACGGCGGCGGCGCCGATCACGGCCGGACCAGGATCGTCCGGCCCGCCTCGTTCCCGCTGCGGTCGTCGTACCGGCTGTGGAGCGCCCACCCGGATCTCGCGCCGACCTGGCACCAGGGCTGCCGCCGGGTCTTTCTGACGTCCGTTCCGTCGACCGAGCCCGGGGTACGGGCCTCCGGCGCGGTCGGCGGACGGACCGGCCCCCGGGGCGCCACCCGGCGGCGGGGCGAATCGCCCCGGGGGCCGGGGACGGGCCGGCCGGACCGGCGTACGGTCCGGTTCGGCCTCCGGCTCGATCCGGAGCGCTGGGGCCGGGGCGATGTGGAGCACATGCTGACGGCGATCCGCTCGGAGCAGCGCGCCCATCACCGCGGCTGGTACCACCTCGAATGCTCGGGCACCCGGCTGGCGCAGCTGGTGCGCAAGGCCCTGGCCTGGGGCCTGTGGGACCGCTTCCCCCGGCCGGCGACCGTCGTGACGGCGTACGAGTACACCCCGGTCAACGTCCGCCGCTATCTGGAGCGGCAGTTGGGCTGTCCGGTGGTCGAACTGGTCGGCAGCGCCGATCTGGGCTGTCTCTACTACAGCGACAGCGGCGGACGGTACCACCCGTTCCTGGACCGGCTGAGCGTGGAGCTGGTCCCGCTGGCGCCGGGGACGGGCAGCGGGCTGCACGGTCTCGTCGTGACCAGTGTCCGCAATCCGTATATGCCGCTGATCCGCTACCGGCCGGGGCTGTGCGTAAGGACGCTCGGCGGCGGCGCCGACCCCACCCGGGTGGTCCGGCTCTGCGGCCGGGAGTCCGAACTGCTGCCCACGGCCGACGGCCCGGTGTCGCAGGGCGATCTGGACGACCGGCTGACGGCCGTCTCGTCCCGGATCTTCCTCAGCCAGCTGCGGACCACGGGCCCCCGGGAAGCCCGGCTGCTCTACACCACCTTCGACGGCGAACCGCTGGACCCGGCCCGGCACGAGGCGCTGACCGACTCGGTCGGCGATCTGACCGGATACCGGTGCGCGATCGAACACCGGGCCCGGATCCCGATCGGCGCCTGCGGTTCGTACGCCTGGCTCGTCCGGGAGCGCTGACCCGGCGGGCCCTTCGAAACCGGCAGCGGCGCGACACCCGGGTCCGCCGTCTGCCCGCTGTCCGGCCCCGGGGTCGACGGGCACGCCCCGGGGCCGGACGCCTTCCCCGCCCGTACGGCCGTACCGGCCGAGCCTCTGCCGGCCCCGTTCTCCCGGCGGCCCCGTCGGCAGCTCCCCGGGCCCCGTCGGCGGGCAGCCATCCCGTCGGCGGGGCCCGAGGGCCGGGGCCGGTCCGCCGGCGGGCCGGTCAGGGGAACTGGCTGACGATGGCGGGATCGGTGATCGCGGTGTCGTCGGCGAGCAGCAGCGCCTTGGAGAGAATCACCGACAGCGTCCGGTCGCCCTCGAACGGCAGATAGCCGGGGTCGGGCCCGGAAACGCCGGGCACGACGCAGAGATACCGGTCGCCGGGGCTCATCAGCACATTGCCCGAACCGAGATGGATGCGGTACATCCGCAGATCGCCCCGGACCCGGAGGAAGCGGTCCTCGAAGGAGCACCGGTCGGCGAAGGCCAGCCGGGGCACGATCCGCTCCAGCAGCGCCTTGCGGGTGGCGGCGGTCCCGGTCAGCTCGCCGAAGCCGTACCTCGTCCAGTACTCCTGGAAGCGGCCCTCCGGTCCGCCGTCGGCCCACTCCGGGTCGTTTCCGACGCTGCTGACGCCGACGAAGAGGTCGAGGTCCCGGAGGATCTCGCTCAGTACCAGCTCCGGTATCTCCGTCAGCGGCAGCGGGTCCACGGGGGCGCGTCCGTCGCGGAGCCGCATCGTGTACGGCCCGCCGGAGCAGTGCGCGGTGTTCTCCGGGGCGTCGAGGGGATAGAAGCGGAGCTGGTCGGTCCGGAGGCGGGTGTAGGTCCCGCTGTCGATGAAGTCGCCGGGCCCCGGAATCCGGCCCGCGTCGGGCCCGATCCAGAGTTCGGCGCGCAGCCCCCAGCGGGGCAGCTCCCGCACGGCGGGCGGGCAGATGTCGTCCACGGCGAGCCGGAGCTTGTTCCGCCAGCCGCGGATCGCGGCCAGGGCGTGGAACTGGTGCTGGCGCAGGATGTGCGCGGCGTACCGGTTGGAGTAGGTGCGGGTGGTCTCCTCGGCGGCGGTGAGCGGATAGATCTCGCGGTGGGCCTGTTTGAAGGGCTGGGTGATCCGCAGCTCCTCGATCCTCGCCCGCCAGGCCGCGGTCTCGGCGGGCGGCCGTCCGACCGGGTGCCAGAGCCCGATCCCGGCGTCCGGGGCGGGTTCGACGGGGCGTCCGTCGGCGGTGCTCAGTCCGGCGCCGTCCCAGAGGGCGGACTCCTCCCCCACGGTCCAGATCAGCCGGCGGGCGAGGGAGCCGACGAGCGGATGGTCGAGCAGCCGTTCCCGCCAGGGGCCCCGGGTCCACACCCGGCGGGCCAGGAACTGCCGGTCGAGCCGTTCCGCCTGGGCGGTGAGCATCCGGTCGGCGTCCTTGGCGCGGGCCTTCAGCTCCTTCACCGTCTCCGCGTGGTCGCGGCGGGCCGCCGCGGGGACACCGCGCAGCCGCTTCCCGGTGGAGTCGTGGAAGGCGAGTACGGTCCGGGTGCCGTGGATCTCCAGCCGGGCGGTGTGGTCGCCGACCGGGTACTCCCCCGTGCCGACGGCGGTCAGCCCGTAGTCGGGGACGGCCAGTTCCTCGACCTCGTCCCGGCCGATGCCGAGGGCCTCGGCCCGGCGGTCCAGGGCGGTGCCGATCATCTTCGCGGTGGGCTTGTGGGTCGTCCGGGCGGCGAGCCGGGCGAGTTCGCCGAGGGCTTCGGGGCCCTCGGCCCGGGCCAGGGCGACCACTGCGGCACTGGCCACCTTGGCACTGCCGGGTCCGGCGCCGGGGACCTTCCTGAGCGCCGCTTCGGCGAGGGAGCCGAGGGCGCGCGGGATATCGGGGTGGGCGGGGAGCAGGGAGAGCAGCCAGGCCAGGCCGCGCAGGGCGTCGGCGTTGTAGGGGTCGAAGACGAGATGGTTCGGCATGTCGGCGCCTTCCAGGGGGAAGGTGCGCGGCCGTCCGGCCAGGGCCAGCCAGCGGGCCACGGCGGTACGGACCGGGTCGGCGCCGCCCGCCGCTTCGACGGCGGCACGGGCGGCCCGGTCCCATTTCGCGGTCGGCTTGGCGGCGGTCGCGGTCAGGGCGTGGACCACGACGGGCCGCAGGGCGTCCTCAGCCAGCGCCTGTTCGGCCCACTGCTCGCCGACGTTCAGCGGGGGGACGCCGGGGGTCAGCCCGGCCAGATGGTTCAGCTCGGCGACCTCCGGGTCGGCGTAGGTCAGCAGGAAGCTGCGGCGGATCGTCGCCCAGACGGCCGGGGGCACGGTACGGCCCTCGGCGATCTCGGCCGAGATGAGATCGGGGTGGTAGAGCCCGCCCCACCAGAGGTCCGTCTGGCCGCCGAGCCGGGCGACGACCGCGGCCCGTTCGGCGGCGAGCGGGGGTTCGGCGAGGCCGTGGCCCAGTCTCAGCGCCCGGAGCAGCAACAGGAAGCGGTCGTGCGGGTCGCCGTCGGTCTCCGCCGCATACCGCGCGGCGAGATGGCGGGTGAGGACGGCCCGGTCCTCGGCCGGCAGTCCGTGGAGATGGTCGCGGGCCGCCTTGACGTCGATACCGTCGAACTCCGCGGGACGGTCGAGGGCGTCCAGGGCGCCCACCAGGTCGCCGTCGGCGATCATACGAGCCAGCTTGCGCATCCGGGTCACCCCCCGACCAGGGGGACGAGCCGGAGGAAGACGACCTCGGTACCCGGGCGGAGTTCGACCTCGTCGTCGAGACCGGTCAGCTGACGCTCCGCCACCAGGACCAGGAACCCGTTCCGTTCGAAGGCGCGCAGGGCGGCGGCGGTCTCCGCCTCGGGATCGGGGGCGGGGCCGCTCCCCGGCCCCGGCCGGACGGCGCTGCCCGCGCGCGCCTCAGCGACCTCCTGGAAGACCCGCCGCCGGATCAGCTCGCGCAGCGCGAGCCGTTCCTCGGCGATCTCCACACCCCAGCCGTCGCTCCGGTCCCCGGAGGTCGTCTCGTCGACGAAAGTCACCAGTGCCATAGCGGGGACAGTAGGCGCCGCCACTGACAATCACGGGAAGTCACAGGTCAGGTGGGGTGCTATCGTGATCGGGTACCGCATCTCATGGCGGCCTCCCACTCGATGACCGATCTTCGGAGGCCCTGTCGTGTCTTCTTCCGACACCCATGAACACCCCTCTCCCGCGCCCCGGGTGCGTTTCTTCCACCGCGAGGACCGCGATCAGCTGACCGCCCTGGTCAACGCGCATGCCGCCGCCGTCGTCCCCGGTGCCGGCGTCTCGGTGAACACCGTCCTCAGCGCTCTGGAGCGCTGCCCCGAGGAGTACGTCACCGATCCGTGGGTGGCCGAGCGGGTCACCCTGGTGGCCGAGGAACGGCGGCGGATCGTCGCCGCGGCCCATCTGCTCCGCTACCGCGACGAACCGGACGTCGGCGACGACTACCGCGACACCGGTCATGTCGAGTGGTTCGTCCATGTGCCGTCGGCGGGCGACGGGGCGGCGGCGCTGCTGATGCCCGCCGCCCTGGCCCAGCTGGACCGCTGGCGGGTCCGGGCCCGCCATGCCGACGGGCATCTCCCGGTCCCGGGGGTGTACGGCGTCCCGGACGCCTGGCCGCATGTGCGGGCGGTGTTCGAGGCGGCCGGCTTCGTCCACACGGGCGGGGTCGAGGTCCTGTTGCTGGCCCGGTCCGGCGGGCTGCCCGAGCCCGGACCGGCTCCGCTGCCGGGGCTGTCCGCGCGCCGGTCCCTGGGCCCGCTGGGTACCCGGATCACCGCCGTGGTGGACGGGGCGCCGGTGGCGTACATCGAACTGGACACCCATCTGGACCGGCCCGAGCGGCACGCCCGGCCGGGCGGCACGGCGGACATCGCCGATCTCGTCCTGCCGGACGAGCCCGTTCCGGGGCTGGCGGGGTGGCTGCTGGGCGAGGCCCGCAGCTGGCTCGAACTGTCCGGGGTGGACCGGCTGCTGAGCTACGCCGACCCGGACGACGCCGACGACACCGAGGAGACCGCCCTGCTGACCGGGCTCGGCTTCACGGAGCTGGGCCGGACGGCCCGGGGCTGGACACACCGGGCGGCCTGACCCGATCGCCCGGGACGGGCGTACGGCACCGGCGCCCCGGCGTCCGGTCCCGGCCTACGGCTCCGGGCGCCGCTCCCGCCCTCCGGGTGTGCCGGGCCTGCCACGGCCCGGGACACCCGCACCGCATCCGGCGCCGCGCACCCCGGGGGGGGGGGGGCGCGCCCCGGCGGGGGATGTGTAGAGTTGAAACGGGTTGTGTTATTTGCAGGCACCCAATGGCCCCAACGATCTGCAGGCCCCCGATCG
>NZ_JBEYIS010000057.1:0-43740 GCF_040635975.1 Streptomyces sp. NPDC006798
TCGCGAATTCGCGCGCACCGGACGCCGCGGGCCCCGCCCTCCGGGCGGACGGCGCTCCCTTCCGGACCCGCCCCGGGGCCGGCCCGGGTCGCCGCCGGGCGCCGGGCCGCCTATGTCACCGACGGCGGTGACCTCTTCGGCAGTGTGCACTTCGCCGCCGGGATCGCGCTCCGCCGCGCCGCCGGCTGCGTGGTCACCGGGATCGGCGGACGGACGGCCGCGGCGGGCGGCCCGGGTCTGGTGGCGGCCGCCGACGCCGCCACCCGCGATCGGCCGACGGGGCTGATCCGCGAGCTGCCGAAGGCCGCTCACGCAGCTCTTACAGCTCGCTGACGGAGTCCTTCGCCGGACGGCCGCCGGAGTGTTCCCGGCCGCCGTCCGGTAGTCGAAAGGGCAGCTCGCGGCAGCAATGCGGGTCGATCATATGTACGAATATTGTTGATCATGGTCGACGCTCCGGCAAACGTGATCGTCTTCGAGTTCACTGCTTCGGGGGAGGAAAACCCCGCCTAATGGCTCAACAGGCGGGCCGGAGCCTACGGTTCTCACGGATCCGGGAGGCCATTTCCGGACACCGCCCCATTCATCTCCGACACCCCACTTGATCTGCGCGTATGCCCAGCGCTGCCCTTTTGAAGGAGAGTCCAGCCCGATGACCGTCGACACCAGCCCGGAGTCCGGCCCGGAGCCGAGCCCGCAGAGCGCCCTCAGTACGGCGGCGGCCCGCAATCTCGCCACCACCACCAAGTCCCGCCCGCAGATGCAGGAGATCACCTCCCGCTGGCTGCTCAGAATGCTGCCGTGGGTCCAGGTCGCCGGTGGTGCCTACCGGGTGAACCGAAGGCTGACGTACACCGTCGGCGACGGCCGGATCGAGTTCGTCCAGGACGGGGCCTCGGTCCGGGTGATCCCCCGGGAGCTGGGCGAACTGTCGCTGCTCCGCGGCTTCGACGACGACGAGGTGCTCGCCGCTCTCGCGGGCCGCTGCGCGCAGCGCGACTTCCAGCCCGGCGATGTGCTGGTCGAGCGGGGGACCCCGGCCGAGCAGCTCCATCTGGTGGCGCACGGCCGGATCGACCAGATCTCCGCGGGCCCCTACGGCGACGAGACCGTGACCAAGGTCGTGGCCGACGGCGACCGGTTCGGCCAGGACGCGCTGGTGGACGAGAACGCCGTCTGGGAGTACACCGCCGTCGCCCGGACCTCCGGCACCCTGCTCACCCTCGCCCGGAGCGACTTCGCCGGAGTGCTGGCCGGGTCCCCGAGCCTCCAGGCCCATATCCAGGAGTTCAGCGCGCTGCCCGAGCAGGCGCAGAACCGGCTGGGCGAGGCCGAGATCGCGATGTCGGCGGGCCACACCGGAGAGGTCCCCCTGCCCGGCGCCTTCGTGGACTACGAGCTGAAGCCCCGGGAGTACGAACTCTCCCTCGCGCAGACCGTACTGAAGGTCCATACCCGGGTCGCCGACCTCTACAACGAGCCGATGAACCAGACCGAGCAGCAGCTCAGGCTGACCATCGAGGCGCTCCGGGAGCGCCAGGAGTACGAGCTGATCAACAACCGCGAGTTCGGTCTGCTGCACAACGCGGCCTTCAGCCAGCGGATCCAGCCGCAGTCGGGGCCGCCGACCCCCGACGACCTGGACGAGCTGATCAGCCGCCGACGCGGCTCCAAGTTCTTCTTCGCCCATCCGCGGACCATCGCCGCGATCGGCCGTGAGTTCAACGCCCGCGGGCTCTACCCGGACCATGTCGACGTCGGCGGCCAGAGCGTGCCCGCCTGGCGAGGGGTCCCGATCCTGCCCTGCAACAAGATCCCCGTCACCCGGGACAACACCAGCTCCATCCTGGTGATGCGGACCGGCGAGGACAACCAGGGCGTCATCGGGCTCAACCAGACCGGACTCCCCGACGAGTTCGAGCCCGGTGTCTCGGTGCGCTTCATGGGCATCGACGAGAAGGCGATCATCTCCTACCTCGTCACCACCTACTACTCCGCCGCCGTCCTGGTCCCCGACGCGCTCGGTGTGCTGGAGAACGTGCAGATCGCCCGTACCAGCGGCTGAGCGGGCCCGCGCGGACGGCGCACTCCGCACGGGGGAGTCCCGCCGGTGGAACGCGTGCCCGGAAGAGACCCCCTCACCCAAGGAGTAGTGGTGCGCAGATGAGCACCGAAGCGCTGAACCGGATCCTGGGCGGCCCGACCGGTCTCGGTACGGCCGGGCTGTACCCGGGTCGGCGCCCGACACCCCCCGCCCCACCGGCACCGCCGGAGGCCGGGCTTCCGCCGGGTGCCCCGGTGCCACCCGGGCCGGGGACCGCGTCCGGTCCGGTGGCGGGACCGCCGGAGGGCCGCCCGGCGCCGGGCGGCCCGATCCCGGGGCTCTACCACCACCCGGTGGCGTACGACACCGAACGCGCGGCCGAGGTCGACCGGCGGATCAAGGAATGGGCCATCGACGAGATCCGGCTCTACCCGCCGGAGTGGGAGGAGGAGTTCGAGGGCTTCGCGGTCGGGATGTACATGGCCGCCTGCCACCCCGACGCCGTGGACGTCGACCGGCTGATGGTCGCGGCCCGGCTGATGGTCGCCGAGAACGCGGTCGACGACTGCTACTGCGAGGACCACGGCGGCTCGCCCGTAGGACTCGGCGGACGGCTGCTGCTCGCCCATACGGCCCTCGACCCGCTGCACACCGCCGAGGAGTACCGGCCCCGGTGGGAGGAGTCACTGGCGTCCGACGCCCCCCGCCGGGCGTACCACTCCGCCATGGAGTACCTGCTGGCGGTCGCGACCCCCTCCCAGGCGGACCGGTTCCGGCACGACATGGCCCGGCTCCACCTCGGCTATCTCGCCGAAGGCGCCTGGGACCACACCGACTACGTACCCGAGGTGTGGGAGTACCTGGCGATGCGCCAGTTCAACAACTTCCGCCCCTGCCCCACCATCACCGACACCGTCGGCGGCTACGAGCTCCCCGCCGATCTGCACGCGCTGCCCGCGACCCAGCGGGTCATCGCCCTGGCGTCCAACGCCACCACGATCGTCAACGACCTCTACTCGTACACCAAGGAACTCGACAGCCCCGGCCGGCATATGAACCTGCCCGTGGTGCTCGCCGAACGCGAGGGCCTCTCCGAGCGGGACGCCTATCTGAAGGCCGTCGGGATCCACAACGAACTGATGCGGAGCTTCGAGGCCGAGGCCGCGGCCCTGGCCCTCGCCTGTCCGGTGCCGACCCTGATCCGCTTTCTGCGCGGGGTGGCCGTCTGGGTCGACGGCAATCACCACTGGCACCGGTCCAATACCTACCGCTACAGCCTGCCCGACTTCTGGTAGGGCCCGAATTCTCAGCTAAGGAAGGTTCCGTCCCTTGACCGCTTCCGACGTCACCACCGTCCGTGAGACCGTCACCATTCCGTCGCCCGCGATCCCGTCGCCCGCGACGCCCTACCAGGGCGATATCGCCCGATACTGGGACCACGAGGCCCGGCCCGTCAATCTGCGCCTCGGCGACGTCGACGGCCTGTACCACCACCACTACGGCATCGGGGACGTCGACCAGGCCGCCCTCGGGGAGCCCGGCGCCCCCGACTACGAGCAGCGGCTGATCGCCGAACTGCACCGGCTGGAGTCCGCCCAGACCAATGTGCTCCTCGACCACCTCGGCCCGATCCGGCGGGACGACATACTGGTCGACGCCGGCTGCGGCCGGGGCGGCTCGATGGTCATGGCCCACCAGCGCTTCGGCTGCGAGGTCGAGGGCGTCACCCTCTCGGTGAAACAGGCCGACTTCGCCAACCGCCGGGCCCGGGAACTGGGCATCGACCGGTCCGTCCGCGCCCAGGTCCGCAATATGCTCCAGATGCCCTTCGCCTCAGGACAGGCCAGAGCCTCCTGGAACAACGAGTCCAGCATGTACGTCGATCTCCAGGACCTGTTCGCCGAACACTCCCGGATCCTCGCGGTCGGCGGCCGCTATGTCACGATCACCGGCTGCTGGAACCCGATCTACGGCCAGCCGTCGAAGTGGGTCTCGCAGATCAACGCCCACTTCGAGTGCAATATCCACTCCCGGCGCGAGTACATGCGCGCCCTCGCCGACAACCGGCTGGTCCCGCAGGCGGTGGTCGACCTGACGGCGGCGACCCTGCCCTACTGGGAGCTGCGCGCCACATCGTCCCTGGTCACAGGGATCGAGGAGGCGTTTATCGAGTCCTACAAGGACGGCTCCTTCCAGTATCTGCTGATCGCGGCGGACCGGGTCTGAACCGACGGCCCCGGTGAACACCCGGCCCGCCCCCGCGACCGGCGGGGGCGGGCCGGAACCGAAGGTGACGTTCCGCTCACCCGTCACCCCTTGAATCATGGCCGGATCAGGTGGTTAGCATATGAGCGCCACCTAGCTCGAAAGAGATTCGCCTGTGACTGCCACCGAGGATTCGTTCACCAACTGGAAGAACCGTGAGGAGATCGCCGAGTCGATGATCCCGATCATCGGGAAGCTGCAGCGCGAGCGGGACGTCACCGTCCTGCTGCACAGCCGCTCCCTGGTGAACAAGTCGGTCGTCAGCATCCTCAAGACCCACAGGTTCGCCCGCCAGATCGCGGGCGAGGAGCTCTCGGTCACCGAGACCATGCCGTTCCTCCAGGCCCTGACGGCGCTCGACCTCGGGCCGTCCCAGATCGACCTGGGCATGCTCGCCGCCACCTACAAGGCCGACGACCGCGGACTGTCGGTGGCCGATTTCACCGCCGAGGCCGTCGCCGGTGCCACCGGGGCGAACAAGATCGACCGCCGCGAGCCGCGCGATGTCGTGCTCTACGGCTTCGGCCGGATCGGCCGCCTCGTCGCCCGGCTGCTGATCGAGAAGGCGGGCTCGGGCAACGGACTGCGGCTGCGGGCCATCGTCGTCCGCCGCGGTTCCGGACAGGACATCGTCAAGCGCGCCTCCCTGCTGCGCCGCGACTCCATCCACGGCCAGTTCCAGGGCACGATCACCGTCGACGAGGCGACCGAGACCATCGTCGCCAACGGCAACTCCATCAAGATGATCTACTCCGACGACCCGACGACGGTCGACTACACGGAGTACGGCATCAAGGACGCCATCCTCATCGACAACACCGGCCGCTGGCGCGACCGCGAAGGGCTCTCGAAGCACCTCCGCCCCGGGATCGCCAAGGTGGTCCTGACCGCCCCGGGCAAGGGCGACGTCCCCAATGTGGTGCACGGCGTCAACCACGACATGATCAAGCCGGACGAGCAGATCATCTCCTGCGCCTCCTGCACCACCAACGCGATCGTGCCGCCGCTGAAGGCGATGGCCGACGAGTACGGGGTGCTGCGCGGCCACGTCGAGACGGTCCACTCGTTCACCAACGACCAGAACCTGCTGGACAATTACCACAAGTCCGACCGGCGGGGCCGCTCCGCGCCGCTCAATATGGTGATCACCGAGACCGGGGCCGCCTCCGCCGTCGCCAAGGCGCTGCCCGACCTCGACGCCCGGATCACCGGCAGCTCCATCCGGGTCCCCGTACCGGACGTCTCGATCGCCATCCTCAGCCTGCGGCTGGGCCGGGAGACCACCCGCGAGGAGGTCCTCGACCATCTGCGCGAGGTCTCCCTGACCTCCCCGCTGAAGCGCCAGATCGACTTCACCACCGCGCCCGACGCGGTCTCCAGCGACTTCATCGGCTCGCGGCACGCCTCGATCATCGACGCGGGCGCCACCAAGGTCGAGGGCGACGACGCGATCCTCTACCTCTGGTACGACAACGAGTTCGGTTACTCGTGCCAGGTCATCCGGGTCGTCCAGCACGTCTCCGGGGTGGAGTACCCGACCTACCCGGCGCCGGTCGCCTGACCCGTACGCCGGTGACACCGGTCCATTCGTAAGGCCGGACCTCCGGATCGGCCGGTCCGATCGGTCCGGCCGGTTGTCGGCGGGGCCGTCCCGGGGTGCGCCCGCACCTCCGGGACGGCCCCGGTCGTCTTTCCGTACGCGCCCCGGCCCGGGGAGCGTACCGACGGTCCGGGCCGGCCCGCTCAGCCCTCCCGGGTCGCGTCCCGTTCCGCCGCCAGCAGCCGCTCCAGCGCGGCCGTCCCCTCGGCGTCGCGCGGCAGATGGACGATCACCCGCAGGTCCTGGCGGCCCGCCGGATGCAGAATCACATGGTCGAAGACGATCTCGCCGGCCACCGGATGGGTGACGGTCTTGGTCCCGCTGAAATCGGCCAGTACGTCATGGGTGTCCCACATCCGGGCGAACTCCGGGCTCCGGGCGGCCAGTCCGTGCCGGATCGCGGCGAGGCCGGGATCGTCCGGGGCGGCGGCCGTCGCGGCCCGGAACCCGGCTACGACCTGCGGCGCCAGCTTCTCCCACTCGCTGAAGGACCCCCGGTAGCGGGGGTCGGTGAAGAAGGTCTCCAGACAGTTCCGCCCCGCCGCCACTCCGAACAGGATCCGGGCGGCCTCGTTGATCAGCAGATAGTTCCACTGCCGGTCCAGGACGTACGCCGGATTGCGCGGCCAGGCGTCGAGCAGCCTGGCCAGTTCGGGGCCCGGTCCCGGGCCGTCGTCGGCGGCCGGGGCGGGTGGATGGAGCCCGGCCAGCCGGTAGAAGTAGGCACGTTCGGTGGCGTCCAGTCTCAGCACCCGGCTGACCGACTCCACGACGGAGCCGGAGACGGTGATCTCCCTGCCCTGCTCCAGCCACGTGTACCAGCTGACCCCGATCCCGGCGAGCGTCGCCACCTCCTCGCGCCGCAGCCCCGGAGTCCGGCGCAGCCCGCCGCCCGGCAGCCCGACCTCCTGCGGGCTGACCCGGGCCCGCCGGGACCGCAGGAAGTCCCGCAGCTCCGTCCGGCGCCCTGAGGGCGTGGTACGCACGGGACCGGTGGCTCGGGTGGTGGTCATGACACCACCATAAACAGGCTCTCTCCACCGGCCGGGAGGGACGGCGAGGATCTTCACAGGAGCACGGCGGCCGGATCCCCCCGGAGAAGGGGGAGCACCGACGCGCCCGTGCCCCCGCCTCGTACGCCGCCACCACCCCGACCCGGGAGACCGCCATGCCGCACACCCGTATCCGCGCCGACCGCTTCACCGGCCGTACCGCCCTGATCACCGGCGGCGCCAGCGGCATGGGCCTGGCCACCGCCCGGCTGCTGCTGGCCGAGGGCGCCCGGGTGGTCATCACCGGCCGGGGCGCGGACCGGCTGCTGCGGGCCGCCGCCGAACTCGACGCCGGGGACCGGCTGCTGGCCGTCCCCGCCGACGTCTCGGTCCCGGCCGATCTCGCCCGGCTGGCCGAGGAGATCACCGGGCGATTCGGCGGGCTCGACGTGGTCTTCGCCAATGCGGGCACCGCGGTCTTCAAGCCGCTCGGCGAACTCACCGACGAGGAGATCGGCCTGGTGGTCGACGTCAACTTCAAGGGGGTGCTCTTCACGGTCCGGGCGATGCTGCCCCTGCTCCGCGACGGCGCCTCGATCGTCGTCAACTCCTCCTGGACCCAGCACCGGGGACTCGCGGTCGGCTCTCTCTACTCCGGGACCAAGGCCGCGGCGGCGGATCTGGCCAGGACCCTCGCGGCCGAACTGGCGCCCCGGGGGATCCGGGTCAACGCGGTCAGCCCCGGCTACATCGAGACGGAGATGTTCCACCAGGCGATCCCCACCGCCGAGGAGGCGGCGGAGATCCGCCGCCGGGTACCGCTGGGGCGGATCGGCACCTCGGACGAGGTCGCCGGGGTCGTCGCCTTCCTCGCCTCGGACGACGCGTCCTACGTCACCGGGGTCGATCTCCTCGTGGACGGCGGTCGCGCCGGCGCGGCGTGACCGGGAGCCCCGGCCTTCCGCGTCCCGGCCGTCCGCGACCTCGGCCCCGGTTTCCGGCCCCGGTTTCCGGCTCCGGGCCGGGGCTCCGGGCGGGGTGCCCGCCCCCGGGCTCCGGTTGTGGCCGGGCTCCGGTCGCCGGACCACGACCATCGGGGAACAATGGTGCCGGTACGGGCAAATCGATGCGGCGGGCACCCGGCGGGCCGAGGTCCGGACCGGTGGCGCCCGGCGGAGGGATGATCGCCGTGACGACCTCACCCTTCGGATCCGGAGACCCGTTCTCCGATCTGTTCAACCGGTTCTTCGGCATGAGCCCGGCGGCCTCCCCGCCCGCCGTGCAGCGGGTCCCCATCGGACGGCTGCTCAGCGACTCGGCGCAGGAACTCCTCAACGCGGCGGGCGCCCGGGCCGCCGAGGACGGCGCCGACCTCGACACCCCGCAACTGCTGTGGGCCGCCACCCAGGTCCCCGCCGGACGCCAGGTGCTGGAGCACGCGGGCGCCGACCCCGACCGGCTCGCCGAGGACGTGGCCCGTACGCTGCCCACCGGAACCGGCGGCGCCGAACCCGGTCTCACTCCCGCCGCCAAACGCGCCCTGCTCGCCGCGCACACCCGCTCCCGGGCCGCGGGCGCCTCCTACATCGGCCCCGAACACATCCTCGCCGCCCTCGCCGACGACCCCCGCTCCGGACTCGCCACCGCGCTCCGCTCCGAGGGCGTGGCGCCCGGTGCGGTCGGCCCGGCCGGGGCCGGGCCGCGCGGGAACGCCGAGCCCCGGGGCGGTGGCGGCGACACTCCCACCCTCGACCAGTACGGACGCGATCTCACCGAGGAGGCCCGGGGCGGCCGGCTCGACCCGGTCGTCGGCCGGGCGGCCGAGATCGAGCAGACCGTCGAGGTCCTCTCCCGCCGGACCAAGAACAACCCGGTCCTCATCGGCGACCCCGGGGTCGGCAAGACCGCGATCGTGGAGGGCCTCGCCCAGCGGATCGTCGCCGAAGAGGTCCCCAAGTCCCTCCGCGACCGCCGGGTGGTCTCCCTCGACCTGCCGGGACTCGTCGCCGGATCCAAATACCGGGGCGAGTTCGAGGAACGGCTCAAGAAGGTCATCGACGAGGTCACCGCCGCCGACAAGAGCGTCGTCCTCTTCATCGACGAACTCCATACCGTCGTCGGCGCGGGCGGCGGGGGCGAAGGCGCCATGGACGCCGGGAACATCCTCAAGCCCGCACTCGCCCGGGGCGATCTCAGCGTCGTCGGCGCCACCACCATCGACGAGTACCGCAAA
Organism: Streptomyces sp. NPDC006798; assembly: GCF_040635975.1. Classification (NCBI taxonomy): domain Bacteria; kingdom Bacillati; phylum Actinomycetota; class Actinomycetes; order Kitasatosporales; family Streptomycetaceae; genus Streptomyces; species Streptomyces sp. NPDC006798. Next base: position 9,135 of record NZ_JBEYIS010000057.1, read on the forward strand.
CACGTCGAGAAGGACGCCGCACTGGAACGCCGCTTCCAGCCCGTGATGGTCCCCGAGCCGACCGTCGACGAGACCGTGCAGATCCTGCGCGGACTGCGCGACTCCTACGAGGCCCATCACCAGGTGCGCTTCACCGACGAGGCGCTCGACGCCGCCGCCGCGCTCTCGGACCGCTATCTCACCGACCGCTTCCTGCCCGACAAGGCCATCGACCTGATGGACCAGGCCGGGGCCAGGGTCGGACTGCGCAATCTCGGCGGCCCCTCCCCGGCTACCGGATTGGAACAGCGGCTGACCAAGCTGCGCCGGGAGAAGGACGAGGCGGTCGGAGCCGAGGACTACGAACGCGCCGGAGCCCTCAAGGAGAGCATCCGGCAGGCCGAGACGGAACTGGCCGAGGCGGGGGAGGAGCGCGAGGAGGCTGCGGCTGTCACCGCCGACGACATCGCCGAAGTGCTCTCGGCCCGTACCGGCATCCCCGTATCGCAGCTCACCGAGACCGAACGCGAACGGCTCCTCAAACTGGAGGACGCCCTCCACGAACGCGTCGTCGGCCAGGAGGAGGCCGTCACCGCCGTCGCCCTCGCCGTCCGCCGGGGCCGGGCCGGAATGGGCGACCCCGACCGGCCCACCGGCAGCTTCCTCTTCCTCGGCCCCACCGGCGTCGGCAAGACCGAACTGGCGAAGGCCCTCGCCGAACTGCTCTTCGGCGACCAGGACCGGATGATCCGCTTCGACATGAGCGAGTTCCAGGAGCGGCACACCGTCTCCCGGCTGGTCGGCTCACCGCCCGGCTACGTCGGCTACGAGGAGGCCGGCCAGCTCACCGAGGCGGTTCGCCGCAAGCCGTACAGCGTCGTCCTCTTCGACGAGGTGGAGAAGGCCCATCCGGACGTCTTCCATCTGCTGCTCCAGGTCCTGGACGACGGACGGCTCACCGACGCCCAGGGCCGGACGGTCGACTTCCGCCACACCGTGGTCATCATGACCAGCAATATCGGCTCCCAGCGCATCCTCGAACACCATGGCGAGGCGGCCGAGATCAGGGACGAGCTGATGGCCGATCTGAAGCGGCACTTCCGTCCCGAGTTCCTCAACCGGGTGGACGAGATCATCGTCTTCCACGCCCTCACCCGGGCCGACCTCGTCCGGATCGTCGATCTGCTGCTGGACCGCAGCCGCCGCAGGCTCCACGCCCAGCATGTGGCGCTGGAGGTCACGGACGACGCCAAGGAACTGCTGGCGAACCGGGGCTACCAGCCGGAGTTCGGCGCCCGCCCGCTGCGCCGGACCCTCCAGTCCGAACTGGACAACCGGCTGTCGACCATGCTGCTCGACGGCACCCTCAACCCCGGTGACACCGTGCTCGCCGACACCGCCGACGGCGAGCTGACGCTCTCCCTGAAGCCGGGCCCCGGCGGCGACGGCACCGACAGCACCGGCGAAGGGCCGGGGGAGCCGGAGACCGGGGGAGCGGCGGAGCCGGCCTGATCCACAGAGACGGCCTAACCCGTCGCCGGGCCCGGGGCGCCGGGTCCGGCGGCCCGGGCCCGTACCGCCAGTACGGCGGCGAGCACCGCGGGCACCAGCAGCAGCCCGAAGGCCGCGCCGAAGGCGACCAGCGGATCGGCCGGGGAGGCGTGCGCGGCGTTGAACAGCGCCGCCGCCAGCCCCATCACGGTGATCTGACCCAGGTTCTGGGTGGTCTGGAGCGCGCTGTTGGCATAGCCGTGACGGTCCGCCGGACTGTGGTTCAGGGCGAGCAGGGTCACCGACGGCGTCAGCATGCCCATCCCGACGGCGGCGACCGCGAGGGAGGCCGCCGAGGTGATCGGCGGTGTCACGGGAAACGTTCCGGCGATCGCCACCAGCAACCCCGCCGCCATGATCACCGCGCCCACGGTGACCGTACGGTGCCGGGGCCAGTGCGTCAGCCACCGCCCCTGCAGCCAGGAGCCCGCCGCCCAGGCGATCGCGGCGGCCGTGAAGGCGATACCCGTCTGTACGGGGGCCACCTTCCGCTCGGTGTCCAGCAGCAGCGGTACGAACGCCTCCAGGGTGAAGTACGTCCCCGAGGCGAGCCCCCGCAGCAGCGCCGTCACCGGCAGACCGGGCGCGGCCCGCCCGGTGCCCGGCGGCAGCAGCCGCGGCGCGAACACCACCAGCAGGGTCACCCCGGCCGCGGTACTCAGCAGATGCGGTACGTCCCACGCCGAGACCCCGAACTGGCCGAGCGCCGCGCCCAGACTGACCGCCACCGCGATCAGCAGCGGCGGGCGGGGACCCTTCCCCTTCTCCGGCTCCGTGCCCTCGGGCGGCGCGGCGGCCCGGGCCCGGCGGACCAGCATCACCACCACGATCACCGCGGGCACCACATTGATCGCGGCCAGCCCCAGGAAGACCGTCCGCCAGGACCCCCAGGCGGCCACCAGTCCGGCGAGCGGCGGGCCGATCAGCGACGGAACGATCCAGCAGGTACTCATCAGGGCCAGCGCCCGGGGCCGCAGCCGGTCGGGGAAGGTATGCGCGATCGCCGTATTGACCGCGACCGTCACCATGCCCGCGGTCAGCCCCTCCAGGAAGCGGCCCGCCGCGAGCTGCCAGACGGTGGTACTGGTCCCGGAGATCAGCAGGGTGACCACCGCCATGCCGATCCCGGCGGCGAGCGGACGGTACGGCCCCGAGCGGTCCGCCCAACTGCCGCCGATCACCCCGCCGATCAGGCTCGCCGCCACGAAGGAACCGGCGACCAGCGGATAGAGCGCGATCCCGTCCAGCTCCCGGGCGGCCAGTGGCAGGGTCGGCAGTACGGCAAGGGCCGCGAAGCCCTCCAGGAACATCACCACGGCGAAGGTCGCGGTGGCCGCCGCGTACCGCTTGGAGAACAGCCCCTCCCCGGACGCCTTTTCGCTTGTATCAACCACGGAATCACTTGTCACGAGCGGGGAAAGTATCGCGGCGGTGATCCCGCTGCCAGCGATTAAAGGACGGCCGATGAAAGGGCGGCCGCCGCTCGTGACGGCCGGGTGTCCGGCCGTCACGAGCGCCGGGCCGCGCCCCATCACCGCGGGAACTCCCTTGGCCCGCGAGCACGGCCCGGGCAGCATGGCCTCATGGTGTCCACCGACCGTCTGACGGCCTTCGCCGCCCTGTCGTTCGTCCTGATCGTGATCCCCGGACCCAGCGTGCTGTTCGTGATCGGCCGGGCGCTCGCCCAGGGCCGCCGGGCCGCGCTGACCACGGTCGTCGGGAACACCGTGGGCGGCTATCTGCTGATCGTGGCCGTCGCCTTCGGTATCGGTTCCGTCGTGGAGCGTTCGGTGCTGGTCTTCACCCTGCTCAAGCTGGCGGGTGCCGGATATCTCGTCTGTCTAGGGGTGAAGGCGTGGCGTGGCCGGGGCGCGCCGGCCGCCGCGTTCTCCGGCGGTGCCGGGGAGGAGCCCGACGGCCGCCGCGCCTTCCGCGAAGGGGTGCTGGTCGGGGTCTCCAACCCCAAGACGATGGTCTTCTTCGCGGCCGTACTGCCTCAGTTCGTGGACCGCGACCAGGGTGGGGTCGCCGGGCAGATGCTCGTTCTCGGCCTGGTGTTCAGCGCTATCGCCGTCACCCTCGACGTGCTGTGGGGCCTGCTGGCGGCCGGGGCCCGGAGCTGGTTCGCCCGCTCGCCCCGGCGGCTCTCCGCGGTGGGCGGGGTCGGCGGACTCACCATGATCGGGCTCGGGGTCGGAGTCGCGGCGACCGGACGCCAGGACTGATCGGCGGGCGAAGGCCCGGGCCCGGTGTTTCGCGGCCCGATTGCGGACACTGGCTGACCGCAAGGGTCCGTAGCGTCGTCCTCATGAACAGCACCGCCACGGATATCACCGACCCGCCCGCCGACGCACACCAGGTCCACCCGTTCCGGGTCGAGATCCCGCAGCACCGGCTCGACGATCTGCACACCCGGCTCGCCGCCGCCCACTGGCCCGCCGAACTGCCCGGGGTGGGCTGGAGCCGGGGCGTACCCGTCGGCTATCTGCGGGAGCTGGCCGACTACTGGCGTACGGGATACGACTGGCGGGCGCGGGAGGCCGAACTGAACCGGTACCCCCACTTCCGGACCGAGATCGACGGCCAGACCGTCCACTTCCTGCACATCCGCTCCGAGCACCCCGACGCGACCCCGCTGCTCCTGCTGCACGGCTGGCCGGGCACGTTCGCCGACTTCCTCGATGTGACCGGACCGCTGACCGACCCGCCCCGGCACGGCGGCGACGCCGCCGACGCCTTCCACCTCGTCATCCCCTCGCTCCCCGGCTTCGGCTTCTCCACCCCGCTGGCCGGACCCGGGACCAACGCCGGGGCGATGGCCGCGACCACGGCCGCGCTGATGGCCCGGCTCGGCTACGAGCGGTACGGCGTCCACGGCTACGACACCGGCTCCTGGGTCGCTCCTGCCGTCGCCCGGCACGCCCCGGAGCGGGTGATCGGCGTCCACCTCAATGGCATGATCACCTTCCCGGCGGGGGCCGACGGCGAGTTCGACGGCCTCTCCGACGACGACCGGCGGCGCTGGCGGTCGATGCGGGACTTCAACGACGGCTACCTCCAGTGCAACGCCAAGCGCCCGCAGACCGTGGCGTACGGACTCACCGACTCGCCCGTCGGACAGCTCGCCTGGATCGTGGAGAAGTTCAAGGAGCTGACCTACCCGGAGGCGGGACTCCCGGAGGAGAGCGTCGACCGCGACCGGATCCTGACGGAGGTCTCCCTCTACTGGTTCACCGGGACCGCCGCGTCCGCCGCGCAGATCTACTACGAGGAGATCTCCGCCGCCTCCTGGGGCGCGGGGGACGACGGTGACGGTGGGGACTGGGGCGCCGGGGACGGTGGCGACTCCGACACCGCCCCCGACTCCGAGACCGAGACGGAGTCCGGCGGCTGGGGAGTCCGCGGCACCGTACCGACCGGGGTCCTCCTCTCCGCCCTCGACGTCACCGTCCGGCCCTGGGCCGAACGGGACCACCACATAGTCCGCTGGACGGAACTCGACCGCGGCGGCCACTTCCTCTCCCTGGAGGAGCCCGGCCTGCTCACCGACGACATCCGCGCCTTCTACCGGCCGCTGCGTACGACCGCCTGATGCCCCGGCCCGGAGCCGTACCGGCCGTACCATCGCGGTCCGTACGGCGCCGGTACGGCCCCGCGACCGCGTGACGATGTGACGACGAGGGATGGACCACATATGGAGACGGGACAGGCGAGGGTGTTCGCCACCGCCGAGGACTTCGACCGCTGGCTGACGGAGCATCACGACACCGCGACCGAGATCTGGGTCGCCCTGCCCAAGAAGGGCACGGACGCGGTCTCCGTCACCCGGGCCGAGGTGCTCGACATCGTCCTCTGCCACGGCTGGATCGACGGCCGGGCCGCGTCGAAGGGCACCCCCGACGGCTGGTGGTCCCTCCGCCACACCCCCCGGCGGCCCCGCAGCCCCTGGTCGAAGGTGAACCGGACCCGGGCGGAGGAACTCGTCCGCGAGGGCCGGATGCTGCCCGCCGGGCTCGCCGAGATCGAACGCGCCCGCGCCGACGGCCGCTGGGCCGCCGCCTACGATCCGCCGAGCACCGCCCGGGTACCCGACGACCTGCGGGCGGCCCTCGACGCCGAACCCGCGGCGGCCGCGGCCTTCGCGGCCCTGAGCCGGGCCGACTCCTACGGCGTCCTGCACGACCTCATGCTGGTCCGCAGACCGGGGACCCGGGAGCGCCGGATCGCCACATTCGTCGCCCGCCTGGCCGCGGGGGAGCCGCCGAAGGGCCGCCGGACCTGACCCGGCCGGGTCCGTGCGTACCCGGTCCGGCTGTACGGGCCCGGCGCCGGAGCCGGGCCCGTACAGCCGGACCGGCCGCCCGCCGCCGTCGTGGCGTCTACCGGCGGACCCGCCCGGGACCTATCCTCCGACCATGCGCGTCGCCCTCTTCGTCACCTGTGTCGACGACGCGCTCCACCCGGCCACCGGGATCGCCACCGTACGGCTCCTGGAACGGCTCGGCGTCGACGTGGACTTCCCGGCCGCGCAGACCTGCTGCGGGCAGCCGCAGTACAACGCCGGACACCGGCGGGCGGCCGAGCCGCTGGTCCGGCGGACCGCCCGGGCCTTCGCCCCGTACACCCATGTCGTCACGCCCTCGGGTTCGTGTGCCGCCATGGTCCGCGAGCACTACCCCCGGTTCGGGGAGAGCGGACTGCCGGGCCGGACGTACGAACTCACCGAGTTCCTGGTGGACGTCCTCGGGGTGACCGACGTCGGCGCCCACTTCCCGCACACCGTCACCTACCACCCCTCCTGTCACGGACACCTGGATCTCCGGCCCCTCCGCGACCAGCGACATCGAACTCGACCGGGTGGAAGGGGTACACGGCCCGCGCCGCCTGGAGGTCCTGCTATGCGAGGGTCAGCCGGGGAGCCTCGACCCGCGCGTCCACCGGCCCGCCCCCGCTCACCAGCCGCTCCGCCAGATCCCGGGCCCAGGCGGCGAGCCCTGAGACGTCCACGTCGTACGGATCCCCGTACCCCGCGATCCGGTCGGCCCCCCGCTCCAGCAACCGGGCCCCGCCCGGCGCGTTCCCCCGCGCCGCGTGCGTCAGCCCCACGGCGAGCTGCGCCAGCCCCTGCCACAGATCCCGCTCGGGCTCCGGCCGGGTCTTCCACGCGTCCTCGAACACCTCATGCGCGTGAAACGGCTTCCCCGCGTCGAGCAGCCGTTGCGCCTCCGCCAGCGTCTCCCCGGGCGACCGCGCAATCCCCTCGGCCTGCCGCGCCACACCCGCCCGCCCGTACGGCAACGGACGCCCCAGCCCGTCCCGGGGCCGCGCGCTCCGGGCGCGCCCCTCACTGTCCCGGTCCCTCGGTGTCCTCTCCACACCCCGATTCTCCCCGAAAACCATCCCGCCCCGCAGGCCACCGGCCCGAACCCCCCGCCGAGTGGGGTAAAGTCTTCCCTGCGAGCCCGGCCGACCGACCGGCGGGGCGGACAAACGGGACGTGGCGCAGCTTGGTAGCGCACTTGACTGGGGGTCAAGGGGTCGCAGGTTCAAATCCTGTCGTCCCGACCAGCGTTTTCGCAGGTCGTAGGCGGTATCGGAGGAATCCGGTACCGCCTTTCGGTTGTTTTTGGGGACCACTTGGGGACTCTAGCGGCGCCTTCCGGGGACAGATTGGACGGTGAGGCTGAGAGGTGCGCGGACGGGGTTGAGGTGGGCGGTGAGTGCGTGGCCGGCGCCGGTGATCTGGGACATGTCGGGGTGGAGGTAGCGCTGGGTGGTGAGCAGCGAGCCGTGTCCGGCTATTTTGCGGAGGACGTGGGCGGGGACGCCTGCGTCGGCGAACCAGGTGAGTCCGGTATGCCGGAGGTCGTGGCGGCGCAGGTGTTCGAGGCCGAGTGAGAGGACGACGTCGTCCCAGTGGGTGGCGTCGCGCAGCACGGCGGTGGAGATCCGACCGCCACGGGGCCCGGTGAAAAGCCGTGCGTCCGGGTCGGGGCCGGCAGCGAGGATACGTTCGGCGACGAGGGGCCGGATCTCTTCCACGATGGGGACGTGGCGGGCGCGTTTGCCCTTGGTGTTCTTGTCGACGAGCCCGCCGGGTGCGGGGGTGGTCTGGCGGCGGACGGTCCAGATCCAGTTGGTGGTGTCGATGTCGGCGACGCGGACACCGGAGACCTCGGCGATGCGGGCGGCGGTCGCGGCGGCGAAGACGACGACCTCCCCCCACCCCTGGTAGTAGCCGTGGGAACGCTCTACGAGCGCTTGGGCGAGGCGGAGGAGGGTGGGCCAGTCGCGTAGGGCGAGGGCGCGGGGGTTGTTGACTTCGTCCTCTGCCTGTTTGTACTCGCGTTGCCAGCCGGTGACCCGGGCCGGATTGACCGTGATCAGCCCGTCCCGAACCGCCTGCTCCATGACACGTACGAGGACGGCGAGGCTGTTCTTGACGGTGGAGCGGCTCTGCTCGTCGGCGATCCAGCCGTGCACGGTGCGGTCGACGGCCCCGTTGGTAATCACGCGTACGGGAATGTGCCCCAGCGCGGGGACAACCCGGCGGCGCCAGCCCGCGAGATACGGATCGAGCGTCTTCAACTCCAGGCCGCGCAAGGCGAGATCCATGTTCGTGGTGCCGTACTCGGCCAGCGACATGGTGGCCGTGTTCGGCGCGATCCCCGCTTCAGCGGCTTTGAGGATTCCGGATATCCACTCCTCGGCCTCGTCCAGGGTGTCCTTGCCCTCGGAGAGGGACCTGCGGCGTTTGGAGACGGGGTCGATCCAGCGCACACGAGCGCGGTAGGGGGATGGGCGGTCGGGGCGGTGCTCGATGTCGCCGGCCACGCGCACACCGAGCGGGACGGCCTCGGTGTGGGTCATCGGGCCCCGCTTCCGGGGCGATGCGGCGCTGGGTGATCCACTGTTCGACGTCGGTGGCGCTGTAGAGGACCACGCGTCCGGCCAGGGGTACGAACGGCGGTCCTTGGCAGGGGTGTGCGGTGCGCCCGCGTCGCGCAGGTCCGGCGCTATGCGGGGCGGGACACGCAGGTGGTCGATGCCCGGTGGGGGACCGTGATGAGCGGGATCGTGGACGGGCACGCCCACCCGGTGGCCGCCGGTGCCGCGACGCTCAACCCGAGCCTGGGCTATCTGGAACTGACCATTCCCCGGCTGCAGGAGCTGTTGCGGGGGTTCCTCGCCGACCCCGGGTACGGCGGCGAGCCAGACGGCTGGCTGGTCGTGGCGGACGGGGACCCGGTGGGGCTGCTGCCCGCCGGAACCGTTCCCCACCACCGGTTCCTCGACGCCCTCCCGACCCGCCGGCCGATCGTGATCGTCGCCACCGACGGTCACAACAGCTGGGTCAACCGGCGGGCGCTGGACCTCGCCGGGATCACCGCCACCACCTCCGACCCTCCGGGCGGACAGATCGAACGGGACACGGACGGCGCGCCCACCGGACCCCTCAAGGAGGAGGCCCAGGGCCTGGTCCACGAATCCTCCCCGACCACCCGGTCAGCGCGGTGACCGAGGCCACCGCCCAGGCTCTCGCGCGGTCCGTCGCACAGGGAATCACCGCATTTGCGGACACAGCCGCAGGGAAGGCCGCGCAGACGCGATCGGCCGAAGCCGCGGCCCGGCCCCCGGCACACGCGAACCGCCACCAGCCTTGCAAGGGCCATGCCTGAGCGCGGTCCCACGATTCGACGGCTCCGACTCCGGTCAGGACGTGCCCGGCGGGCCGTCGCACGGCAAGGGAGTCTGGCGAGTGGCCGGCGAGCCGAGATCGAGGGCCCGGCCATTGGCGTCCGACCCGGGCGGACACGCCGCCGTCGAGGCGGTCGTCTTCAGGGCCAGAGTTTCCCTGTCTTCGCGCTCGCCCACCTGCTGGGCTTCGGCTTGATGCCCAGGATCAGGAACTGGAAGGAACTGACCTTCTACCGGCCCTCCAAGACCACGGAGTACGTGCACATCGACGCCCTGTTCTGGGAGCCGGACACGAACTCGATCGATTTTGACCTGATCGAGTCCCAGTTTCGCCACCTGATGCGGGTGGCCGTCTCCGTGCGCGAAAGCGCCGTCTCCTCCTCCACACTGCTCAAGCGCCTGCGCTCCGGCTCGTGGAAGAACGCCACGCGGCCTTCCGCGAGGTCGGCCGCGTGATCCGCACCGTCCAGCTCCTGCGTTACTTCTCCCACGCACCGCTGCGCTGGCGGGTGACGGCGGCGACCAACAAGGTGGAGTCGTTCAACCGGTTCTCCCAGTGGAACGGCTTCGGCGACCGCGGCGTCATCGCGGACAACGTTGTTGGAGGACTGCTCCGTGGCCACGGTCTCACCGGCGGCCGAGGCGGAGCGGGGGGCGCGGGAGGTGCCGGAGGCACGGCGCCCGTCGGGGCGGTGACCCCGCCCGGCGGGACCGGCGTCGGCGGACGCGGCGGGACCGGCGGCAAAGGCGGTGGCGGCGGCACGGGCGGAAACGGGGCAGGCAGCATCGGAGGAGGTGCCAACGGCTCCAACGGCGCCTCAGGAGCCTCCGGGACCGTCGGCAACAACGCAAGCCCCGGTTACGCACTGATCACCTGGTAACACCACGCCCGCCCGCCGACAGAAACCGGAGTGTGCAACGCGGGACAGGATGACACCGGATTCACCAGCGCGCCTCGGCGCTGTATCCGACTCAGCCACCGGACGGTGTCCGTCCGGCGGCTCACGTCCCTCAGCAAGGCGCGTGAACCTACCCGTGTCCAGTGCGTCGGGTCCGACGTCATGATCGCACTGTGGTGCCTGCCCGTCCACGCCCTCCAGCCGCCGGGCACCGCGGCTGACCTGCCGCCGAAGACGCCTGCCGGCGTACGGACTTAGATCCCAGTCGCGTACTTTTCTTCGTCCCCACCTGTCAGGCCACGTTCGTCTCGCGCTCGATGGCCTGGAGTCGGTTCTATGCGGTTGTGAGGGTGTCGATCTGGGTGGCGAGGTCAGGGTGGGTGGTGGCCAGGTGGGGGCGGGCGGCGGTCAGGGGGGCGATGAGGCGGGTGGGATCGTCATGGGCGAGGGCCGCGTGGAGTGCGCTGAGCGGGCGGCGGCCGGCGGGGGGCAGGTCGGTGAGTGCGGTGATCTGGCCTGCGAGACGGCGCAGGTCGGCCGCGTTGCGGCGGGCCCTGGTGGTGGCGGTGCGGTTGGTGGCGCGGGCCTGGCGGGTGGCTGTCACGCGCTGTTCGCCGGTGGTCCCGGCCGGGCCGGGCCGACCGCGCAGGTAGCGGCGTTCGGCGGCCTGGCGGCTGGCGACGCCGAGGGGGTGGGCGAGGTCGGCCCAGCTGGCTCCCGCGTCGCGGGCGGTTTCGATCAGGCCGGTCTCCCATCCGGCGAGCTGCTCGCGCACCTGTCGCAGGAGCATCAGAGAGGCCAGGGCCTGCTGCGGGCCCGGCCCGGGGCCGAAGGCACCAGGGGCTTCGTGCTGAGCGGTGCGCAGAGCATCGTCTATGGCTTCCAGGGCTGCCGCGGCGGCGAGGAACGAGGCCGGGCTGTGGGCGTCGGCGTCGGCGGGGACCGACTGGTCGGGTGCGGTCACGGGCACCTCCCTCGGGTTGTCATCCAATGGATGACACTGTGGTTGTCATCCATTGGATGACATGTTACAACGGTTCCAGTGAAGCGCATCGGCAGTCACTGCCGAAAAGGAACGCATGGAGGTGTTTCATGATGTTGATGCGCACCGACCCCTTCCGTGAGCTGGACCGGCTGGCGCAGCAGCTGATGGGCCCGGGGACGTGGTCGAAGCCGTCGGCGATGCCGATGGACGCCTTCCGCGAGGGCGACGAGTACGTGGTGGCCTTCGACCTTCCCGGTGTCACCCCGGACGCGATCGACGTCGACGTCGAGCGGAACATGCTGACGGTGAAGGCGGAGCGGCGGCCGGTGACCAGGGCCGACGATGTGCAGATGGAGCTGTCCGAGCGGCCGCTGGGCGTGTTTTCCCGCCAGATCGTGCTCGCCGACACCCTCGACACCGAGCACATCCGGGCCGACTACGACGCGGGCGTGCTGACCCTGCGCATCCCGATCGCCGAGCGCGCCAAGCCCCGCAAGATCTCCATCGGCGCCGGGGCCGGGCAGAAGGAACTCTCCGGCTGACCGCGGCCGGACCGGTGCGGAGGACGGGCACCTGATCTCCCCTCCATCCCGCCCTCCGCACCCCCGCCCTTGTGAACAGTCCGAGGAACAAGGGGGCAACATGATGGCTCTGCGACACGAAGCGTTCCTCAACCACGTCAGGGAACGCGGCCAGTACGACACCGTTGAGGAAGCCGAGCGCGCGGCCCGCGTGGTACTCGCCCTGCTCGGCGCGCACCTGGTCGGCGAGGTACGCGCCCGGCTCGCGGCTCGCCTGCCGGAGGAATTCGCCCTGATCCTGCTCAACCCGCTCCAGAGCGCCGAACCACTGCCGACGGAGCGGTTCGTGCGGGCGGCCGCGGCCTGGATCGAGGGCGCCACCGAGCAGACCGCGACCTGGGACGTCAGCGCCGTGCTGTCCACCGTGGCCGACACCGCGGGCGACGACCTGCTGGAACAGATCCTGCTCCAGCTCCCCGCCGGCTACGACCTCCTCTTCGGACGCCCCCAGCCCACCTGACCACCGGCACCATCCAACCCTGGCTTGACGAAAGGCATGCACCGCAGTGATCACCGACGTGCGCATACCCCTTGAGGTCCAGCAGCCGTACTCGAAGGCGTACGAGCAGATGCTGGAGAAGGTCCGCTACGAAGGCGCCTACCCCACCCGCGAGCGGGCCGACGAAGCCGTCCGCCTGGTCCTTTCCGGACTGGGACGCCAGCTGACCGGCGACGAACGCGTCGACCTGGCCGCCTGCCTGCCCCTGGAAGCCGCACGCATCCTGACCGCACAGATCCCCGACAACCAGCCGCTCACCGGCTGGGCGTTCGTCAAAGACCTCGCCTCCCGCACCGGCGCATCCCTGGCCACCACCCGCTGGGACACCGGCTCCGTCCTCTCCACCGTCGCCGCCCACGCCGGCCCCCACCTGACCACCCGCATCCTCCACCAGCTCCCCACCGGCTGGGCCCTCCTCTTCGGCCGAGCCGAACGCACCTCCGCCGCGTAGACAAGCACCCGACTCCAAGCACCCTATGAGGACCGCGTTAGGTCTGTCTGGGTCTTGGTGTCCTGTTGGGCAGGGGTTGGTGGCAGGTGGTGCAGATGCCGGTCCAGCGCCCCGGGGTGTTCGGGAGGGTGTCGAGGACCTGGTAGAGGGTGAGCGCGGCCTGCGGGCTTTTGGGAGGCAGGCGCTGTTCGGTGAGGAAGGCGTGGGTCGCGGTCATGAGGGTGACGTGGTGGTGCCAGTCGGTCCAGGAGCGGCCTTCGAAGTGGCCCAGACCCAGAGAGTGCTTGAGTTCGCGGTAGTCGTGCTCGATTCGCCGGCGGCCTTTGGCTGTACGGACCAGATCGACGAGTGGTGTGTCGGCCGGCAGGTTGGAGAGCCAGTGGTCAGTCGGTTCTGGCGCGTCGGTGGGCCATTCGGCCAAGAGCCAGCGGTCGGGCAGGACTCCGTCCTCCGTCCCACCCAGTCCTGTGTGAGAAGGCGGCGGCTTAGACCGGGCGCTCGACCGCGTGGCTGGCAGGGCGCACGCGGACGGCGGCGAATCGTGAGCGCAACGGGTCCAGCATCAGCCCCCGCAGATAGCAGTCACCCTTCGCCCGCTGGTCCTTCCGCGGCAGCGAGGCGAACACATCAGCCAGGAACAGCGCCAACTTCGCCCGAGCTCGGTTCACTTCCAGTAAGTTCACCCCACCACCATGCTGTCAACCGAGCCCATGAGAAAGACCTAGGGCGTGTCTTGTGGATCTTGCTGGGCTCGCGCGCCCTGGCACCGCGCCTCGCCGCGTTGTCGTCAATCGCCAATGCTCCGCAGTGGCTCATTCCTCCGCCTTGAGATCCACGGCACCAGACCCCGTTCACTAACCCAGCCTGATCCACAAGACACGCCCTAACGGCGTCCTACTGGGCGAGGCAGTCCGACTCGCACGTGGCGGTCACAAGGTGTGCGCGCTGCAATAGGCAAGGCGAGCGGCTCCGTACCCTCCGATGCCGTGAGGCGGGTACGGAGCCCGCCAGGTCCAGGTCCGGGAAGACCCGGTGGGCCGGGTGGAGTGGACCGTCGCCATCGACTCCACGGTCAACCGTGCTCGTCAGCACGCTGCGGACGCCCGCAAAAAAGGGGCCGCAGACGGTGACGAAGCAGACCGCGAGACCGGCATGATCGCGAAGTGGCACCGGCATGCGGCCGGTGAACTGGCCTTTCACGGATTTGCGGCGAGTGCCGTCCTTCTTTCCGCTCTCGAAGCGTTCCACGGCTTGCAGCAGCCGGATCTCTCCCGCGCGGCCTTCTCGGCGTCGGTCAGCACCCCGCCCTGCGTGTATGTCACGGTCCAGGGCCACCGGAGCCCGTCCACCGGCTTCAGGCGAATGGCTCCGGACCGTTCAGTCAAGTTCAGCAGCCCAAGCAGGGCCAAAAGGATCTCCCGCACCAGCAGTGGAGGAACCTACCTCGATCAGGTGATTCCGTGGGTTTTTGATTGGCCGTCGGTGCCGGTCGTGCTCCACTGCTAGTGGATGCTCCGCCTTCTGCGGAGCGGATCCCGCTCCTGCGCCCGATGCCCGATCCATGAGGATGAGGACGGTACGATCGTGAGGAAGATCCGGGTCGCCGCGCTGGCGGCAGCCACCCTGCTGGCCTGTACGACACCTTCCGCTCTGGCGGCCGAACAGGACGAGAACTGGCAGTACGGCAGCGCCACCTTCTACGGCGGCGCCGATGGCTCCGGCACCACGGGCGAGGCCTGCGGCTACGGGAACCTCAATGAGGACCTGCCCGGCGAACTGACCACAGCGGTCAGCACCGCCCTCTTCCAGAACGGTGCGAACTGCGGGGCGCGATTCAAGGTCAGGTGCGAGCGCAGCAGTTGGTGCCTGCCCGGCCAGCCTGAGGTCACGGTCGTGGTCACCACCCTCTGCCCCCCGAACTGGTATCTCCCCAGCGATAATGGTGGCTGGTGCAATCCCCCGCGGAGGCACTTCGATCTCTCCCAGCCGGCCTACAGCCGGATCGCTGAGATCCGCAGCGGCATCGTACCCATCTCGTTCGCCGAGGCGGATGCCGACAGCACCGCACCGATGCGCTACACCATGAATGGCATCCCCGGCGTCAACCGTTTGAGTGTCATCTCCAATTCCAGGTGGCCCGTCAAACAAGTGTCGATCAAGGGCACCAACACCGGCTGGCTGCCGATGTTCCGCACCCAGGGCATCATCTTCACGACGGCCGCTCTCCTCCAGGGGCAGGCCCTCAGCATCAAAGTGGTTGACACCCACGACCGAACCGTCATCAGCAATGACGTCTTCCCCGCCAACTGGAGCTTCGGGCAGACCGTGACAGCGCCGGGGTTCTGAGCCGAAGGCAATCACAGAAACGCGCAGGGCCGGCCAACCCCTGCCCTTCCCGGCCAACTCCCGCCCAGCCGGCGAGTTCGCCGACTGGGCGGGTGGTCATTGCCGGTGTGCCGGGCAGCCTGTGCCAACTGACGTACCGATAGACGGACGGCTGGGCCGGGTCGAGACCGGTGCCGACAGCCACCGGCACTTGCTGGTCCGCCCGCAACCCGGGGAGCGGCGAACTCGCCTTCTGCCTGTGCTGGTCCCCGAGCCGGGTACCGCCGTCCGAGCCGGTCCGGGTGGCCGGGGCGTCTTCTGCCCCGTCACGGTGATCAACGACGGGTGGACCCGGTTCGACACGGCCGTGCCGGACCGGTTCCGGCCCGGACCACGCCACCGGCAGGGCCTGGCCGCTCTGGTGTGCAGCAGCTCTGAGACCGAACCCCGCACGGCAACAGGCGGCCAGGGGCGCCGGGGTGCACGACGGCACGTCGGCGAGGAAAACGGCTGAGGCGGACTGACGGAAGTGATGAGGTTCGGGCAGCGGTATCCGAGGCCGAGGACACCAGGCGTCCCCGGCGGGCAGGGGAGCGTGATCACATGATGCGCGGCCGGGAGCAGCGGGCGTCCCGTACGGCGACGGAGCCGTTGCCGCAGGACCGGCAGGCGAGGAGCGGACCGGAGCGGGACCCCATCCGACCGGCCCACGCATCAGATCAGTTCAGAGTGCACAGGAGGCCGGTGACGCTGGTGGGCGCGGCCGCGACGCCGGCGACACCCAGAACCGGGACGCAGGTCAGGGTGCGGGCATCGGAGCGGCGCACGATCAGGAACGTCGTGGTCAAGGTCCCCGTCGACGGCGCGCCGCCGAAGGTCGTACACAGCGTGGCGCCTTCGCCGGGGCCCGGTGTGGTGGTGCCCTGGATGATGTCGCACAGATACCCCGGGGTGGCTGCGTTCGCGGGGGGTGCCAGGGCCAGTGTCGCGCCGACGACGGCCAACGCCAGACCGGCGGTGAACGGTAAGCGGCCGGTGAACGATCGAGAAACCATCGAGCGAACCTCCCGAAGCGACAACGCGCCCGGGCCCCCTCGCGGAGCCCGGTACGGCCGTCGACGTCCCCAGAGTCGTACCGCCATCCCGGCCATGCCAGTGGTGAACGGCGCACGTTGAGGCACCACCGGCGCACGCCACCATTCCCGCACGCCCCGCCCCCGATTCCCCCGCGAAAAGCAGAAAGGTGGCATCATGCGTCGGACCGGCACGGGCTCCCGGGCGACATCCGGCCTGCCGAGATCCTTCTGTCGTACACGTGTCCCGCGAAGGCCGCGTGCCAGCCGATGGACCCATGGCAAAGTCGCTCTGCGGGCCGCTCGTTCGGCGGTCAAAGCCGTGCCGGATGTCCACGTCGGGGCACTCGACGGCCAGGGTGTCGGCACCGGGGTAGGTGAAGGGTAACCGGGGCGCCGGGCTCCGAGGATCTGGCCCGGCAGGCTGCGGGCGCTTCTCCCAACGTTTGCGTTGCGCGGCAATCCACGGCCTGGCTGGCATCGAGGACTTGATCGCGGCCCTTGGAGGACGTAGTGGCCTGTGGTGGACAGCCGCCCCGGATGGTCGCCGACCTGCGTGCACCCCAAGGATCTGGCGGAGGAACTCCCGGGGAGCGTGCCTCTGGTACCGCCCGTCATGAGGCATCTGGCCTGCGAACGCCGGGCTGTCGTCCCGGGCCCGGGATCAGCGGCGGTCGCTCGACTTGTCCGGGCGGGACCGCAGCGCCCCCGGGCCGATAGTCACAGTGCGTCACTCGATTAGGCGACTTTGCCTTTCGCTTGCAGGCAGGTCGGGCAGCCCTTCGTAGGAGCCATGGGCGCGGAGGTTTCGCGCCAGACGGGTGTCGGCGGAACGAAGGAGACATCCTGTGAATGAAAATGTCATGCACCCGACTGTCGCATCCGCGAAGTATGAGGGGGACCAGAAGTGCGCGCCCCACAAGTACTTGCGGATGTGGTCGGGGAACTCCTGGCGGATCCTGCGGGCGGAGACGCCTTTGAGGGAGCCGACCAGCTTGAAGATTGCGACCTTGGGTGGGTAGCGCTCCAGCAGGTGGACGTGATCGCGTTCGCCGTTGAACTCGACCAGCTGGGTTTCTAAGTCGGCGCAGACGGACCGCATGACTTCCTCGCAACGCCGAAGGATCTCGTCGGTGAATGGTCCGCACCGGTATCTGGGTGTGAAGACCAAATGGGCATGGAGGGTGTAGACGACGGTACGGCCCCTTCGGACGTTGGGGTTTTGTTCCCAGCGTGGTGACATAGACCAACCCTAGGATGATGGTCCGCATGAAGATCGTCGTGCAGGTCAAGCTGATTCCGGATGCCGTGCAGGCGCTCGCCATCGGCGCGACCCTGCACATGGTCAACGAGCGGGCCAACTGGGTTTCCGAGGTGGCGTTCGCTCATGGTGTGCCGCGTGAATACGAACCGCGCAAGCACACCTATGCCGAGCTCAAGGCCGCCGGGCTCGGGGCGCAGGCCGCACAGCACACGATCAAGAAAGTGCGCGACGCCTACACCACATTGAAGGCGAACCTCCGTGCGGGAAACCTGAGCAAGCCCGGCTCCAAGCGCCGGCGCTTGGCCGAGTCCAAGCCAGTCACCTTCCGGCCCGAGTCCGCGCACCCGTACGACGACCGCTGCCTGTCGTGGCAGTACGACGCGCAGACCGTCAGCATCTGGACCACCGCCGGACGCCTCAAGGACGTCGCCTTCGTCTGCTCCGCCGACGCGCTCAAGACGCTGCGCGAGTACCGCAGGGGCGAGTCGGATCTGATGGAACGTGGTGGCGTCTTCTACCTGATCGCGGTGTGCGAGATCCCCGAGGCCCCGGTCAACGAGAAACCGTCCGAGTTTATCGGCGTGGGCCTCGGCATCGTCAACATCGCTACCACATCCACCGGCTACCGGGCCGCCGGACGCGGCCTGAACCGGCACCGCAAGCGGCAGCTCGAACTGCGCCGCAAGCTCCAGGCCAAGGGTACCCAGTCCGCCAAACGACGCCTCAAGCACCGTAGCCGCAAGGAAGCGCGGTACGCCGCGAACATCAACCACATCATCTCGAAGAAGATCGTCACCACCGCTGAACGCACCGGACGCGGTATCGCCCTGGAAGACCTCATGGGCATCCGCGACCGGGTACGGCTCCGCAAGGACCAGCGGGCACAACTGCATTCGTGGAGCTTCCACCAGCTCGGCTCCTTCCTTCAGTACAAGGCACCCCGGGCCGGGGTGCCGCAGGTGTACGTCGATCCGGCGTACAACAGCCAGCGTTGCTCCGAGTGCGGAAACATCGACCGGAGGAACCGAGTCGACCAGGCAACGTTCGCGTGCCGCGCCTGCGGCGTCACCATGCACGCGGACGACAACGCGTCCCACAACATCGACCGCCTCTCCTCCCGGCGGTTTCGGCGGCGGGGGAACAGATCCTCCCGCGACGGCGGGCAGAGCCACCCCTTCCGAACATCGCGATGTAAGGGTAGGCTCGCCTAAGTTGATCATTGTGTGCGGTGGAGGAGATCGTGATCGAAGCGCGCTCCGCGCTCCTGGGCCCCCTGGAGGTTCGCCCGGCGCGGCAGCGGCTGACAGGAGCCGGCGGCCGACGCCGCTGGGCCGGACTGCTGGTGCTGCTGGGAGTGGTGGCGCCCTGGCCGGCCTGGTGCTGGCCCACCACACGGTGATGCTGCGCAACCACCGCCACGCCGGTGAGCTCTCCAGCGCCCTGCTGCGGCTGCTCCACACCCGGCTGGGCGAAGCGCTGACCCGCATCCCGCTGGGATGGTTCGCCGAAGGACGCGCGGCGACCGTCAACCGGCTGGTCACCAAGACCGCCGTCGACGTGGCCACCGCCCCCGCCCACCTGGTGGCCCCGGTGGTGGCGGCGGTGGTCACCCCGGCGACCATCGTCGTCGTCACCCTGGCCGTGCAATGGCAGATCGGGCTCGCCCTGCTGCTCGGCGCCCCGCTGCCGCTGCTGGCCTACCGTCTCTACCTCCGGGTTATCGAGCGGGTCGAGGACACCTGGGAGACCGGCACCAACCGCGCCTCCGAGCGGGTCCTGGAGTACGCGCGACAGCAGCCGGTGCTACGGGCCTACGGCGGTGGCGGCGCTGCCCTGGACCGGGCCCTCACCGACCAGGACGCCGGTGCCCGGGGCATGGTCCTGGGCAACTCGGCGGCCATCGCGCCGCTCTTCCTGGCCCTTCAGGCGGTACTCACCTCGGTGCTGGCGCTCACCGTCGTACTCGCCCTCGGCGGCGGAGGCGACATCGCGGTGCTGATCGCCGTGATGGTGCTGGCCGTGCGTTTCGTGGAGCCGCTGACGGCCGTGGCCGAGGTCGCCGGCGGTCTGCGGATCGCCGCCGTGGGGCTGCGGCGCCTCCGCGCGGTACTGGACACCCTGCCGCTGCCGGAGCCCGACCGGCCCGCGGCCTTCGGGCCGCCGTCGGTGGAGTTCCGTGAGGTCGGCTTCGGCTACACCCCGGACCGCACGGTCCTGCACACCCTGTCCTTCCGCGCCGAGCCCGGCACGCTGACCGCGCTGGTCGGGCCTTCGGGCGCCGGGAAGTCCACCGTGCTCTCCCTGATCGCCCGCTTCCACGACGCGGACAGCGGCGCCGTGCTCGTCGGCGACCGGGACGTACGCGAGCTGGGCACGGAGCGGTTGCTGAGCCGGATCGCCCTGCTCTCCCGGCATCCGTACCTCTTCGAGGAGTCCATCGCCGAGAACATCCTGCGGGCCCGGCCCGGTGCCGGACCCGGCGAACTGGACCGGGTGGTCCGGCTGGCCCGCGTCGACGAGATCGCCGCCCGGCTGCCGGACGGCCTCGGCACCCGCGTCGGCGAGGGCGGGGCCACCCTCTCCGGAGGCGAGCGGCAGCGGGTCTCGATCGCCCGCGCCCTGCTCAAGGACGCCCCGATCGTGCTGCTGGACGAGGTCACCTCCTCACTCGACGCCGTGAACGAGCGACTGGTCCAGCAGGCCGTCACCCCGCTCGCCGCCGACCGGACGGTGCTGGTGGTCGCCCACCGGCTGGAGACCGTCGAGGGCGCCGACCGGATTCTGGTGCTGGACGGGGGCCGGATCACCGAGTCCGGCACCCACGAGGAACTGCTGCGGCTCGACGGCGTCTACAGCCGCTTCGTCGACCGCCGCCGTCAGGCCGCCGCCTGGCATCTCACCGGCGCCGGACGTGCCCGCCCCGTCAGCGGCGCGCGCCCTTCGGTGACCGACCCTCGGGAGTAGCGAGCACGGGCGGCCCCGGACCGGAGTGTCCGGGGCCTGTCCCGTCGACGATCTCGGGGGCGTGCCCGTCGCTCTTCGGGGACTGTCCGGAGCCATTCGGCAGCGAACTCGCTTGACGGGGCCTGATACTGGGACGCCTACGGCGAAGCGGATCAGTGATCAGAGGGGACGGTCGGGTGAGCACTGCCGGTACGAAGCGGCGTCGGGGCGTGGGCGGCGGGCGAAAGGAGCGGCATGCCGTCGTGGTGGGCGGGAGCCTCGCGGGTCTTCTCGCCGCCCACGCCCTCACCGGGTACGCGGACCGGGTGACCCTTGTGGAGCGCGACAGGTTCCCGGAGGGCATGGAGCCGCGGCCCGGTGTACCGCAGGGACGGCATCCGCATGTCCTGCTGGAGGGCGGGCAGACGGCCCTGGAATCACTGCTGCCGGGCTTTCTCACGGAGTTGACGGCGGAGGGGTCGCCACGCGTGGGTATGCCCTCCGGCCTGCTGATCCGGCAGGACGGGCGCTGGATTCGGCGGCTGCCCGCCACCACGCACATCCACACCGGTTCCCGGGCGCAGCTGGAAGGGCTGATCCGGCGGCGGGTTCTCGCCGATCCGGTCATCGAAGTGCTGGAAGGGACCGACGTACGAGGGCTCCTCGGGGACGCCGCCAGGGTCCGGGGCGTACTGCTGCGGCAGCGTTCCGGTGGCACCCGGGGGAAGCCGGACGAGCTGGAGGCCGACCTGGTCGTCGACGCGTCGGGCAGCGGCACGAAGGCCGCGCGATGGCTCACGGCGATCGGGGCCGAGGCCGCGTACGAGGAGACCATCGATACCGGGCTCGCCTACGCCTCCCGCCTCTACCGGGGCCCGAGCGGGTCCCTCGACGGCGACACGGCCGGCTACTACGTCTATCCCGGCCCGGACCAGACCCGCGCCGGCGGCGCGCTGCCACTGGAGGACGGCACTCATCTGGTCATCCTCTCGGGGCTGCGCGGCGACGAACCGCCCACGGGCGCGGACGAGTTCGTCGCCTTCGCGAAGCGGCTGCCGCATCCGCCCCTGCACCGGTGGCTGGACCGGGCCGAGCCGCTCTCCCCGGCGTTCGGCTACCGGCAGCCCGTGAACATCCGTCGTCGCTACGACCTTCCCGGTCGGCATCCGGCCGGATTCCTCGCCACGGGCGACGCCCTGTGCACCTTCAACCCGATCTACGGGCAGGGCATGGCCGTCGCGGCGATGAACGCGGTCGCCCTGCGCGACGCCCTGGCCGAGCCGGGCCGGACCCCCACGACCCGCCGCGTCCAGCGGGCGATCCTGGCGTCGTCCCGGCTGGCGTGGGACATCTCCGCGGGGGCGGACCGCAAGATGCCCGGCGCCATCGGCACGGCGGTCGGCTCCGGCCCCGCGGACCGCGCGGCCGACTGGTATCTGCGACGCGTCCAGGCCCGCTACTACGGCGACCCCGTGGTGGGGCGCGCCTTCCGCTCCGTACTGGGCCTCGCCGCTCCCGTCACAGCGCTTCTCACCCCGTCGGTGGCCCGGGCGGTGCTGCTACGACCGCTCCCGACGACTCCGGCCGACCCTCCGATGACACCGGAGTGACAGCCGACCGCGCACCGGAGGGCCGAGGCGGCCGAGGGGCGGGCGATACGAGTCCTGCCGACGCCGACGCCGACGCCGACACCGGCCGGAAGGGCCCCATGGTTCGGGGCTGAACGCCGACCCGGGAGCCCCCCCGCCCTGTCCCTGCTATCCCTGCTGCCCCTGAGGAGGACGCCCCAATGAAGGACCCGCAGTCCCGGATCGACACCTCTGTCGCTCATTCCGCCCGTGTCTGGAACTACTGGCTCGGCGGGAAGGACAACTACGAGGCCGATCAGTTAGCCGGGGAAGCGTACGAGCGGACCTTCCCGCCGAGTCGTGCCTTCGCGCAGGAGTCCCGGCACTTTCTGCGGCGCATGATCACCTATCTGGCCGGTGAGGCGGGGATTCGCCAGTTCCTCGATCTCGGTGCGGGGCTGCCGACGGTGAACAACACACACGAGGTGGCCCAGGGCATCGCGCCCGATGCCCGGGTCGTCTACGTCGACCACGACCCCATCGTCATCCGCCATGTCGACGCCCTGCTCACCAGCACGCCCGAGGGCGCCACCGCCTATGTCGAGGCGGATATGCAGGACACGGAGACAGTCCTCGCGGGCGCGGCGCGGACGCTCGACCTCTCCCGGCCCGTGGCGCTGGTCTGCTGTGACGTCCTCGGCCATATCGTCGATCTGGACGAAGCGCTCGGCCTGATCGAACGGCTGACGCGGCGGCTGCCCTCCGGCAGCCATCTCGCGCTCAGCCACTGCTGGGCCGACGGCCCCGAGCACATCGCCGCGCAGAACGCCTACAACGCGACCGGTGCCATCCCTTACATCCTCCGCCCGCCCGCCCAGATCGCCCGCTTCTTCGAAGGGCTGGACCTCGTCGAGCCGGGGCTGACGTCCTGGCCGAACTGGCGACCGGACTCCACTACCGGTACCGCCACCATCCGTGCCGGCTGGGGAGCCGTCGGGCGCAAGCCGTAGCCGTACCCGGCCACCCCCGCCGTGGTGCTGCCGTGTCGGTGGTGAGGGCTAAGGCGCGCTGCCGTGGACGCTGATGATCCCGACTACCGGGCCCGAACGCTGACGGGCTGCGTTCCTCCGCTGTTCGTGGCACGGCTGCTCGGATTGGGTCATGAGCGGGAGGTGGAGTTCCAGGCCGGCCCCGGGGAGTGGTTCTGCGCGCTGGAGTGGGCACGGCTGCTCGGGTGCCGGGGCCGTCGCGAGCAGCCGTTGGAGGTGCTCGCCCCGTATGTCGCCACGAACTGGTGGCAGGCGGCCCGAGCGCAGGCGGAGCTGCGGGAGGGGTGGGGCCTGGCGGAGGAGGCCATCGGGCCGTGCGGCCCGTACGTGGAGGCCGGAGACCGCCTGGCGCTGGACTTCCTCGCGCGCCTGCCGGCCCGCCACGGCCGCGGCGACGAGGCGTTCATGCTGCTGCGCGCCGGGATTCGGGACTGGTTCCTCGCCGAAAGCCTGGTCGATGTCGCCGAAGCGGCAGGCACGGACGAGGCCGCGGCGGCGCTGCTGGCGGCCCGGGTGGAGGCGGCGGCTCCCGCCGGCGGCGATCTCCGGATGGAACCGTTCAACGCGGTCGGGCTGCTTGCCGCGATCAGGGAGCGGCAGGGCCGGATCGAGGAGGCGATCGCGCTGCTCCACACTCGTGAGACGACCTCCGTCAACGGCCGTGACCAGCTGGCCGACCTGCTGGCCGGACACGGTCGGATCACCGAACTGCGGGCGTACGCGGCCTCCGAGTTCCACGGGCACGCCGTGCGGCGTCTCGCCGAAGTACTGGAGGAACGCGGCGACGCGGAAGGCGCGGTCGCCGCCTGCCGCGCGTTCGGGGCTACGCCGGACGGCACGTGGCATGTGGCCGTCCCGCTGTCCGAGCTCCTGGTGCGGGACGGCCGGGGCGCCGAGGCGATCGAGGTGCTGCGCGCGCTCGTCGAACGGACCGGCGCGGAGGACTGGATCGTCGACGCTCTGTGCGCCCTCTACGCCGACCAGGGCCGGTCCCGGGAAGGACCGGAGTTTCTCGCTGCCGTCGAGGCGCGAAGCGGCGACAAGGAGGGCTGGGACTTCTTCCGGACGCGGCTTCCGCTGATGGCCGGCTGCGGCCTGCTCGATGAAGCGATCGAGCGGGTTCGGACGCATCCCGAGGGCGGCACCTGGTACGCGGCCCGGGCGCTGTCCGGCGTACTCGCCGACGCGGGCCGTACCGAGGAGGCCGCCACCGTTCTCGAACAACACCCGGCGTTCGACGGCTCTCTCCGTGCCGAGCGCCTTGTCGATCTCGGCCGCGTCGGCGACGCGATACGAGTTCTCCAGGAAGTGAGGACGAAAACCGGCCCCACCTGCCGGGGACGGCTCCTACTCCACCGAACCGCCGTTCTGACAGCTCGGGTCGGTGTGTGAACCCGTGGGTTCTCGGAGTGAACCTCTTCGGCGCCGTTCCCCTCTCCTGTGGTGAAGAGCCGTACGGGCAACGGGGGTTACCGAGTCCGGTACGGCCCGTCGGGGCATACGCCCGACGGCAGCTCAGGTCATCTGATTCCGGCGTTTGTCGCGGCGGGGCGGCCTGGCGGCATTTTTCAATGATTTATTGAGGTTCGGTGTGAATTGTTCTTACATCGCGCCGACAACGGGAGGGGACACGGGGATGAGTGACATGACGGGGGCCGCCGCGGCGGGGGCCGAGGGCGCGGGCGTGGAGTCGGCGGGTGTCGAGGAGTCCATGGGGGCGGCCGCCGCCGGCCCGACGGCGGGGTGGAAGCGGACGAAGTTCACCTTCAAGGTCCAGCGGCCCTGGGACCGGGAGGAGGTCCGCCACTACAAGCTGGCGAGCGACACGCATACCCTGCGGGTGCACAGCACCGACGAGCCCTTCGAGCAGGGCAGCAGGACCGATCCCCGGGCCGAGATGCGCTGGAACGAGGAGTACTCCACGGGCCGTCACATGTGGGACGGCGACGTCTTCCTGAAGCGGGGCTCCGACGGGGCCACCTTCGTGCAGATTCTGCGGACCAAGCGGCCGGAGGGCAGCGCCACCACCGACTTCATGCTGAACGTCTACGACCAGGACGGCGGCACGGTGAAGCTCTACAGCCGCCGGACGATCGCCACCGGCATGTACGAGCGCTGGTTCAATGTCAAGATCGCCCATGACGCGACCGCCGGGACCATCAAGGTCTGGTTCGACGACAAGCCCGTCTACTCCGGCCGGGACGAAGGCCGCGTCACCGCCCGCCACTTCAAGAACGGGCTGTACCACCATGGCGAGGGCCTCGCCCAGGTGCAGTTCCGGAATCTGACGTACTGGACGCGCTGAACCACCGTACGGAAGTCCGGAGAGGACCGGCGCGACCGATGATCCGGGCGTGCCGGGAACGGCTCGGGCCGGATCCGGGTCGGTCCGGACCGGGTCCGGCGTACGGTCGGCAGGGCCGGTCGAGGGCCCTTTCGATCACGCGGCGGTCCGGCACGGACCGACCCGGTTCACGCCCGGCTCAGTGGAGACAGAGGCAGAAAGGATGGCCTGCCGGGTCCGCGTAGACCCGCCAGTCGGCCTTCGGGCGGAGCTGGTCCGTGCGTTCCAGGACGGTCGCCCCGAGGGCGAGCGCCCGGCTCTCCTCCGCTTCGAGGTCGTCGACGTCGAAGTCCAGATGCAGCTGCTGCGGGCGGCCCTGACCGGGCCATTCGGGCGGTTGATAGCCGTCCACCCGCTGACAGGCCAGGGGTGTGCCTTCGAATCCGTGCACCTCGACCCAGTCGGGATCCTCCGGATTCACGACCACCCGGCCGCCGAGGAGTTCCGCGTAGAACTCCGCGAGCCGTACCGGGTCGGCGCAGTCCAGTGCGATGGCCTGCAGTTTGCGAATCACTTACGCACCTCTCGTCTCTCGGCCGCTTTCGCGGCACATCTCTTACGGAAGGCGTACCCGTAGCCGTGACGGGCACGCGCCCGGTGCGGCGGGTTCCCCCGGGGCACGTACCGGCCGGGGCCTTCGGCGGCCCCGGTGTCCTCGCCGTCGCCCGTGTCGGGGCCCGTGGCCTCGGCGCCGGGAGGGCGTACCGACCGCAGCAGCAGAAAGGCGCAGGCGCTGAGCAGCAGCATCAGGCCCGCACCCGTCCAGGCCGCCGCGTGGACGCCGTCGGCGCCCGGCGGCGCGGTGACCCGGACGGCGGGACGGTTCAGTCCCCGGAGCCGACGACTGCGGTGACGCGGATCTCCACGCGCATCCCGGCCAGGCCGAGGGCCGTGACACCCGTCTCGGTCCAGATCGGCTCGCGGCCGTCGAGACGGCGGCGGAACTGCTCGGCCATGACGGCGTTGTGATCGGCGCCGATGACGCCCTCCTCCGGTGTGACCTTGTGGTACGAGTTCACATGAATGACGTCCCGCCAGGTCGCGCCGACCGTGGCGAGGGTGCGTTCCACATTGTCGAAGGCGAGGACGATCTCGTCCTCCAGCGATTCGGGGACGACCAGATCGTCGTCCACCCCGGCCTGGCCGGAGATCTCGACCCGGTCGTCGACGCGGACGGCGCCGCTGTATCCGAGGGCCTTGTTCAGCTTCTCGCCGTAGCCCGGTGTGATGCCGAAGGTGACGGTGCTCATGACGCTGCCTCTTCCTGTGCGGCGGTGCGCGTTCCCCGCCCGATGACTTCACGCGTAAAGTGAGAGTAGCGAGGATGACTTCACGCGTAAAGTGAATCGGGCTGTGTCGAAGGGACGGCGGGATCCATGAGCGGTACGGGAGGGCCCGCGGGCGGCCCGGTCGGCGGGGGCGGACGCGGCGGCGACGAGGAGCCGCGATGGCTCGACGAGGGGGAGAAGGCGGCGTGGACGGGGCTGATCTCCCTCGTCCTGCTGTTGCCCGCCAAACTGGAGGCGCCGCTGCGGCAGCAGCACGGCCTCACCCTCTTCGAGTACCTCGTACTCAGCCATCTCTCCGAGGCCCCGCGGCGCACCCTGCGGATGGGAGAGCTGGCCTTTCTCGCCAGCGGCTCCCTGTCCCGGCTGTCCAATGTCGTCAAACGCTGCGAGCGGCGCGGCTGGATCGCCCGGACCCCCGATCCCGCCGACGGCCGCTACACCCTCGCCGAACTCACCGACCCGGGCTTCGACATCGTGCGCCTGGCGGCGCCCACGCATCTGCGTGCCGTACGCCGTATCGTCCTCGACTCGCTCGACCCGGCCGACCAGGCGGCGCTCGCCCGTGTCGCGGAGAAACTCCGGATCGTCCCCGACGACTTCGGCTGACGGACCCCGCGCCCCGGCCGCTACCGGGGCCCGGGGTTCGGCAGGCCGGGGCCCGGGCACACCGGGGAGGTACTTCCGGTGCTCCGGGCGTGAGACCGCGGTCGACGGCGCGGCACAGGCGGTCGATGACGGCGGTCCGGCCGGCGAGCGCGCTGTCCGGGACGCCGACGATCCCGTCGGTGCTGCCGCTGACCTGCGTGGTGCCGTCCGGCGAGAAGGCGGGATCCACCATGGAGTACTTGGTGCCGGTCAGGCTGCGGCGCGGAGTCCCGGTGGCCGTGTCCCAGAGGCGGATCCGGGAGGCGTTGACACCGGCGGTGGCGAGAGAACGCCGCCCCGGGCTCTGGGCGAAGGCGGTGACCGGACCGTCCGGGCCGGTGATCGTCGGAACCGGTTCACGGGTCTCCAGGTCCCGCCGACGGATGGATTTCGTGGTGTCACCGCTGGTGAAGAGGGTCTTCCCGTCGGGGCTGTGGGCGAGGAAGCGGGAGCTGTCGCCCGGTGCGACGGTGGTTTCTCCTTGCGCCCCGCCATCGCTTCCACCCTTGTCGTCACGGCCGGACGGCGGTACGGGGCCATCACAGCGCGTCCCGGCATTGATCGGACAGTCCCGAAGGGGTCGCCGATCAATGGCCATCGCGCGGGAAGGGGCAGGTGGGCGTAGTCGTCGACGGCGTCGTCAGCAGGGGCCGTCGGTCCTGCGGTGGGGTGGGTGTGTCCGTGGGTGGGCGATCGTCGGGGCGGCGGCCCCCGGACGATCTCCGGTGGTGCGTCGCACGACCGTGCCCTCCGGCGCGGAGGTGCCTTGGTCGGTCCGTGGCTCCGGGGTCAGCCGGGCGGTACCGCCTCGGAGTGGGAGTTCAGGATCGCCAGCTGGAGTCTCTGCAGGGGCAGTCCGGGCTCGATCCCGATCTCGGTCACCAGCCGGGTCCGCAGATCGCTGAAGACCTCCAGGGCCCGGGCGCGGCGGCCGCCGAGGGCGAGGGCTCGCATGTACTGGGCGTGCAGTCCTTCGTGGAGCGCGTGCTCGCTGGTGAGGCCCGCCAGATCCGCTATCGCCTCCTGGTGGAGGCCCGCCCTGATCCTGGTTTCCACCAGGGTTTCGGTGACCCCGAGCCGGGACTCGGTGAGCAGACGGCGTTTCGACTCGATCACCGGGCCCGCGGTCACATCGGCGAAGGCGGCTCCGCGCCAGAGGCCCAAAGCCCGGTCGAGGAGCCGGATGCCCTCGTATTCGCTGCCGGAGTTGACGGCCCGTCCGCCGAGGTCCGCCAGCCGCTGGTACTCCAGCCAGTCGAGGCGGGCGCCGCGGCTGGTGAAGGAGTAACCGCCGGCATGGGTCTCCAGAACGTCCCGCGCGATATCGGCAGGGGCCACCCCGGCGAGCCGGGCCAGGGACTTGCGGCAGTTCAGGATGTACGTCTGCAGGGTGCGGAGGCCGCTCACCGGAGCCCCGTCCGGCCACAGTTCACGCATCAGCGCCGACACGGGGACGACATGGTCCGGGTCGGCGAGCAGCATCGCCAGGACGGTACGGATTTTCGGGGCGACCGTTATGACGTCGGGGGAATTCCTGATGCCGATGGAGAGCGGGCCGAGTACTCCGAAACAGAACTCCCCGGCGGATGAGCCGGACTCGGGTGGACGGGAATGTTCTCGTGTTTCATAGGCCGGGCACTTGGGTAATCCCATGAGGTCTCCCATCGGCAGTTGAACCGCCGGGCCGCGCTGCCCGCCGGGTGGTCGCCTGTTGCCGTTTCGCCTGCGCAGATCGGTTCAGGCTAGTGCATATGCATTGTCATATGCCCGGATCGGCGGGGTATCACGCGAGCGATGGCCTGATCTCGCCGCGCAATCCCGATTTCGGACCATCGAGGGTATTCCTAACGGGATTCCGGAACCCTTTGCCCTGTGGTCTTCCCCTTGTCTTCCGTTACGTTCTCGAACCGCGCGACGCCCGGCACCAGCAGGCAGAGGAGGCTGGAGGCGGCTACCACGACACCACCGCCGACCAGTGTCGGCGTCGTACCGAACAGTTCGACGAGGGGGCCGACCAGCAGATATCCGACGGGCAGCAGCGCGTAGGCGCCCAACTGGTCCATCGCGAACACCTTGCCGAGCTGATCCTCGGGGAACGCCCGTTGCAGCGCCGACACCCAGTAGACGAAGTACAGCTCCACCACGAATCCGCCGATCGCGAAGGAGACCACCACCAGGGGGAGCGGCAGCGGACCGACGAGGCTCAGCGGCAGCAGCGCGTAGCAGGTGAGCGCCGTCATCGACACCGTGCCCCGGGCCTTCGGCCGCAGGCGTCCGGCCACCGCGATGGCGGGCAGCGCGCCCAGACCCAGGGCGGCCAGGACGTAGCCGTAGGCGATCTCGCCGCCGAACTCGTCGCGGGCGATCACGGGCAGCAGGGTCAGGGCGGTCGCCGCACCGGCGAAGAGATGCAGACAGACCGTGCCCATGACGACCATCACCCAGGGGCGGCGGCGGATCGCCCGCAGCCCTTCGGCGGCCTCGCCGAGGATCGCGGAGCGGGGGCCGGTCTTCCGCGCGGCTTCCGGTACGCGCAATACGGCGACGGCGCCGACGGCGAAGACGGCGCTGGTGATCAGCAGGGCCGGGCGGATGCCGATCAGGGTGACGGCGGCGGCACCGGCCAGTGCGCCGAGGACGGCCGAACCCCGGTGCACCGCGGAGACCAGGGCGTTGCCGCGTTCCAGCAACCGGTCCGGCAGCAGGGCCGGGACGAGAGAGCGATAGGCCGGGCGGGACAGTGCCTCACCCGCCCCGACCAGGGCGGTGATCACCGGGAGCAGGCCCAGCGGCAGCCGGGTCAGCAGCAGTGCGGTGGCCAGCAGTACCACCGCGCGGAAGCAGTCGGCGCCGATCAGTACGCGGGTGCGCCGCATCCGGTCGGCGATGATGCCGCCGATCAGGAGACAGCCGACGAGGGCGATCGCCCGCCCGGCCAGGATCAGGCCGACATCGGCGGCGCCGCCTCCCTCGCGGAGGATGTAGAGGCTGAGCGCCACGGGAAGCAACTGGTCGCCGACGGCCCCGCCCGCCTGGCCCAGCCAGAGGCGGAGAAACCGCGGATGGTCCCGTACCCGCGCGCCGCCGGGCTCTCCCGCCACGCCGGTACCGTTCGGGAGCGGGGTCTGCTCAGTCATGGATCGCCTTCTGTGTGCGGTGCGCCGGGGCCGGTGCGCGACGCGCCGCGGGCGTCGTCCGGTACCGCCCGGGCCGGGGTCGCGGTCTGTCAGCGTACGGTCCCGGTCCCGGGGCCGTACGGCGTCAACCGGCCAGGGGAAACCGGACACCGGCCCGGCGCGAGGTGGCACCCCGGGCGCGCGCCGGAGGCCGGCGGGTCAGCGGGCCGTCGTCGGCGACGGGAAGGCGTAGTCGGCGGGGAGCAGGCGATCCGTGCCGTCCGGGACCCCGGCGGACAGCAGATAGACGGCGAACTCCTCGTCGGGATCCACCCCGAGCAGCCGCTCCACCCCACTGTCCGCGAAGGCCACCGTCTGGAACGGGCCGAGACCCAGGGCGGTGGCCGCCAGGGCGAAGGTCTGGCCGTAGTGCCCGGCGTCGTACATCCACAGCCGGTAGGCGCGCGGATGCCGGTACTTCCACGCCAGCCGGTTGGCGACCGCCGTGGTGAAGATCGTGAAGGCGCCCTGGTACGACGCCTCCTGCTCATGGGTCAGCTCGGCCACCCGCTCACGCGGGACGTCGGGGTCGAGGAGTTCGAGGCAGTGCCGGGCCGCCGAGTAGTGGTAGAGCCCGGGGGTGACTCCGGCGACGTTGTACGCCACCACATACGCCTCCACCTCGTGCCGTCCCCCGGCCGAGGCGCTGACCCGGCACTGCTGGGTGCCGAACGTGCCGCCGCTGATGAACCGGTGCGGCGCGAAGCTGTGGAAGAGCAGGGTGCTGAGCTGGTCCAGGGTGACCGGCTCGGCCGTGAAGAGGCGATGGGTGCGGCGGCGGGCGAAGAGTTCGTCCGTCGGCATGGCCAGGGGGAGCGTACGGCGCGGCAGCGGTACCACCTGATGCCCCGGGTACTCCTTGAACGCCTCCGGCGCCCCGCCCTCGGCCACGATCTCCTCCGCCACACCGGCACGTTCGGGCGCGTCCGAGAGATAGGCGGCGTCCCGCGCCTCCAGATGGAAGCGCCGGGCCACCAGGCCCCAGTGCTCCCAGAGCCGCGGGGTGGTGTCGGTGCCGTCGGGGGTGGCGAGCACCCCGAGCCCGATCAGGGACGTGACGGCCTCGCGGATCTTCGGCTCGTTCTCCGGGCCGAACGCGGCGACGAGTTCGTCCAGTTCGATGCCCGTACCCGCGGTATCGACCACCTTCAGCAGATCCGGCGACAGCCTGACCCACTGCCGTCGCCCGGGGAGCCCGATTTCCAGTCCTTCGGGGAGCCAGCGGCAGATCAAGTGCTCCGGGCGGCGGACTTTCGGCATGGCTTCCCTCTCCGGGCGGGGGCGGGGGTCGGTGGACGGGCGGTACCGTGGGACGGAGCACGACCGACGGCAGGACCGCGCCCGGTTGCGATGCACGGCTCGCATCACAACCGGGCGCTCCGTACCCGGCCCGGTGGTGCGGGCCGTCAGCTGGACGGGTGGTGCAGCAGCACCTTGTCCGCGTCCTCGATGATCTCGATGACGAGCTCCATTGTTGTCACCCCCATTTCCTCGCCCGGACGTCCCGACGGCGTTTCGCCGACGGGGCCGAAGCTCTTCCGGAATCCCCCCGCAGAGTAATCTCCGGGGTTTTTCCGATGTGAACTCCGGCTGCGTGAAGAACGCTACGTCGCCCGGATTAGTCGAATCAAGGCGGCAGGGCGAGTCTGGCGTAAAAGAGCAGGTCCGAAAGTCGGGGTGATAGTGAAGTGCCTGGTCGGAGTGGGTTTCCGGGGTCGGCGGAGCGCGTATGGCGCTGCCGAAAAAGATTGCGGACGACTTACGAACGGATCTTGAGCGAACCTCGACAGGGGGGCGTTATCATGTCCGCTAAATCATTCACTTCGGCCGCGTCGCATTCTGCGGCGGCGGGCGTGGAATGCGTGATCGCGTCGTACCAGAGCGGCTATACGGTCGCGGGAGCGGGCATCCAATGAGGTGGTCCGGGTATCTATACGGGCCATCAGGTATTCGGTGCCGATACTGATGACATCGACGGAGGAACTGTCGAAGGTGCCCAGACTCGCCCGTTCGTGCAGGACGGCGACGGCGGTCCTCACCGGCTGGTCGAAACCGCGTGACGCGAGGAACTCCCGTAATTCGGCCGCGGGCTCGCCGACCTGCCGGCCCCAGGAACGGCCGCCGCCGTCCGTCAGCACCCCTCGGCCGCGGAGATTCCCGTAGCGGTCGAATTTCTCGAAACTCCAGTGATCGCCGACCACATGGACACAGACGGCGCGTCCTTTGACCTCGACGGCCCAGATACCCGCGGGCCCCACCAGCAGATGATCGATCTCGCCCCGGCGATTGGCGTAGCCGCGGAACACCAGCCACTCGTCGGACAGTTGCTCCAGCGCGCGGGTGAGCCGCTCCTCGGCGTCGACCCCCGCCTCCTGCTTCGCCCGCCGCTCGTGGACGCCCGGGTCGATGACCGGTGCCCGGGCCTCCAGCGCCCTGGCGGCGCGGCGTTGCGCGAGCCGCTTCGTCCATTGCCACCACCGACGCGACGCCGCGTGCCGTAACCGGAGTTCGGCCACGGCGGACGCGTGCGCGGCGGCGGAGCGCCGATGATTCTCGATCAGCTCCTCGGTCCGGAGGAGTTGACTGCCCGGATAGTCGGAGAGCACCTCTATCAGCATCGGAGAAGGCTAAGACCTGACGGGAGATCACATCCCGTACTTCGACGGAATCGAACCCGCCGACCGGGCAATCCGGTACGAGTGCCGGACGTCCGGTCATCCGGTCGTCCGAAGCGGTACGGTCGCGGCTCCGGGGGCAGGATGTACTCGTCCCGGAAAAGACGGCCGCGATACGGCGGCGCTCCGGGGAAGCCGGGGCGATCGGGGCGGGCGGTGGCCACGTCGTTCGCCGCCGCCCTTCGATCCGGACGGCTCCCGGCCGGCGGTGCGGCACACCGACGGAGGTGTCCGGGTCCGGGACGTCGACCGGCCGAAGGCCCCGGCGTACGGCGGCGCCCCGGGGGC
Organism: Streptomyces sp. NPDC006798; assembly: GCF_040635975.1. Taxonomy (NCBI): domain Bacteria; kingdom Bacillati; phylum Actinomycetota; class Actinomycetes; order Kitasatosporales; family Streptomycetaceae; genus Streptomyces; species Streptomyces sp. NPDC006798. The sequence continues at coordinate 42,417 of NZ_JBEYIS010000057.1, forward strand.
GGGCTCCGGCCGGCTGGTCGGATTTGGCCCCCGGCGCGGTGTCGTCACCTGTCAGCCGAGCACCCGCCGGATCCGGATCCACGACCCGTCGGGTGACGGGACCGGCTCACCGCCGACACGGGACAGCTCCGGCAGACGTTCCAGCTGCGCCCCGACATCTGGTTCCGCGCTGTGTGCGCCGCCGCCGGACGCGACTGCACCGCGGCCGAAGGGAAGCCGCTCCCGCCGGGCTCCCCTTCGGAGCCCCGCGCGCCTGAGCGGGGCGGTCCGCACGGCCGGACCCGGCTTCCGCGCCGGACCCGGCCCGGGGTGCCGGGGCAGGCCGACGCCGGGGCGGAGGAGGGCGGCCGGTCGGCCTCTTCCGGGGCAGGGCGCGCAAGACGTACCAGGCCAAGCGATTCCGCCGTCCCCTCGGAGCGCTCACCCCGGAGTACGAGGACCGGTGAGGTCGCCGTGCCGTCATCCGCCGCCCCCGGGCCCGGGCGGGTCGTCCGGCTCGGGCGCCCGTCGTTTGTGCGGCTCGCGGCCGGTCGCCCACGCGACGGCGGCGATGTCGTCGGGGCCGTAGAGAGTACGCAGCGCGGAGACGGGCATTTTGGCCGTGGCGGCCAGTTCGGCCTCCGGGTAGCTGTCCGGGTCGGCGAACTCCCGGGCGTAGGCGACCAGTTTGCGGATCTCCGCCTCCGCCTGCCTTTTGCGGTAGCAGGCGGTCAGCAGAGACCACAGGAGCGGGTCACCCGCCCGGCCGGACCGTGCCCCGTCCTTCAAGGTGGCCGCCAGTTGGTCGCGGGCGGCGTACATGTCGTCGACGAAGTCGAGGAAGTGCTCCTCCGGTACGGAGCCGGGCTCGGGCATGGGGTGGAAGATCGAGGCGATGTCGTAGGAGATGCTCATAGGCGCAGAGTGGCGACGGGTCGCGATGATCGCAACGGACGGCGGGGGCCTTCGTCCCGCAGTACGTCGTCCCGTGGGTACGTGCCGACGCCGCCCCGCACGTCGATACATGGGGCGGCGTCGGCGCTAGGGCGTGTCCGGAAAGTAGCGCCGTCCGCCCGGAGGGCGGGGCCTGCGGCGTCCGGTGCGTGCGAATTCGCGACGGCGGTGGGGGTCCCCCCGGCGAAGCCAGGGGGCGGTTTCCCTCGTACTGGACGTACTTGGGAATCCCGACAACACAGCGATTGTGCGTGCCGGGCGTCGCGGGCCGGGCGGGACTTTCCGGACACGCCCTGGGGCGTGTCTGACGGATCTTGCCGGGCTCGCGTGCCCTGGCACCGCGCCTCGCCGCGTTGTCGTCGGTCGCCTACGGCCCCCTGCGCCTGGCGGC
>NZ_JBEYIS010000058.1:0-43238 GCF_040635975.1 Streptomyces sp. NPDC006798
GGAAGGGGTACGCGTACCCCTTCCCGCCCCGGCTCCGGCCGTCACCGCGGTCTCATGAATGTGCACGGGCAACGCCCGCATCGCCCCCCGGCAAACGGCACACCAGCGGCACCGAACACACCGGCCGCATCGGACGCGCCCGGCCCCGGGGCCACGTCCGTGCGCCGCCGCGTACCGCCGCATACGCGCGTCCGCCGACGCGCTCACGGACGGATCCGTCCACCGGTACGCCCGTGGACGTACCGGTACGTCCGTCCGCACCGCCACGCGTCTACGACGCCTCGGCGGCCGCCCCGGCGATATCCGTACGGTGGTGGGAGCCGTCGAGCCGAATCCGGCCCACGGCCGCGTACGCCCGCTCCCGCGCCTCGCGCAGATCCTTCCCCGTCGCCGTGACGGAGAGCACCCGGCCGCCCGCGCTGACGACGTCGTCGCCGTCGCGGCGGGTCCCGGCGTGCAGGACGTACGCATACGGGGCGTCCTGGTCGGCGATCTCCGCGAGACCACCGATCGGGTCGCCGGTACGCGGCGTGTCCGGGTAGTTGTGGGAGGCCACGACCACGGTGACGGCGGCGTCCTCGTGCCAGCGCAGCGGCGGCGCGTCGGCGAGGGTGCCCTTGGCGGCGTGCAGCAGCAGCCCCGCGAGGGGGGTCCGCAGCCGGGCCAGGACGACCTGGGTCTCAGGGTCGCCGAAGCGGGCGTTGAACTCGATGACACGAACGCCGCGCGAGGTGATCGCGAGGCCCGCGTAGAGCAGCCCGGAGAACGGCGTGCCCCGGCGGCGCAGCTCGTCCACCGTGGGCTGGAGGACGGTGTTCAGTACGTCGTCCACGAGCTTGGGGTCGGCCCACGGCAGCGGCGAGTAGGCGCCCATGCCGCCGGTGTTGGGGCCCGCGTCGCCGTCGAGGGCGCGCTTGAAGTCCTGGGCGGGGGTGAGCGGGACGACGGTCTCGCCGTCGGTGACGGCGAAGAGGGAGACCTCGGGGCCGTCGAGATACTCCTCGATGACGACCCGCTCGCAGGCGAGGGCGTGCTCACGGGCGGCGGCGACGTCGTCGGTGACGACGACGCCCTTCCCGGCCGCGAGGCCGTCGTCCTTGACGACGTACGGGGCGCCGAAGGCGTCGAGGGCCTCGTCGATCTCGGCCGCGTTCGTACAGACGTAACTGCGGGCGGTCGGTACCCCGGCCGCCGCCATCACGTCCTTCGCGAACGCCTTGGAGCCCTCCAGCACGGCCGCCTCCCGGGAGGGGCCGAAGCAGGGGATCCCGGCGGCGCGCACGGCGTCGGCGACCCCGGCGACGAGCGGTGCCTCCGGGCCCACGACGACGAGACCGGCGTCCAGTTCGCGGGCGAGCCGGGCGACGGCGGCGCCGTCCAGCACGTCGACGGAGTGCAGCTCGGCGACCTCGCCGATGCCCGCATTGCCGGGCGCGCAGTGCACAGCGGTGACGTCGGGGTCGAGGGAGAGAGAGCGGCACAGGGCGTGTTCGCGGGCGCCGCCGCCGATGACGAGGACCTTCACGGGCGCCAGCCTAACCGCCGCGGGCGCCTGAGCCTGTACGGCCCTCCTAAGACCGGGGTCTACTCATTCGTATATTCCTCCAGGACGGTGGCGCCCAGCTCGCGCACGATCAGGTCGTGCCCGGAGAGCGCGGAGTCCACCAGATCGGGGTCGTCGTCCTCCGGAACGTCGTCCTCCGGAGCGACCGGCGGGGGCCCGGAAGGCTGCCGCGAAGCGGCGGAATCGGGGGCCGGCGCGGGCGGCGGCGGTCCCTCGCCGGGCTGCGGGGCCGGGGGCCGCTGCGCTACGGGGGCGGGGGCGCTCGGCGCGGCCTGAGGGGCGCTCCGGGGCGCGGCCGGGGGTGCCTGGGGCGGGCGGCCGCCGCCGTAGCCACCACCACCGGTACCGCCGCCTCCGCCGCCGTATCCGGCACTGCCGGGGCCACCGGCGCCGCCGGTGGGATCGACGATGGCCTCGATCTTCCAGTGGACGTTGAACTGCTCGGAGAGCGCCTGGCGGAGCACGTCCTCACTGCCGCTGCCCGCGAAGTTGTCCCGGGCCCCGGGGTTGAGGAAGCCGATCTGGAGGGTCGTCCCGTCGAACCCGGCGACCTGGGCGTTCTGGCTGAGCAGGATCCAGGTGAAGCGCCGCCGGTTCTTCACGGCCTCCAGGATCGACGGCCACATGTTCCGCACCTGGGCCGCGCCCTGCGCCATTCCGGCCGAGGGCGCCTGCGCGGCGGGCTGCCCCTGCGGGGCGGGCGCCTGGGCGGCGGGAGCCGCGGCGGGCGCGGCCGGGGGCCTGGCACCCTCTCCGGGCGCGGCGGCGGTCGGCCAGCCACCGGGCCGCCGCGCGCCCCCGCCGTCCCCGGGCGCGGCGGCACCGGGCCAGGCACCGGGCCGCGGCTGGGCCTGCTCGGGCTGCTGTTGCCGGGGCTGCTGCGGCTCGGGGGCGGGCGGGGCCACGGGCGCGGCTACGGGCGCGGCTACGGGTTCGGGGGCGACCGGCGCCGGGACGGCCTGCGGAGGCGTATGCGCGGCGGCCTCGGGCCCGGGGACGTACCCCATCGCCGGTCCACCGGCGCCACCCGCCACCGGCCCCACCGAGCCCGCCGAGCCCGCCGAGAACACAGCACCCGCGGCGGCGCCGCGCTCCAGCCGGTCGAGCCGGGCCTGCGTCGACCGCTCGTCGTCGAAGGCGGCGGGCAGCAGCACCCGGGCGCAGATCAGCTCCAGCTGCAGCCGGGGCGAGGTGGCCCCGCGCATCTCGGTCAGCCCGGTGTTGACCAGGTCGGCGGCCCGGCTCAGCTCGGCGGCGCCGAAGACGGACGCCTGGGCGGCCATCCGCTCCACGACATCGGCGGGGGCGTCGATCAGCCCCTTCTCGGCGGCGTCCGGCACGGCGGCCAGGATCACCAGATCACGGAGCCGCTCCAGCAGATCGGCGACGAACCGCCGGGGGTCGTTCCCCCCCTCGATGACCCGGTCCACCACCTCGAAGGCCGCGGCCCCGTCCCCGGCGGCGAAGGCGTCCACCACGGCGTCCAGCAGCGACCCGTCGGTGTACCCGAGGAGACCGGTGGCCATGGCATAGGTCACACCCTCCTCGGTGGCACCCGCCAGCAGCTGGTCCATCACGGACATCGAATCCCGCACGGACCCGGCCCCGGCCCGCACCACCAGCGGCAGCACCCCGTCCGCGACCGGGATCTTCTCCTGCCCGCAGACCTCGCCCAGATAGTCCCGGAGCGTCCCCGGCGGCACCAGCCGGAACGGGTAGTGATGCGTCCGCGACCGGATGGTCCCGATGACCTTCTCGGGCTCCGTGGTCGCGAAGATGAACTTCAGATGCTCCGGAGGCTCCTCGACCACCTTCAGCAGGGCATTGAAGCCCTGCGGGGTGACCATATGGGCCTCGTCGATGATGTAGATCTTGTACCGGCTGCCGGCCGGCCCGAAGAACGCCTTCTCCCGCAGGTCACGGGCGTCGTCCACACCGCCGTGCGACGCCGCGTCGATCTCGATCACATCGATCGACCCCGGCCCGTTCCGCGCCAGGTCCCGGCAGGACCGGCACTCCCCGCACGGCGTCGGCGTCGGCCCCTGCTCGCAGTTCAGACAGCGCGCCAGAATCCGCGCACTGGTCGTCTTCCCGCATCCGCGCGGCCCGCTGAACAGGTATGCGTGATTGACCCGGTTGTTCCGCAGAGCCTGCTGCAACGGGTCGGTGACATGCTCCTGCCCGATGACCTCGGCGAAGGACTCCGGGCGATAGCGGCGGTACAACGCAAGCGACGACACACCTACGAGGCTATCGGTCCCCACCGACAACCGTCCCCCACGCACTCCCCCACCAACGCAAGCGCCCCCCACGCACCCGCCAGAGCCGACCTACCCTTGCTGCCTTCCGGCCCTGGGGGAGTTCAGTCAGATAGCGCCACGTGAGGGGCTCCGCACACAGTACCCGATCGGCGGGGGCGGGAACGAGTTCGCGAGCACTCCCCGGCGTCTTGTATTGTTTGCCCCGGAGGATTCGCCTAGTGGCCTAGGGCGCACGCTTGGAAAGCGTGTTGGGGGCAACCCCTCACGAGTTCGAATCTCGTATCCTCCGCCAGTGCCTCACCGGGCACTAACGTCGAAGGCCCCACCGTTCGCGGTGGGGCCTTCGACGTTGTGTCCCGCCCCGGACCGAGTGACGGGCGGGCTCTCTCAGATCTGCACCACGTGCACGTCCTGGGCGTCCAGCGCCGTCAGATAGGCGGTGAGGTCGGTCGGGTCGCTGGTGAAGACCACTGCGCTGCCGTGGCGGGCCGCGGTCAGGGCGACCAGGGCGTCCACCGCGTCGGGGCGCTTCCTCAGGGGGAGTTCGGCGGTGCCGAGGGCGCTGCCGACGCGCCGCCATTCGTGGAGGTCGGGGGCAGCCGCGCAGATGACGCATGCCGTCTGGCCCGCCGCCGTGGGGCGCATGGCCGGGGCCGAGGCGCGGGCCTGGGGAACCGTGCAGTCCTTCATGACCCGGGCCAAGGCGTGGATCACGGCGGGGCTGGGACGCCAGACCTGGGCCAGGACCGGTCCCAGGACGAGCGCGCGATGCGGGGTGCCCCGGAGGCCGTCGTGCAGACGTACGGCCTTGGCCTTGCGGTCGGCGAGGGCGATCAGCATGCCGGTGTCGTAGACCGGCACCCGGATGGTCACGCGGCGTCACCGGTGCGGGTGGCAGGAGTGGTGGGGCCGTAGACGAGTTCCAGAGCCTCCCGTACTTCCCTTCGCTCCTGTTCCGTGAGGTCCGCGTCGGCCACCTCCGTCGACGGCGACAGCGCGGCGGCCTCCGACTCGGCTGCCGCGATCATGGCGTCGACCCGGGCGAACTGCGCCTCGGCCGCTTCCACCTCGGCCATCTGCCGGGTCGCCGCGTTGACGAGATAGGCGGAGACATCCATACCCGCCCGTTCCGCATGGGCGCGAATGCGTTCGGCATGGGCACTGTCCAGGCTGATGCTGATTCTTGTCTTGGCCACACCCCGAGTGTATGACGCGTATTACGATCCCGGGCCGGAAACCCCCGGCCCGGTCACCCCCCGTCGAGGGAGGCGAAGAGGGCGCAGTGGTGGGTGTTCTCCACATCCGCGGGGCCTACGGGGGCGATGCCGTCGGGGGCCAGGGTGAGGAGGGTGGTGCCGTTGGTGGTGGCGGGGGGCCAGGTGGGGAGGGTGGGGGTGTTGGGGTCGCCGGTGCGGGCGAAGGTGGTCCAGTAGGTGATCATCCGTTCCGAGAGGCGGCGCTGGGCGGGGGTGTGGGCCGGGTCGCCGAAGAGGGCGATCAGGTCGGAGCCGTGGGTCGCGGTGGACGGGAAGCCCTCGGGGGCGCCGAAGGCCGTGCCGTCGGCGCCGGGCTGGTTCGGGTCGTCGAAGAGATAGGCGTAGGCGCGGGACCGGCCGTGGGTGTCCATGGCCCGGGCGTCGGCGAGGGAGGGGCAGGTGAAGCCCTGGTCGGCGGTGATCCGGCCCCAGAGGACGGCCCGGGCGTAGGGGCCCGTACCGACCGGGTAGACGGCGGTGATCCTGTTGCGGTCCCGGCCGTAGGCGGTGTCGAGGAGGGCGTGGAAGTACGTCCGGTCGAAGGGGGCCTCGGCCGCCCGCATGGCGGAGAACATGGTCCATTCGTCGCGGGTGGTGCCGAGGATCATGGGGATGTCGGCGGTCCGGCCCTCCCGGGCGGCCTTCGCCGGGTCCTCGGGGAGGAACGCGGCGGTGCCGCCGTAGACGGGGCGGGCGAGGGCGGTGGCGTGGGGGCCGGTGAGCCAGGTCTTCACGTCCGTGGCGCGCAGACAGCTCAGTACGTCGCCGGCCGTGCCGCAGCCCGCCGCCTCGATCGCGGCCCGGTCGGCGGGGCGGGCCTCCTCCTGGGACACGTAGAGGCCGTGGCGTTCGACGCCGGGCGCGGACGTTCCGGCGGGGAAGTAGCCGGAGCAGGGGCCGCTCTGGACGATCGCCCGGTCGATCAGGCCCTCGGTGGCGGGGGAGGCGACCAGTGCGCAGGTGCTGTAGGCACCGGCGGACTCGCCGAAGACGGTGACGTTCTCCGGGTCGCCGCCGAAGGCCGCCGCGTTGCGCCGGACCCAGCTCAGGGCGGCCGTCTGGTCCCGCAGGCCCAGATTGTCCGCGCCGGGGCCGAGGGCCGGGTCGTTGAGGAAGCCGAGGGCGCCGAGCCGGTAGTTGATCGTGATGCCGATGACATCGCCCCTGGTCACCAGGGGGGCGAGATCGTATTGGGAGCCCGATCCGGATTGCAGTCCGCCCCCGTGGATCCAGACCATCACCGGCTTCCGCCCGGCCGGGGCGGCGGCACGGGGTGCGGTGATGTCGAGGTAGAGGCAGTCCTCGGAGCTGTCGGCGACCGCGAAGAAGCCCGCCGGGTCCTGGGCGCAGGCCGCGCCGGACTTCGCCGCCTCCCGTACGCCCGTCCAGGGCACGGGCCGCTCCGGTGGTGCCCAGCGCCGGTCCCCGACCGGGGGCCTGGCGTAGGGGATGCCCCGGTAGCGGAGGACCGCGCCGTCGGCGAGGCCGCGTACCGTCCCGGCGTCGGTACGGATCACCGGGCGGGCCGCCGGTCCGGTGCCGCCCCCGGCTCCGGCCGCGCGCTCGGCCGGGTGCCCGGCGCGGGGGCCGCCGGGGGTCGTGGCGCAGGCCGCCAGGACGGCTGTCAGTACGGCTCCGGTCGCCGCGGCGCGTACGCCTCTCGGTATCGCCATGGGAGGCGCCTTTCGTCCGCCGGTGGGCTCGGCCGTCGCGGCGCGGCGGCACTCCCGGTCAGTCTCGGTACGACGGACGTGTCCCGCATCACGGGTGGCTCACTCCGGCGAGGGCGTGTCTTGTGGATCAGGCTGGATCAGCGAGCGGGATCTGGTGCCGTGGATCGCAAGGCGGAGGAATGAGCCACTGCGGTGGGGGCACCTCCCGCGCCGCCAGGCGCAGGGGGCCATGGGTGATTGACGACAACGCGGCGAGGCGCGATGCCAGGGCACGCGAGCCCAGCAAGATCCACAAGACCCGCCCTCTAGGTGGGTCCCTGGAGCGACGGCGGCCCGGGGAGGGATCCGGGGCCGGTGCCGGAGGGGAAGTAGGCGTGCAGATAGATCCGGGTCCGGTCCGGCGCGTACGCGTGGGCGTGGAGCCGGACGCACCGCCGGTCCGATATGTCGTACGGGTTGGGGGAGGCGTTCCCGGGGCAGACGTAGCCGTAGCGCGTGCCGTCCTTCAGCGTCTCCGGTTCGGGGAGGCCGAGGCGGGCGAAGCCGTGGGCGGGGGTGTCGGGCTGGGCGGCGGTCGGTTCGAGCCAGGTGCCTTCCGGGGGGTTTTCCTTCAGATAGGTCTCGGCGGCTGCCTTCGGCAGGGTGAAGGTGAGGAAGCCGGTGTCGACGCGGGAAGTGGTCTCGTACGCGGCCCGGGGGGATTCCGCCCCGACGGGGATGCCGATGTCCATCCGGCCGCTGAGCCACTGCGGTGTGACGCCCTCGGCCCAGCGCGCGTCCGCCGCCGGTCCCGGTCCGCGGTCCCCGCCGCCGTCGCCGTCCGCGTCGGCGAGGAGCCAGACAGCCGCCGCCACGACGCCCAGCAGGGCCAGGGCTCCCAGGACCGCGAAGACGACGAGCCGAGGGCCGCGCCCCGGACCGCCGCCCCCGCCCGCCGCTTCCGCCCGTCGGGTGTCGAGGCCGTTCAACGGACTCCTCCTCCCGGGCGGGCCGCATCGGTCTCCGGCCTTCCTCCGGGTCCGCCGGTCGTACGGTCCTGCTGCTGTTCCCGGCCGGGGTTCAGCCGCCCGTCGCGGCTCTCCTCGGGGCCCGGCATCGGCTCGTTGTTCGGCTGCGCGGTGCCGAGGTCGTAGCTGCGGACGTCGCTGCTGCCCGCCATGTCGAACTCCTGGGCGAGGCCCACCCGGTGCAGTTTGGCCATGTCCCCGTCGGGGATGTCCAGCGGGCCGACCTTCACTCCCTTTCCCTCGTCCCAGTTGTAGCGGTCCCAGACGTTGGCCTGGTAGTCGATGCTGATCTTCGGGTTCCCGTTCGCGTCGGGGACGGCCGTCACGACTCCCGTGACGTTGGTGTTGGCCCCTCCGACCGCGTAGTACCAGTTCGCGTCCAGCTTGTCGGTGAAGTAGAAGTCGTCGGGGTGTCTGGCCTCGACCGGGATGACGACCGGCTTGCCGCCGTTCTTCCGGAACTCCTCGGCCGCCTGCTCGCGCCAGCTGTCCTGGTTGAGCCGGACGATGTCGTCGACATACGTCTTGAAGGCGGGGACGTCGGCCATCATCCGGTCGACGGGCAGATTCATGGGTTTGCCGCTGTTGCCCAGGTAGTGGTCCATATGGCGGGCGGCGTCCGTCATGCCCTTGGCGTCCGCGCCCTCCGTCAGGAGGTACATCTTCGCCTCGGTCCACCGGTCCCCGACGCCGACTCCCCGGGAGTCGTGCTCCCCCGCCCCCGGGTCCGGGGAGATCTGCGGCATCGTCGGGCTGAGGACGCCCGCCGCCAGCAGGTCGTTCCGGTGTGCCGACCAGAGCTGGGCGCGCGCCCCGGGGCTGAGGGACTCCCAGAGCATCCGCAGTCTGTCCCGCTCGATCTCGCTCAGGCCGCCGCCGCGTTTCGCCAGCTCCGTCGCGCGCGGCAGCTGGTCCTCGTCGAGGGAGGTGTATTTCGCGTGGCCCGCGTTGTACGGGTCGTTGCCGTGGGAGGCGCGGAGCGCGCGGACGGCCGTCGCGTCGATTTCGGCGGCGTGCTGGACGGTCCGGGTGAGGGCGTCCGCGTACCACCGCATCCGGTCCTTGACCCGCTGGTCGGGGCCCTGGGGCGTACAGACCGCCTCGATGACCTTGACCGTGCCGCACGGGCCGTCGGAGACGATCAGCGCCGGGTCCGGCGGATTCCGGCTCTGGTCGCCCGTGCCCGCGGCCTCCGTGAGGGCCCGGGCCTTCTTCTGGATGGCGACCAGTTCGGCATGGGCGTCGGTGAGGACGGCGGCGACGCTGTCGGCCTCCCGTTGGAGGTCCGCGATCTCCTTGGCCGTTTTGTGGACGAAGTCCCTGGTCACGGTGGCGTTGGCGCCTTCCCACCGGGCTCCGTCGGAGTGTTTCACCAGGCCATCGCGGGTACCCCCGGCCAGTTTGGCCAGCTCCCCCGCCATCGTCCGCCAGTCCGCCGCGGCCGTGCCGAGCCCGGTGAGGTCCAGGGCCATCAGATCCGAGTACGAGAACGACATCGCTCCGCCGCCCTACCGGAAGTACTCGTTCAGCGCCGATACGGAGACCGGGCCCGTACGGCCGCCGATCTCGGTGGCGATCTTCGTATCGTCCCGGGCGTGCAGCTTCTTGCTGAAGTCGAGGTGGTTGGAGATATGCGCACATGCCTGGAGGACATGTTTGACCTGCGAGGTCCAGATCCCGACGGTCGCCTCCAGCTCGGCGCCGAGTCCGAGATTGCGGCTCTTGAGGCCGGCCGCCGCCCGCATCGTGGAGCCGGAGCCCCCGGCGTCCAGGCCCGTGCCCGCGATATCGGCCTTCTTCTTCAGCTCGCCGTGGAGGACGAAAGCCTCATGGCCGACGGCGCCCAGATCGTCCTGCCGGACCACCAGGTCGCCGCCGGACGGGCCGCCCGGCGCGGCCTGGTTCAGCCGCGTCCCGGCCTCCCGCCGTTCCGCCGCCCCGGCCTTGGCCCGTTCCCACTCGCTCCATGACATCGGTGTGCTCGCCCCCCGCCGCTTCGCCCTCCGCCGTCCCGTAGCGGGCGGTCCGGAGGATCCTGCTCCTCGTCCACCAATATCCACCAACTTCCTTGATCCTGTAATGGCTTGTGGATACCGGGCCGGACACGCCGGTGCCGTCGGCAATACCGGTGCCGGTCCCGGCGCCGGTGCCTCGGGCCGCTTTCACGATCACGAAGGTGAAGCTGATCAGCAGGGCCCAGGACGCCCATTTCGTGACCGGGACCGGGGACCACGTCTCCAGCTGGTGGGGGTACGACCAGGCCCCGAGGTACGTCGCCAGGTTCTCGGCCACCCAGAGGAAGAAGCCGATCAGGACGAAGGCGAGCGCGAGCGGCATCCGGGGGCGGGCGGGGCCGACCGTGTACGAGACACGGGTGCCCAGGGTCGCCAGGAGGAGGGCGGCGGCGAGCGGCCAGCGGGCGTCGGGGAGCCAGTGATGGGTGAGGAAGTTGAGGTAGACGAGGGCGGCGAGGACGGCCGTCGTACGGGGGCGGTAGCCGGTGAAGCCCAGTTCGAAGAGGCGCCAGGAGCGGCAGACGTAACTGCCGACAGCCGCGTACATGAAGCCGCCGTACAGCGGCACCCCGGCGACCTTCGTCAGGGCGTCCTCGGGGTACGACCACGAGCCGACCTGCACCTTCACCGCCTCGAAGAGGAAGCCGAGCAGATGGCAGACCGCGATCACCGCGACCTCCCGGCCGGTCTCCCAGCGCATCGCCCACCCGACGGCCGTGAGGGCGACCCCGTAGATCAGGAGCAGGTCGTAGCGGGCCACGGGGAGGTCGTCGGGGAGGGCCTCCGACGCCGCCATGCCGAGGAAGAGCGCGGCGGCGAAGACGCACGCCCGGATCTGGATCCAACCGAACACCAGGAGTCGGTGGGCGAAGGTCCGCAGGGCGGAGGCGGCGGAATGGACGGCGGTCGCGGAAGAGGTCATGGGCGCCTTCTGAAGGGATCGGGTGAACTCCCGGACACGCACCCGGGCGCCCGGGCGTTGCACTGAAGCGGGGTTTGTCGGACAGATCACATGACATGCGGATGATCCCGGCGCGGAGAAGAATGAAGGGGGACCGAACCCCGGGAGGCCGTCATGGGCCAGCAGCACGGCATCGGAGGCGTACCGTACGGTGCCGCTCCCCCGCCGACGCCGCGGGAGCGGGCCGGGACCGGGCGGGCCGCGCGGCGGACGACGCCGAGGTCGGCGCAGGCCGGGTACGAGCCGCCCGCCGACCGGCTCGATCCCGTCGAGATCGTCGAGGCGCAGTCCGCGACCCGGGTGCCCGAGCTGGTGCCGGTCCGGTACGGCCGGATGATCGAGTCACCGTTCCGGTTCTTCCGGGGGGCCGCCGCCGTGATGGCATCCGATCTGGCGGCGGCGACGCCCGCCAGCGGGCTGACCGCGCAGCTCTGCGGCGACGCGCACATGCTGAACTTCCGGCTGCTGGGCTCGCCCGAGCGGCGGCTGGTCTTCGATATCAACGACTTCGACGAGACCCATCCCGGGCCCTGGGAGTGGGACGTCAAACGGCTCGCCACCAGTCTGGTCGTCGCGGGCCGGGAGAACGGCTGGCCGGAGGCGGAGCGGACGGCGATCGTCCAAGCGGCGGTACGGACCTACCGGCGGCGGATCCGGGCCTACGCGGGGATGGGCAATCTCGATGTCTGGTACGACCGCGGCGACATGGAGCAGGTCCAGGCGCTGGCCGACGAGCGGCTCGACCGGCGCGGCCGGGAGCGGCTGGCGGAGATGATGGCGAAGGCCAGGACCCGGGACAGTCTGAAGGCGTTCGAGAAGCTGACGGAGATCCGGGACGGCGGGCGGCGGTTCGCGGCCGACCCTCCGTTGATCGTGCCGGTGGCGGACCTGCTCGCCGGGCCCGAACTCGACCGGCTCGTCCGGGAGCTGCACAGCCTGGTCGACCACTACGGCAGCAGCCTCTCCATGGAGCGGCGGCATCTGCTCTCGCAGTACCGGGTGGTCGACATCGCCCGCAAGGTGGTGGGGGTCGGCAGTGTCGGTACCCGCTGCTGGGTGCTGCTGTTGCTGGGCCGGGACGACACGGATCCGCTGATCCTCCAGGCGAAGGAGGCGGACCGGTCCGTACTGGAGGCGTTCACGGAGCGCAGCGCGTACGAGAACCAGGGGCAGCGGGTGGTGGCCGGGCAGCGGCTGATGCAGGCGGTCGGCGATGTGTTCCTGGGGTGGGACCGGGTCACCGACGTCGATGTGCCGTACCGCGACTTCTATGTACGGCAGTTGCACGACTGGAAGGGGATCGTGGTGCCGCAGGCGATGGTGCCGAAGGGGATGCGGCTCTTCGCCGAGTTGTGCGGGGCGACCCTGGCCCGGGCGCACGCCAGGTCGGGGGACCGGATCGCGATCGCCGCCTATGTAGGAGGCGGGGACGTCCTCGACGGGGCGATCGCCCGGTTCGCGGAGTCGTACGCCGATCAGAACGAGCGCGATCACGCCGCCCTGGTGGCCGCCGTGCGGGAGGGGCGCGTCACCGCGGAGGAGGTGGCGTAGCGCGCCGCCGGGGGTGGCGGGCTGCCGTCTCCGGGCGGGGAGCCGGTGTTCCGGGGCGGGGAGCCGCTATTTCCAGGGGATGTTCCGCCACGGGCTGGCCTCGTCCGTGGTCAGGATCCGGTGGCAGGCCAGCGCGCCCTCGTACCAGTCGCCGAACTCCTCGTCGTCGAAGTGGAGGCAGCGGCCCAGGACGTACGCGGCCGAGAACTCCTCCCACGAGCGGTAGTTCGCCCGGGCCGCGCCGCCCGCGCGCAGGATCGCGTCCTCCGTCTCGGCGAGCGTGCCGAACCGGGCGCCGAGGCCCCAGCGGGCCATCCCGGACGCGCGGCCGTAGTCCCAGGCTTCCAGGGTGCGGGTGTACTGGGTGTCGCCGAGCAGTCCGTCGGCCCGGAACCGCGCCTCGTAGCGGGCGATCCGGCCGATCAGCCGGCCGACGCCGGAGACCTGGGCCGCGACCTCGGACTCGTCGGCCTCGGCGCCGGGCGTGACGCCGTCGGCGGTGATCGTCGGTTCGGCGGCGCGGGCCACATTGGCCCGGATGACGCGTTCGGCGACGGACCGCCAGTGGTCGAGTTCGACGGCGCCGCCGTAGTCGCGGGCCAGGTTCTGGCGGATCCGGAGGGCGAATTCCCAGACGGGGCTGACCATATCGGCCCGGATCAGCCGCTCCAGGGTGTCGCGCCATTCGTCCCGGCTGTTGATGTCCCACCATTCGCGGAGCCGTTCGCGTTCCCGGCGGTAGCCGCGGCCGTGGTAGCCGATGGCGTTCCACAGTTCGCCGTTGTTGACGGAGAGCAGCGCCCCGCAGGCCAGTCCGTGCGCGACCGAGCCGCGCAGGGGGCCGCCGACGTGCAGGGCGCGCAGCCGCCGGCCGGGGCGGATGGCGTCGGAGGGCGCGGCGTGCCGCTGCCACTGGGCGCGGTGGGCGGGTGAGGTGGGGAAGAACGCCTCGCAGGGTGTGCCGGGGTTGATCACCATCCAGGCCGGGTCGGTGTGGTCCCAGGAGCCGGCGAACCAGGCGAGGGACGCCGAGTGGAAGACCGGGTCCTCGACGGGCGCGGGCAGTACGCCCTCGGTGTAGAGGGCCACGCAGGCGCCGCCGACCTGGGGCGCGAAGAACGGCAGGATCTGGACCTCGGCGGGGTGGGAGTCGAGGAACGACCGGTGCTGGGCGGTGTAGAGCCAGTTGCGGCCCAGGACCTCGAAGTAGGCGGGCCAGTCGCCGCGCGTCTTCGCCTCGTACAGCAGTCGCTCGATCCGGCTGGGAGCCTGCCAGGCGGGGGCGGCCGGGCCGGGGGGCGGGGGCGCGGCGGCGAACGGGTCGTGGACGGTGGGCGCGGGGCCGTAGGCGTACCCGGGGCCGGAGCCGTGTCCGGGGCCGGAGCCGTGTCCGGGGCCGTAGGCGGGGCCGGGGGGCGGTTGGTACGAGTACGGGCCGGGGGTGCCGGGATTCCCCGGGCCGCCGGGGGGCGTGCCGCCGCCGTACAGCGGCGGGCCGAAGCCCGGGACGTCGCTGTTCCCGTCCGGTGCGCCTCCGCCCGGGGTGCCCTGCCCGTTCCCCATCCCCATACGAAAACTCTATCGAGACCGGTGTCGGAACGGCGTCATCACCGGTCCGGGTACTCCGCGCGGGGGACGGTCCGGGCGGAAGGCGCGGGGCGTCGCGTGGCGGGAGGGGCGGCCGGGGCCGGGGCGGGTTGAGTGGCCGGGGGCACGGGTCACGGGTGGCCCCGACGACGCACCGGAGGAGGACGGCCGTGTCCGTAC
This sequence comes from Streptomyces sp. NPDC006798, assembly GCF_040635975.1. Lineage (NCBI taxonomy): Bacteria > Bacillati > Actinomycetota > Actinomycetes > Kitasatosporales > Streptomycetaceae > Streptomyces > Streptomyces sp. NPDC006798. The sequence goes on from NZ_JBEYIS010000058.1 coordinate 14,056, forward strand.
CGTCGGCACTCGACCACCAGGTCACCGGCTACAGCCTGGCGCACGCGTACTGGATGGCGCGCGCCGCCCGGCTCGCGTACGAGAATCCGGCCGAGGTCGAGCGGCAGGCCCGGGCCTGGGGGTTCGACCGGGTACGGCATCACGAGTCCCTGTTCGAGCCGCCGTTCGCCCTGGAGGACACGCAGGCGTACACGATGGCGAGCGACCGGATGATCGTGACCGCGTTCCGGGGGACCGAACCGGCGCTGATCCGGGACTGGCTCTCGGACGCCGCCACCCCGCCGTGGCCGGGCCCGGCCAGGACCGGATACATGCACTACGGCTTCGCGGAGGCGCTGGACTCGGTCTATCCGGGGGTACGGGAGACGGTCGCCGGGTTCCGCGACGGCGGTCAGACCGTGTGGTTCACCGGGCACAGCCTGGGCGGCGCGCTGGCGATGCTGGCCGGGTGCCGGATGTATCTGGAGGAGCCCCGGCTGCGGGCCGACGGCGTCTACACGTACGGCCAGCCGCGCGCCTGCGACCGGGTGCTGGCCGCCGCCGTGAACAAGGGGTTCAAGGGCCGGCTGTTCCGGTTCGTCAACAACGACGACGTCGTACCGCTGCTGCCGCCGGAGCCCGCGTACGCGCATACGGACGCGCTGCGCTGGTTCGACGCGAAGGGCACGTTGCACACCTCGATGCCCCGGATCGCGGGGGCGGCCGACCGGCTGCGGGGTGCGGTGGCCGGTCCGGTCGTCCTGCCCTCGGACGGGGTGCGGGACCACTTCATCGACGCCTATGTGGCGGTACTGGAGCGGAGCCTTTAACAGAGGTACGGGATTACGGGGATACGGATACAGGTACGGGTGCGGGGCCGCTCGTGGTGAGCGGCCCCGCACCCGTGTCCGGTGGTCCGGAGGGCCCGGTCAGGCGGTCGGCGTCAGCGTCTTGTCGTCCCCGGCCCGCCCCGGCCCCGTCTCCGTACTCGTACCGTTCGCGGCGTTCTTGTCCCGGCCCCGGAGGAGGACCGCCGCCAGCGCCGCGGCGACCACGACCCCGATACCGCCCGCGACGAAGCTGTTCGCCATCGCCTGGGTGAAGGCGTCCCGCGCGGCGTCCGCCAGCGCCGGGATCCTCAGGGCCGCCGCCAACGACTCCTCGGCCGCCTCGGGTGCGCTGTCCGGCAGTTCGTTCCGGTAGGTGGTGGAGAGCACCGCGCCGAGGATCGCCACGCCGAGGGCGGCGCCCGCCTGCTGGATGGTGTCGTTGAGCGCCGAGCCGACCCCCGCGTGCTCCTCCGGCACCGCGCCCGTCAGGGCGGCGATCGCGGCGGGCATCGCCAGTCCGCCACCGGCGCCCATCAGCAGCATGGCCGTGGTGATCAGGCCCCAGCCGTCGCCCTCGGAGAGGGTGGCGAGGGTGCCGAACCCGGCGGCGATCACCAGCAGGCCGAGTACGGCCACGATCCGGTTGCCGGTCTTCGGGAGCAGGGCGGCGCCGATGCCGTTGAAGGCGATCACGGCGACCGCCATCGGGGCGAAGGCGAGACCGGTCTCGGTGGCGCTGTAGCCGAGCACGAACTGGAGGTACTGGGTCAGGACCAGCATCAGACCGCCGTTGGCGAAGGTCAGCAGGACGAGCGAGAAGCCGGCACCGGTGAAGACCTTGTCACGGAAGAGGGAGACGGGGACCATCGGCGACTCGGTACGGGCCCATGTTGTCGACGACCAGGACGAGGGTGCTCAGGCAGAGCACCACGAGGATCAGCCAACGGCGCGGGTGACGGTCCGCGGTCCCCCCTTCCGCCTTCCGCGCGCCCGCCGCCGGGTCGTTCCGGTGGCCCTTCTCGTCCCGGTGTGCCCGCTCCCGCTTCATGGCCGCTTCCCCTCCGAGTAGTCGTACGGCGATATCCGGAGCGACCGCCGCACGACGTGCGCTCTGCCGCACACTGTACGGACACCGAACAGTGTGCGCAAGAACGTACGGCGTTCGTAACTGCGTTAGGGTTGGACGCGACGAAGAGGCACCGGCCCGGTTCGGGACGGCGCGCGGGACGCGAGAGGAGCCCTGGACATGGCGGTCGAGGAGCAGGCGCCGGGCACGGCGGACGCGGGGACGGCAGGGGCGACGGGAGCGACGGGAGCGGCCGGTTCGAAGGCGGACGAGGGGTTCCCCTCAGTCTGGGCCCGGCCCCGGCGCCGTAAGCGGGAACAGCCGGCGCTGAGCCGGGAGCAGATCGTCGCCGAGGCCCTCGCCCTGCTGGACAGCGACGGTGTCGAGGCGCTGAGCATGCGCAAGCTCGGCGCCCGGCTGAAGGCCGGGGCGACCTCCATGTACTCGCACGTCGCGAACAAGGAGGAGCTGATCGAGCTGGTCGTGGACGAGGTCTACGGCGAGATCGACGTCCCGGAGCCCACCGGCCCGGACGACTGGCGGCGGGCCCTGGAGGAGTTCGCGCGCAGCCTGCGGGCGACGATCCTGCGCCACCCGTGGATGGCGTCGGTCCTGGGCGAGGTCGGCATGGCCTATCTGGGGCCGAACATGATGCGCCTCTCCGACCGGGGGCTCGGCATCTTCGAGACCGCCGGATGCGACGACGCCGAGACCGCGGACGTCCTGATGAGTACGGTGATCGCCTTTGTGATCGGTACGGCGCTCACCGAGGCCGCGTATCTGACGTCGCTGGCCCGGAGCGGCCGGACCGAGCAGGAGTGGCTGGAGAGCGTCTGGCCGACGGCGGTGGCGGCGGCGCAGCCGTACCCCCGGCTGCGGAAGCGGTACGCGGCGCTGGACGAGATGGACCCGACGGAGACCCGGGGGTCGTCCTTCGACCAGGGGCTGGCGTGTGTGCTCGACGGGGTCGGGGTACGGCTGCGGGCGGCCTGACGGCAAGAAGACGTACGGATACGTGTCCGGGTTACCGGAGGGAGTGGCACCGCGCGGGCGGCGCCACCCCCTCCGAACCGGCGGCCCGGCAGGGGCCGGCGGGTGTCAGGCCGTCCCGCGCAGCCGCTCCAGCGCCGCTTCGAGATCCGGCCGGGCGGGGCGGTTGTACGGCAGCTTCGCCAGCACGGCCGCCATGCCGCAGGTGTCGGTGAGGGCCGAGAAGACCAGCCCGCCCGAGACCCCCGCGGCCAGTAGCAGCCAGGCCGGGTGGAGAAAGAACCCGAGGCCGGCCCCGGTCAGTATCAGCGCGCCCGCCGCCAGCCTGACCTGGCGCTCCATCGCCCAGCCCGCTCGCGGGACCGCGCAGACGGCACCGGCGCCGGTGCCCGGGTCCGGGTCGGTGGCGGCGGGGCGCTCCAGCGGATAGCCGCGGGCCGCCCAGCCCGACGTACCGCCGCTCAGGCTCGCCGTCCGCACCCCCCGCCCGGCCAGCAGATCGCGTGCCTTCGCCGACCGCGCCCCGGAGGCGCAGACGATCAGCACATCACCGCGCCCGGCGGCGGCCCCGATCTCCGGGACCGCGCGGCGCACCTGGTCGAGGGGGACGTTGACGGCGCCCGGGAGATGGCCGGAGGCGTACTCGCCGGGCGTACGGACGTCGATCACGGTCAGTACGGCCAGCCGGGCACGGGCGCGGTCGGCGTCGTACTCGGGGCTCCGGTCCCGGGTCCGGTCCGGGTCCTGGTGGGTTCGGGGGGACTGTGACATCGGTGATGCCTCCTCGGGGGAAGGAAGGGGGTAAATTACCCCCAGGGGTATGTACGGGAAGGAGTGGACGACGTGGAACTCGATCTCGCCGCCGCCGAGCTGAAGGCCGTGCTGAACCGGCTGCGCCGGGCGCAGGGTCAGATCTCCGGAGTGATCCGGATGATCGAGGAGGGCCGGGACTGCGAGGAGGTCGTGACCCAGCTCGCCGCCGCGTCCCGCGCCCTCGACCGGGCCGGATTCGCCATCATCGCGACCGGCCTCCAGCAGTGCCTGACCGATATCGGCCCGGAGGACGGGGCGGAGGGCGCCGAAGGCGAGGCCGCGCCGGAGGGCTCCGGCGGGACCCGCCGCAGGCGGATCGAGGACCCGGAGAAGATGCGGGCCCGGCTGGAGAAGCTCTTCCTGTCACTGGCCTGAGCCGGGACGGCGGACCCGTCCCGGGAGCGGGGGCGGGAGCAGGGGCGGGGACGGCGGGCGCGGGGGCCATGTCACACCACCCCCGTCGCGTCCGTCGCCATGGCCACGGCCACCGCGATCAGTACCCAGGCGAGGATCCGCCGCAGGGTCGCGGCCGGGAGCCGGTCCGCGAGCCGCTTCCCGTCCCACGCGCCGAGGACGGCCGCGGCGGCGAACGGCGCGATCACTCCCCATTCGAGTCCCTGCGCGGTACCGGAGCGGGTCGCCAGGGCGGCGATCGCGTTGACCGTGATCACCAGCAGCCCGGTCCCGACGGCGGTACGCATCCCGAGGCCGAGGGTCCTCATCAGGGCCGGTACGACGAGGAACCCGCCACCCACTCCCAGTACCCCGGTCAGCGCCCCGACTCCGGCCCCGGCCCGTACGGCGGGACCGGTCCCACCGGCACGCTCGACGCCCTCGCCGACCGGCCCGGATCCGGAATCGGAACCGGAATCGGGCGCCTTGTCGTCGCGTTCCTCACGGCCGTCACCGGAGCGCAGCATGCCGATCGCGACCACGACCGCGATCACCGCGAAGGCGCCGGTCAGTACGGCGTCCGGCAGCCGGGCCGCCAGTACGCCCCCGAGCGCGGCGGGGACCAGCCCGGCCGCCGCGAAGAGGGCTCCGGTACGCCAGCGGACCCGGCCGTCGCGGGCGTGCGCGTAGAGGGCGGTGACCGAGGTGAGCGCCACGACGACCAGGCTCGCGGTGGTCGCCGTGACCGGGCTGAGGCCGAGGAGGTAGATCAGGGCGGGGACGGCGAGGACACTGCCGCCACCGCCGAGCGCCCCCAGGGCGATCCCGACCACGGCGCCCGCGAGCAGGGCGAGTATCACGACGCGGTACGCGCCCGGGAAAGCCCGCCGGGGGAGCCGCCGCCATCGGCGGGGGCGGACGCGTCCGCCCCCGTACGCTCGCCCTCGCCCGCGTCGCCACCGGGACCGCCGGGACCGCCGGGCGCTTCGGTCGTCACGACCCGGAGCCCCGCCGCCTCCGCCGCCGTGAAGGCGTCGTCCACGGCCACGACCTCGCGGCCCGCCGCGTCCAGCAGGGACGCGGCGATCGCGGCCCGGAAGCCGCCCGCGCAGTGCGCCCAGACGGTGCCCGCCGGTATCTCTCCCAGCCGGGACCGCAGTTGGTGCAGGGGGATCGTGAGGGCGCCCTCGATCCGGCCGGAGCCCGCCCGCTCCGAGGCGCGCCGGACGTCCACGATCACCACGGGCCCACCCGTACCGGCCCGATCGGCGCCGACGGCCGCCGCCAGATCGGCGAAGGTGCCGCGCCGGAAGGACCGGGCGGACTCGCCGTCGCGGAGCCAGTTCCCCACCCCGCCGGGCACGCCCGCCGCCGGGCGGTCGATCCCGACCCGCGCCAGCTCGCGCCGGGCCTCCGCGAGCTGCTCGGGCGAGGCCGCGAGCAGGGTCACCGGCCTGCCCCAGGGCACGAGCCAGGCGAGCTGTACGGCGAGCTGGCCGCCCGACTCGATATTGACGGTGCCCGCCACATGGCCCGCCGCGAAGGCGACCCGGCCGCGCAGATCGATCACCCACTCCCCTTCCGCCAGCCGGGCCGCGATCTCGTCGGCGTCCGCGACGGCGGCCGGGGTGGTCAGATCGACGGGCGCGGGGCCGCGGGAGTTCAGGGGTCCCATATGGGCGTAGTACGCGGGAATGTCGTCGAGGGAGGCGAGGAGTTCGGCGACGAAGGTGTCGACATCCTTGAGCAGCGCCTCGTTGCCGCGCCGCTCCGCGCCGACGGTACTGCCGCCGCCGACCGCGCCCGGCACGCCCGCACCGGGGGCGCCCGCCGAGCAGAGGCTGCCGAAGCCGTGGGTGGGCAGTACGGCCGTGGTGTCGGGAAGCCCGTCCACGAGCCGGTGCGCGGACGCGTGCTGGGCCCGGGCCAGCCCCTCGGTGAGCCGGGGTTCGACCAGGTCGGGGCGGCCGACCGTACCGATCAGCAGCGATCCGCCGGTGAACGCGGCGGCGGGGTCGCCCGCCTCCTCCAGTACGTAGGCGGTGTGGTGCGGGGTGTGCCCGGGGGTGGCGACGGCGCGCAGTACGAGATCGGTGTCGATCTCCGTACGGTCGCCGTCGGCGACGGGGACGCGGGTGTACGACACCCGGGCCCCGGCCGGGACGAGATACGCGGCACCCGTCAGCCGGGCCAGCTCCAGGCCGCCGGTGACGTAGTCGTTGTGGACATGGGTCTCGGCGACCACCGCGATCCGGACCCCGCGCCGGGCGGCGGCCTCCAGGACGCGGTCGATGTCCCGGGGCGGATCGACCACGACGGCCGTACGGGCTCCGCCCGCGAGATAGCCGCGATTGCCGAGCCCGGGTATCTCCAAGGTGTCGATGAAGAACACTGCGGTGATCCTTTCGCGCTCTGTGTACCCCCCGGGGTATACGGGGACCGTACCAAATTACCCCCGGGGGTATTCAAGCGGGTGTGAAGGACCTCATGGCGGGGTGCACGCTCGGTAAGGGTTCGTACGGGATTCGTATGGAAAGGGACCGTGCGGGAAGGGTACGAGACGGGTCAGACAGCCGTCGGCTCGGCGCCGGATTCCGGCGGCCGTACCCCCGTGACCAGGTACGAGACAAACTCCACCTGCGCCGAACCGTCGCCCGTCTCCCACGGCGCGAGCAGTTCGCGGATCCGGGCGAAACTCCGGGGGACGCCGTCCGGCCGGGCGTCCGTGAAGGCCCGGCCCCACGGGGTCGCCGACATGAAGCCCGGGACGTAGTCGGCGAGCGGCGGCAGCGCGACCTCCGCCACCACCTCGCGTACGGTCACCCCGGTCAGGCCCGCCCCCGTCAGCAGCCCGGAGAGCTGGTCGGCGCCGCACTCGAAGGCGGTCGCGTACCAGTCCATGATCGGGCCCGCGCCGTTCTCCTCCATCGCCTGCCCCGTGGCGGCGAAGAACGGCGAACGGCCCATCGGGGCCCAGGCGGTGAACCCCAGCAGACCGCCGGGGCGGGTGACCCGGGCGGCCTCGGCGACACCGGCGTCCCGGTCGGGGAAGAACTGCACGCCCTGTTGGCAGAGGACGGAGTCGAACGAGCCGTTGGCGTACGGCAGATCGCCCGCCGACGCCTCCTGCCACTCCACCACGATGCCGTCGGCGACGGCGTGCTCGGCGGCGACCAGCAGCATCCCCGGCGCCGGGTCGACACCGACGACCCGGCTCCCGGTCCCGGCCAGCCGGGCCGCGGCGGAGCGGGCGACGAAGCCCGTACCGCAGGCGAGGTCGAGGAGGGCGGTACCGGGCGACAGCGGGGCGGTACCGAGCAGCGCCCCGACGAAGGGGGTCATGATCGGGGCGGCGTACCGTTCGTACTGCTCGGGGGCGCGGTCGGTGAGCCGGAAACCGGCGCCGGCGTCCCCGGCGCCCACCGGGGCCGGGGCCGCCCGGCCGGGGGCGTACCGCGCGTCGCTCCACCCGCCGTCACGGCCCGCGTCCGCGCGCCCACCGCCCGTCTGGCCCATACTCCGACGATAGATACGGCGGGCGGGCGTCGCATCTCGACGTACGAAGCCACGGCTACGCCCCGAGCCCGTCGCCGCCGCCGAGGTTCCGGGCCCACCGCCCCCGCGCCGGAACCCCCGCGCCGGGATCGGTTGAAGGCGCAACCGCCTCCGGAGCCCCGGGAGCCCCGCCCCGGCCGGGCTCTCTACCCGGCGGAGGACCCGCCGGGGTGCCCCCCGTACATCCTTCGATGTAGCCGTCTTTCGTCACCGGTCACGAGGATCCGGCGCCGTACCGCCGGGACGATGAAGACGTGACCATCCAGACCAAGTCCCAGATCCCGTCCTCGGGTACGGCGGTCGGCTCCGGCCCCGGATCCCCGGCCCGGCTCCCCCTCCTCGACGTCCTGCGCGGCGCGGCGATCCTCGGCACCCTGATGACCAACGTCTGGGTGTTCACGGCGCCGGGCGCGGAGTGGGGCGTCCTCACCGGGGCGACCGGCACACCCGCCTTCGACTCCGTACCGCACGCGGTGGAGGCCGTCTTCCGGCTGCTGGCGAACGGAAAGTTCCTGTCCCTGCTGACGATCCTGTTCGGTGTGGGCCTGGCCATCCAGTACGCCTCCGCCGAACGGCGCGGCAAACCCTGGCCCGGCTCCTACCGGCCCCGCGCCTACTTCCTCTTCTTCGAGGGCACCGTCCACTTCGTCCTGATCTTCGCCTGGGACGTCCTGATGGGGTACGCGGTCACGGCCCTGCTCGTCGCCTGGCTGCTGACCCGCTCCCTCAAGGCGCAGAACCGGGTGATGTGGTGGCTCGGCGGCGCCCATGTGATCCTGATACTGCTCGCCACGGCCGTACTCGCGGGCGAGGGAGCCGGGGAGACCGAACTCGACGAAGACGTCCGCGAGCTGTACGCCTCCGGAAGCTACGGGGAGCAGATCCTCTTCCGCCTGGAGAACGCGCTCGCCATGCGGATGGAACCGATCGTCACCTTCCCCCTGCTGGTCTTCCTCTTCCTCCTCGGCGTCCGCCTGTTCCGCGCGGGAGCCTTCGGCACCGACGACACGGCCCGCCGCATCCGGACCCGGCTGTTCGGCTGGGGCCTCGGCCTCGGCCTGCCGATCAGCATCGTCTCGACCGCCGTCGGCCCCGAACTCGTCCTGGTCGACCGCTACATCGGCGGCCCCCTCACGGCCCTCGGCTACATCGGCCTGATCGGCCTGATCGTGGACCGCGTCCGCCGCCCCGGCATCCTGATGACCGGACTGATCTCCGTCGGCCGTACGGCATTGACCGGCTACGTCCTCCAGAACGTGATCTGCATGCTGGCCGCGTACGGCATCGGCCTCGGCCTCGCCGAATCCCTCGGACCCGACTGGTCCCCGTGGTGGGTGATCGGCCTGTGGGCGGTGGTCTGCGCCTTCCTGATGACCGGCGCCACGCTCTGGCTCCGCCGCTTCAACACGGGCCCGCTGGAGTCGGTCCAGCGGTGGGCACTGCGCCGCTGACGGGCGGGTATGCCCCGGGGGCCCGGTCCTGACCCCAGGACCGGGCCCCCTCCTCTTTGGCCTCTTCAGCTCCCCTGCCGACGTCGGCAGACCAGGATCCCGCTGTGGGTGGTGACGGTGAACGCGCCGTCACGGCCGATCCGTTCGGCGGCCAACTCCCGCGCCCGGTTGACTGCGGCATCGAAGGGTACGTCGTGCCGATCGGCCCAGGCCCGATAGGACCGCAGATGTGCGACGACGGGGGCGGGATCGGTGACGCCGGTGGTGCCCGGCAAGCCGATGGTCTCGCTTTCCGGGAACACGGGCCGGAGGAAGCCGGGGGCGCGCTCCAGGGAGAAACGCGCACTGAGCGATATCCGCGACGGCCCCTCCGCGACCCCGGGAACATCGCCTGCCGCGCGTGCCCAGAGGGCGTCGAGTTCGTGCTTGTCCCGCTCGCCGTTGGTCGACACGATCACCGGACCGCCGTCCACGACGACCCGGTCGAGTTCGGCGACGGCGCCGTGCCTGTCCCCCAGAGCGGCCAGCGCCCTGGCTTCGAGGCTCGCGAGACGGGCTCGTGTCGTGAGACAGGGATCGGGGCCGACTCCGTTCATTATTGGGGCACTGGGCTCACGTCGACGCCCCCGGCTGATGGCCGCAGCCCGGTCCAGGAGCGACTGATCCACCCCGAAGACCATCGCGAGGTAAGCACGGGTGTGACTGGAGGGAATGCGGGCTTCGCGTTCGTAGCGGCCGATCTCCTTTCCCGTCATGGCTCCGCGACCCTCGACGTCGTTGTAACGGTCCGCCACGCCCTGCTGGGACTTCCCCCAGTTCCTGACGCATCTGCGCCAGCAGGACTCCGATACCGGAATCCATCACGTTGACTCCCGGCCTCGGGTTCTGGCCCCCATGTTGGCCCCCTCTCCGGCCCCCGCGCAGGCTCCCGGCACAAAAGGAGTACGAGGGTTTCCTTGAACCATGCCGAACTACCGACGCCCGGCTCATGAGAGCCGGTCTACCTCGCCATTGGTATCCGTGAAGGGCGAAGGGGTCGCCCGAGAAGAGGCTGCCGTCCGCTCACCCCTCCGCTGGCCGCCCTGCTCCTGTGGGGCGGCGGTCTGCCCGGACCGGCCCCGCACCGAACCCTGTGTCTTCTGCGAGAAGCCCGTCGCGGCGACCGAGGAGAACGAGGTCTTCGACGGCTTCTCCGCCTCCGGTGCCCGCCCCGCCCTCTACGCGCACCCCGACTGCGGGATCGGCGACCGGCCCCGGCGCTGACACCCGCCTCGACCGGCCCCGGCCCGTAGACATCCCCACCCCCGCACACGGGCCGGGGCCACCCAGGAGCCCCCATGCGCCTCATCCGACTCCTCCGCCCCGCACCGCCACCGTCCCCGGCGGCGCCACCACCCGCCGACCCCTGGAAGCGGCCTTGGGCCAGTCCCACCAAGGAAGAGGCCCTGGCCCGGTTCCGGCTGGAGGCGATGGAGCGGCGGAGGAGCCGTAGACGGTTGTACGTGATCGCCCACGGCCTCTGCCTCGACCGCCCCGGCCTTCACCGCCGGATCGCCCCATGACCCACGAGAGCCTGCTCGCCGACGACCCGCCGACCGCCCTGCGCGCGCCCTGTCGCGTCTGCGGCCGGGACACCGCCGCACCCGTCGAGACAGGGCACGTCCCGCCGGGCATACCCCTCTACGCCTGTCCGGAGGACGTGTACGAACGGGCACCCGGGCCCGCGCCGCACGAGGCGGGACGGGCCCGGGGGTGCCCCCGGCACCGGCTAGAAGACGATCTTGTAGTCGGCGGAGTTCTTCATCAGGGCCGTACTGCTGATGCGGGTCTCGAACGGCCGCTTCCAGTCGCCCGTGGCCCGGTAGTAGAACGTCCGGCCGCCCGGGCCGTACGCGTACAGGTCCGGACGGCCGTCGCGGTTCGCGTCGCCGACGCCGACGAACTGGTTGTACTCGTTCCAGCCGCCGCCGATCCGGGTGCGGGGGGCGAAGCCGCCCTTGCCGTCGCCGAGGTGGAGCCAGAGGACTCCGGCCTTGTCGCGGGCCACCAGGTCACCGGCCCGGGCGCCCGCGATGTCGCCGACGGCGGTGATCTCGGTATAGCCGCCCCAGCCGTGGCCGGCCTTCTTCCGCAGCCCGTAGCCGGGGCCCTCCTCCGGGCCGGTTCGCGGGTAGAACCACAGGTCGCCCTTGCGGTCGACGGCGACCAGGTCGGGCTGGCCGTCGCCGTTCAGGTCGCTGCCCGCCGCGACGCGGTCGTAGATCCCCCAGCCGTGGCCGATCTTCAGGCGCCCGTCGGCGGGGGAGCCGTCGGGGCCGTGCGGGTACTCCCAGAAGTCGCCCTTCTTGTCCCGGGCGACGAAGGTCGCGCTGGAGGTCCGGAGGCCCGACGCCTCGATGAGGTCGTAGCCGCCCCAGCCGTCGCCCAGGAACTGCCGTCCCGTTCCGGCGAGCAGCCGGACGCCGTTGGTCCAGGTGAGGTGGGTGTCCTCGCGCCAGAGCCGGCCTCCGCCGTCGGTGACCAGGAGGTCCGGGGAGCCGTTGTTCGTCCAGTCGTGCGGGGCATAGGCCCGGTAGACGTTGATGCGACCGGACGCCGTGGCGGGCGGGCCGACGCGGTTCCACGGAGTGGCGGTCAACGACCATTCGTAGGGGCCGTTCGGGCCGTAGAAGCGCTCGCCGTTCGCGGTCATGGTGCCGTCCCAGTGGAGGTACGGCGGATCGTCCTGGTCGCCGCCCGCGATCCAGGGCATCAGGTCGATCTCGGTCCGGACGCCGGTGTAGATATGACGCAGGGTCAGCTTGTAGTCCGCCCGGTAGCGGCTGAGCTGCCAGCGGAGCGGTACCGTGCCCCGGGTGAGATCGGCCGACTCCGGGACGTCGGACTTGACGAAGGTGATCTCCGTGGGGCGCCCCGTCGTGGCGGTCTTCACCACCGTGGGGCCGCCCGCCGCGCCGGTGATCCGGTAGAGGCCGTCGCCCCGGCCGACGATTCCGCCGGGGACCACGAGGGAGCCGTCGGGTGCCTGCCCCAGGCCGTCGGTGCGGTCGAGGAGTCTCACCGGAGTGCCGCCGGTCGCGGGTACGGCGGAGAGCTGGAGGTTCGCCGGGCTCACGTATCCGTCGGCGTCGATGCCGTACACCACCCAGCCGCCGGTCAGGCCGATGTGGTGGTAGTTCGCGTACGGGACGGCGGTACGGCGGACCGCGCCGGTGGCCCGGTCGGCGACGACAAGGGTCGACTTCTTCGCGGACGGGACCCGCTCCACCCAGGCGATGTGGTCCGCCGATACGGCCGTGGAGAGCCCGTCGGTCCCCTCTTCCGTGGTGTGGTCGCCGTGGGCGGCGGCGCTCGCGGTGGCCAGGTCGACGGCGACGATCCGCCGGTCCATATAGCGGAGCAGCACGGTGTCCTTCGTCGCCGCGGCCACGGACGGCTCGATGAGGAGCCCGTCCGGCAGCCCGGTCACGTCCCGGCTGGTGACGACGCCTCCGGTGCTGGTGACGAGCTTGATCCGCTGCCCGTCGCGGGCGATCACGGTCGAGCCCACGGCGCCGAGGTAGGTGTATCCCGGGACGGCCGCGGCGAGGTCGATCTCCGTACGGGTGCCGCTGCCGCCGCCCGACAGGTCGACCAGGGTCACCTTGCCCGCGCCCGGGGTCTCGGGCAGCGCGACGACGTCGGAGGCCGCGCCGAACTGCGTGGCGTAGTCGTGGGCGGTGCCGACGGGGGTGACGGAACCGTCGGCGTACCGCACCCAGCCGAGGGCGTCGCCGCCGGTCCTGGCGAGATAGCCGGTCTCCCCGGCGGAGACGACCCGGGTGTGCGTCAGCGGCGGCAGGTTCTCGTTTCTGGCCTTCGGCGGGGTCGCGGCAGGCGTGGTGGCGGCGGGGCGGTCGGGCGTGGAGGAGGCCGAGACCGGGGCCGTCAGGGCCAGCGGTCCCGCCGTGACGGCGACGGCCACGGCGATCGCGACCGTGGTCCTGCGGGCGGGACGGGAGCGATGGGTGCTGCGGTGGAACCGGTGCATGGCGTTCTCGATTCTCACTAGAAGACGATCTTGTAGTCGGCGGAGTTCTTCATCAGGACCGAGCTGGGGGACCGCTGCTCGAAGGGCCGGGCGGTGTTCCCCGTACCGGGGTAGAAGTACGTCCGGCCGTTCGGGGCGTACGCGTACAGATCCGCCCGGCCGTCCCGGTCGCCGTCGCCGATGCCGACCAGCTCCGTGTACTGGTTCCAGCCCCCGCCGATCCGGACCCGCTTGGTGAACGACCCCTTGCCGTCGCCCTGGTGGAGCCAGAGGACCCCGGCCTTGTCCCGGGCGACCAGATCGGCCGCCGGGGTGCCCGCGACATCGCCGACGGCGGTGATCCGGTTGTAGATCCCCCAGCCCCAGCCGGTCTTCTTCCGGGGCAGCAGGCCCACACCGTTCGCCGGGGTCGGGTGGAGCCACTGGTCGCCCTTGCGGTCGACGGCCACCAGGTCGGGCCGGCCGTCGCCGTCGAAGTCGCCGCCCGTGATCCGGTCGTAGCTCCCCCAGCCGCCGCCGAGCCGTTCGGGCCGGGTGGTGATGGTTCCGGCGTCCCGGGCGTCGTGGCGCCAGAGCACCCCCTGCTTGTCGCGGGCGACGAAGTAGGTGTGCACACTGTGGTTGCCGATGGACTCGATCAGGTCGTACTTGTCCCATCGGTAGCCCAGATAGACGCGTTCGTTCCCGGCGAAGAGCCGTCCGCCGCCGCTCCACCGGTGGTGGGTGTCCTCGCGCCAGAGCCGCCCGGCGCCGTCGACGGCGAGCAGATCGGGCGAGCCGTTGAACGTCCAGTCGTGCGGGGCCGGGGTCCGGTCGAGGACGAAGGCGCCGGAGACGGTGACGGGCGGGCCGATCTCGTCCTTCGGGGTGGCCGTCATCGACCAGCGGTACGCCCCCGAGGGCGCGTACCGCGGGTCCGGCCCGGTGTGGTCGACGGTGCCGTCCCAGGTGAAGTTGGGCCCGGAGTCGAAGGTCTCGGTATGCCCGGTCAGCGGATGCTCGATGGTCAGCCGGTACCGGGCGTAGGTACGCGACGCCTTCCAACTGGCTATCAGTGCGGCCACCGTGAGGTCGGCCCGCTCGGGGAAGTTCGACTCCAGGAGGGTCAGCCGGGTGGTGTCGCCGGTGGTCGCGATCTTCTCGGCGGTCGCGGCCCCGGACGGCGCGGTGACCCGGTAGACGCCCTCGTCGCGGTCGAGCGTGCCACCGGTCACCAGGACCGAGCCGTCGTCGGCGGGTACGAGGGCGAAGCCCCGGTCGAGGATCTTCACCTCACCGGCGGCCGGGCCGCCGCCGGACGCGGTGACCGGGGCCGAGACGATCGCCGCCGTATGCGGCTTGGGGTCGTCGTTCACGTCGTAGCGGATGCCGTGGATCAGCCGGTCGCCGGTGAGCCCGACCAGCGGCACACTCGTCCCGTACGGCATGGTGGTCCGCCGGATCTCGGCGGACGTCGACCGGTCGGCGACGACGAGCGTCGCCTTCCCGAAGTAGCTCCACGAGGTCTCCACCCAGGCCAGATGGGTGGCCGAGACGGCGGCGACCACCTTCACCCGGTTGTCGGGATGGACCTGGTGGAGTCCGGTGACGGCGGCGGTGGCCAACTCCACGACCGCCAGCCGGTGATCCGCCAGCCGGACGACGGCCGCGTCCGGCGACTCACCGACCACCTCGACGGCGACCGCGCCCGCGGGGAGCCCGGTCACCGCGCGGTCGCCGGTGGCGGTGACGAGCCGTACGCCCCCGGCACCGTCCGCGATCACCGTGGGCCCGACGGCGCCCACGTACCGCAGCCCTTCGGGGAGTTCGCGTACGGATGTGGTGCCGGGCGCCCCGGCGCTCAGATCGGTGAAGGTCACCTTCCGCCCGGCGACCCCGCCCGGCAGGACCTTGACGTCGGAGACCGAGCTGATCCGGTGCCCGGCGTCGCGGTCGTGGTAGGTCGCGACGGGGGTGACCGAGCCGTCGCTCGTCCGGACCCAGCTCGCGGTGTGCTTCTTGGTGGCGGCGTCGTAGCCGTTCCTGACCAGATAGCCGGATCTTCCGCCGCCGAGGGTCTCGGCGTGTTTGACGAGTCTCGGCAGATTCTCGTCCTGCGGATTCAGGGGGTTCTGCTGCCGCGCGGAATCTTCGGCGACGACCGGGGCGGAGGCGGGGGAAGTGATCGCCTCCGCGCCGGCCGGTGCCGCCAGGGCCAGCGGGCCCGCCGTGACGGCGAGTGCGGCGGCAATCGCGGTGGTCAGCCGCGCCCGCCGGTTCGAGAAGTGGTGCCGGTGGTACGGACGGAGCGGTAGAGACACGGCGGTCCTCCCCCAACTGCCCGCCCCGGCCCCGGCACGGGCGGGGCTGCGGCGTATGGCGCCCGGGCGTCGTACCAGCACCGCCCGGAGCGGTTTCCTGCCGACGGGCGGCAGGGGGAAATCCCGATGATTTCCTTGCATTCCACGACAGCCGAACCGGGGGGATGGTTGTACGGAAAACATCGCCTGACGCGACAACTGGCTTATGGCATCCGGGTGTTGTGGGTGGAGTGCCTCCCCGCCGACGGACGACGGCGGGGAGGCGGTCCCCGGGAGACGGTCCCGATACCCGCCGCTAGAACACGATCTTGTAGTCGGACGAGTTGGTGTTCAGGACCGTCGCGGCCGTACGCGGTTTGAAGGGCGCCGCCGCCTGGCCCGTACCGGCGTAGAAGTACGTCCGGCCGTTGGGACCGTACGCGTACAGATCCGCGCGGCCGTCCCGGTTGGCGTCGCCGATGCCGACGAGCCGGGTGTACTCGTTCCAGCCGCCGCCGATCCGCACCCGGGCATCGAACGAGCCGTCCCACCGGCCCTGGTAGAGCCAGAGGACCCCGGCCGTGTCCCTGGCCACCAGGTCGGCATAGCCATTGCCCGCGATATCACCGACGGACGTGACCTCGTTGTAGATGCCCCAGCCCCAGCCGGCCTTCTTGCGGGGACCGAAGGCGGTGGGCTGGGTGTTGGTCGCCGGGTGGAAGTAGAGATCGCCCTTGGTGTCCACGCCGTAGACGCTCGGGCCGCCGGTGAACCGGGTGTACGTCTGCCAGCCCCAGCCGACCTTCACCCCCTGCGCCAGGGGTGTGCCGAAGCCGTTGTCGTGGTGCAGCCAGACGTCACCGGCCGCGTCCCGGGCGAGGAGGGCGGTCCGGCCCTGCTGGACGCCGATGGACTCGATCCGGTCGTACTTCTCCCAGCCCGTGCCCACCTGCTGACGGGCGGTCCCCTTCAGGGTCTGGGCCTCGCCGACCCACCAGGGGTAGGTGTCCTCGCGCCAGAGCCGTCCGGCTCCGTCGGTGGCGAGCAGGTCGGGGGAGCCGTTGTTGGTCCAGTCGTGCGGGGCCCTGGTCCGCTTGACGTCGATGGTGCCGGTCGCGGTCGCGGCCGGGCCGATGCCGTCCCAGGGCTTGGCGGTCAGGGTCCACTTGTACGCACCCGAAGGGGCGTACCGCCGGTCGTCGCCGTCGCCGATGAGGCCGTCCCACAGGAAGTGCGGCGGCGAATCGAGGTCGCCGCCGCCCTGGCCGACGGCCACCAGGTACTTCGTACCGGTGGAGGGCTGTTCCAGGGTCAGGAGGTAGTCGGCCGCGTGGCGGGACAGTTCCCAGCTCAGCGCCGTCTCACCGGTGTCGAGGTTCACTTCGGCCGGGACCTTCGACTTCTCGAAGGAGATCCGGGTGGTCTCCCCGGTCGTGGCGATCTTCTCGACGGCCGGCGCGGCGGCCGTGTCGGTGACCCGGTAGACGCCCTCGTCACGGTCGAGCGTGCCACCGGTGACCAGCGCCGAACCGTCGGCGGCCGGGTGGATCGCGTGGGCCCGGTCGAAGACCTTCACCGGGGTGCCACCGCCGACCGGGACCGCGTTGATCGCCACCTTCGCCGGGTTCGGCGAGTCGTAGCGGTCGTACGCCGTGCCGTAGAGCACCTGGTCGCCCGCGAGGGCCACCAGCGGTGCGCCGGCCGGGGGCACCGCCGTCCGCCGGATCTCGTTACCGGAGGCCCGCTCGACGACCACCAGCGCCGACTGGGCTCCGGGCGCCTCTGGGGTTTCCAGCCAGGCCAGATGGGAGGCGGAGAGGGCGACGCTCAGGGGCGCGTAGTACTTCGACGAGGAGACGGTGTGCAGGCCCGTCACGGAGCCGAGTTCGAGATCGACGAACGCGATCTGTTCGCCGGTGATCCGGACCACGAGGCCGCCGAAGCCGGCCGCGTCGACCCGGACCACGTTCCGCCCGGCGGGAAGGCCGGTGACCTCGCGTTCGGTCTGGACCCCGCCGACTTTGCCGATCAGCAGGATTCTGGTGCCGTCGGAGGCGACGACGGCGGAGTCGGCGAGGCCCCGGTAGGTGAATCCGGTGGGGAGGTCGATCACCGTCTTCGCGCCGGGCGCGCCGCCGCTCAAGTCCGTCAGCGTCACCTGCTGCCGAGTGGCGTCGCCGGGCAGGACCAGGACGTCCGACGCCGAGCCGACGTCGTCCAGTTGCTGGGCGGAGTACTGCTTGACCGGGGTGACCGAGCCGTCGGCGGTACGGACCCAGCTCGCCGTGTACTTCTGGGTCGCCGGGTCGTAGCCGGACTGGACGAGATAGCCGGTCTGCCCGGCGCTGAGCACCCGGGAGTGTTTGGGGATCTTCGGCAGGTTCTCGTTCCGACCCGGCCGCTCCGCGACGGCGGTGGTGGCCCTCGCGGCCTTCAGCGCCGCGGCCCTCGCCTCCGCCGCCTGCGTCGCCGCTGTCGGCGCCGGCCCGGCCGGCTGCGCGCCGGCGGGTGAGGCCAGGGCCAGCGGGCCGACGGTGACGGTGAGCGCCACGGCGACCGCGACGGATGTCAGGGCCCGGCGGGAACGGTTCGGACCCGGCAGGGGAATTCGGTTCACTGTCGGCACTCCTAGAAGATGATTTCGTACTCGGACGAGTTGGCGGCGAGGACCGTACTGGCGACCCTCGGCTTGAACGGCGTCGCGGCCTGGCCCGTACCGGCGTAGAAGTACGCCCGGCCGCCCGGGCCGTACGCGTACAGATCGGCCTTGCCGTCGCGGTTGGCGTCGCCGATGCCGACGAGCTGGTTGTACTCGTTCCAGCCGCCGCCGATCCGGACCCGGAGCTCGAACGAGCCGTCCCAGCGGCCCTGGTAGAGCCAGAGGACGCCGTCCTTGTCCCGGGCCACCAGATCGCCGTATTCGCTGCCCGCGATATCACCGACGGACGTGACCTCGTTGTAGATGCCCCAGCCCCAGCCGACCTTCTTGCGCGGTGTGAAGGCGGTGGGCTGGGTGTTGGTCCCGGCGTGGAAGTACAGATCGCCCTTGGTGTCCACGGCCAGCACATCCGGGGAACTGCCGTCGCCGTGCTGACCGCCGCCCGCGATACGGGTGTACGTCTGCCAGCCCCAGCCGACCTTCACCCCCTGCGCCAGGGGTGTACCGGAGCCGTTGTCGTGGTGCAGCCAGACGTCACCGGCCGCGTCCCGGGCGAGGAACGCGGTCCGGCCCTGCTGGACGCCGACGGACTCGATCCGGTCGTACTTCCCGAAGCCCGAACCCACCTGCTTGCGGCCGGAGCCCGCGAGTTCCTCCGGGATCGGCCGGCTGTGCTCGTCCTCGGCGGGGACGAACGGCTGGTAGTAGCTGTCCTCGCGCCACAGCCGTCCGGCTCCGTCGGTGACCAGCAGGTCGGGGGAGCCGTTGTTGGTCCAGTCGTGCGGGGCCCTGGTCCGCTTGACGTCGATCGTGCCGGTCGCGGTGGCGGCCGGGCCGATACCGTCCCTCGGTACGGCCTTCAGGGTCCAGGTGTACGGCCCCGAGGGGGCGTACCGCTTGGTGTTCC
The DNA here is from genome assembly GCF_040635975.1 of Streptomyces sp. NPDC006798. Taxonomy (NCBI): domain Bacteria; kingdom Bacillati; phylum Actinomycetota; class Actinomycetes; order Kitasatosporales; family Streptomycetaceae; genus Streptomyces; species Streptomyces sp. NPDC006798. The sequence goes on from NZ_JBEYIS010000058.1 coordinate 33,008, forward strand.
CGTCGCCGATCCGGCCGTCCCAGTCGAAGCGCGGCGGGTAGCCGTCCCCGTCCCCTCGTCGGACGGGGGTCGTATACGTCGTACCGGTGGCCGGCTGCTCCAGGGTGAGGGTGTACGCGGCATCGTGCCGGGACAGCTCCCAGGACGCCACCAGGTTCTTCGTGTCGAGGTTCGCCTCGGCCGGGACGTTCGACTTCAGGAACGTGATCCGGGTGGTGTCGCCGGTGGTGGCGATCTTCTCGGCGGTCGCGGTGCCGGACGGCGCGGTGACCCGGTAGACGCCCTCGTCCCGGTCGAGCGTGCCACCGGTCACCAGCACCGAACCGTCGGCGGCCGGGTGCATCGCGAAGGCCCGGTCGAGGAGCTTCACCGGGGTACCGCCGGTGAGGGGCGTGGTGTTGATCGCCAGTTCGGCGGGGCGGCCGGTCAGGTCGTAGTCCAGGTACTCCGTGCCGTAGACCACCTGCCCGCCGGTCACCCCGATGAGCGGCCGCCAGGCGAACGGGATCACCGAGCGCCGGATCTCGGCGCCGGTCGCCCGGTCGACCACGATCAGGTTCGAGGTGCTTCCGTGGCCCTTCTCGGGGGACTCGATCCAGGCCAGGTGCTCCGGCGTGGCGGTGACGGCCACCGAGGGGAAGCGGCCGGTGCCGATGGCGTGCAGACCGGTCGAGTTCGCGGTGTTCGTGTCGATGACCGCGAGGTGGTCGGTTTCGAGCCGGACGACGACCGTCCCCGGCCCCGACCCGACGACCCCGACTATCGACCGGGCCATCGGCGGCAGTCCGGTGACCTCGCGGTCGGTGACGGTCTCCCCGGACTTGGTGAGGAGTCTGATCGAGTTGCCCGCGTTGACGACGACGGTGCCGCCCACGGCGCCGAGGTACTTGTAGCCGGCCGGAAGGTCGATCACGGTCTTCGTCCCGGGGGCTCCGGCGCTCAGGTCGGTCAGGGTCACCTTCCGCTCGGTCGCGTCGCCCGGCAGCACCAGCACGTCGCCGACGGCGCCGGCGTACCTCAGGCCCTGGGACGTATGCGGGTAGGCGGCGACCTGGGTGACCGAGCCGTCGGCGGTACGGACCCAGCTCGCGGTGTACTTCTGGGTCGTTCTGTCGTATTCGGAGTGGACGAGATAGCCGGTCTTCCCGGCGCTGAGCACCCGGGAGTGTTTGGGGATCTTCGGCAGGTTCTCGTTCCGCCGCGACTGCCCCGAGGCGGTGGCCGCGGCATTCGCGGTTGCCGCGACCACCGCGGTCTGTGGGGACTCCGCCGCCGTCACGGGGGCGGCGACGGCGGGGGACATCAGGGCCAGCGGGCCCGCCGTGACGGCGAGCGCCACGGCGGCGGCCGTGGTCAGCCGACCGCGACCGCCGCCCGGTCGCGGCGGGTTCTGGGCAACGGGGGGTTGCGACAAGGTCTGTCCTCTCACATCGGGAAAACATCACGATTTCCGTAACTTCTGTGACAAGTGGTGCGAGAGGAAGGTTGTAGAGCTATTTCACGGTGATAGATGACACGTGGTAAATGGGCCGGGTCAGAACACGACCTTGTAGTCCGTTGAGTTGACGGACAGTACGGTGCTGGCCGTACGGGGCTTGAACGGCGTCGCGGCCTGGCCCGTACCGGCGTAGAAGAAGGTCCGGCCGTTCGGGCCGTACGCGTAGAGATCCGCCCGGCCGTCCCGGTTGCCGTCGCCGATCCCGACGAGCTGGGTGTACTCGTTCCAGCCGCCGCCGATCCGGACCCGGGCCGCGAACGTGCCGTCGCCCTTGCCCTGGTAGAGCCAGAGCACCCCGGCCTTGTCCCGGGCCACCAGATCACCGGCGGGGCCGCCCGCGATGTTCCCGACGGCGGTGATCTCGTTGTAGATGTGCCAGCCCCAGCCGTTCTTGAACTTGGGCGCGAAGGGGACGTTCTGACGGCCCGTCCCCTTGTAGTAGTAGAGGTCGCCGTTGGGCTGGACGGCGACCATGTCGGTGATCCCGTCGGCGTCGATGTCGCTGCCGCTCGCGATCCGGTCGTAGACCTGCCAGCCGCCGCCGATCCGGGTCTCCTGGCGGTCGGGCGAACCGAAGCCGTTCTCGTGGTGCAGCCAGAGCCCGCCGGTGGTGTCCCGGGCGACGACCGCCGTCCGTCCCTGCTGGACGCCGACGGACTCGATCCGGTCGTACTTGTCCCAGCCGGTGCCGACCTGCTCCCGCTGGACGCCGCCGAACACCTCGGCGCCGTTGACCCAGGTGTTGTGGGTGTCCTCGCGCCAGAGCCGACCGGCCCCGTCGGTGACCAGGAGGTCCGGGGAGCCGTTCTCGGTCCAGTCGTGCGGGGACTTGGCCCGCTTGACGGTGAAGGTGCCCGTCTCGGTGGCCGCGGGGCCGATGCCGTCCCAGGGGGTGGCCTTCAGGGTCCAGGTGTACTGGCCGGGCGGGGCGTACCGTTCGGCGCCGGGCGCGCCGATCGTGCCGTCCCAGTCGAAGAACGGGGCGGTGAACATATCGCCGCCGCCCGCGCGGAAGTCGAGGTCGACGGTGTGCTTGATGCCCCGGGCGGGCTGCTCCAGGGTGAGGGTGAAGTCGGCCTGGTGCCGGGAGAGTTCCCAGCGGGCCTTCAGCGTGCCGGTGTCGAGGTCGGCCTCGGCCGGGACGTCGGACTTCAGGAAGGAGATCCGGGTGGTGTCCCCGGTGTCGGCGATCTTCTCGGCCTGGAACAAGGGGGTGTCGGGCGCGATCCGGTAGACCCCGTCGCCCGCGTGGACCGAACCGCCGGAGACCAGGAGCGTGCCGTCGGCCGCCGGGGCGAGGGCGAAGCCCCGGTCGAGGACCTGGGTGCCCTCGTTGCCGTTGACCGGGGTGACGACGGTCGCCGCGCGCCCGACGGTGGGCCGCTCGTACGGGTCGTACGCCGGGCCGTGGACGACCTTGTCGCCGGTGAGGCCGACGAACATCCGCTGCCCGTGCGGGATCGGGTTCTTCCAGGACACTCCGGTGGCCCGGTTCACCACCTCCAGTTCGGCCCCCGCGCGGGGTGCCGTCCGGACCTCCCAGACGACGGCGGTGTGGGTGGCCGAGACGGCGACGGCGCTCACCTGGCGGTCCCGGCCGCCCGCGAGGACCGGGGAGGCGGTCGCGGCGGCCAGGTCGACCGGCAGGAGCCGGTTCTCCGGCAGACCGACGACGACATGTCCCGGCCCGGCGGCGGCGACATACTGCGGCTGGGTCCCCGGGACCGACCCGATGACCCCGCGGTCGGTGAGGGTGTCGCCGGACTTGGCGAGCAGCCGGATCTCATGGTCCTTGGCGGCGACGACGGTGGCGCCCACCGCGCCCAGATACCGGTACCCGGCCGGGAGTTCGAGCACGGTCTTCGTGCCCGGCGCCCCGGCGCTCAGATCGGTCAGTGTCACCGTCTGCCCGGCCGCGTCGCCCGGCAGTACGACGATGTCGGAGACCGCGCCCAGATGCTGGACGCCCCGGCCCTCGTACTCCTTGAGCGGCGTCGCCGAACCGTCGGCGGTCCGGACCCAGCTGAGGGTCCGCTTGCCGTTCGCGGCGACCGGGGACTCCGAGAGATAGCCGCTCTGACCGGCGGCCACCACCTCGGAGCCCTTGGTGAGCCGCGGCAGGTTCTGGTTTCGCTGCCGCTCCTCGGCCGTCGTGGCCGACGCCGGCTTGGCGTCCGCCGCGGCGGCGGGCGCCGCCAGGGCCAGCGGTCCCGCGGTGACCGCGAGCGCCACGATGATCGCGGTACCGATCCCGGTCCGCGAGCCGGGCCCGTGGTTCCGTCGGTTCGTCGTCATGTCCTCCCCCTTCTTCCGCCGGGCTGGACGGCCCGGCGGGTTCGTCCGGCCGGTCGCGCGGACCGGCCGGTTCCCTCCCCTTCGGGTGGTCCGCCCCGGATCACCGGGTGATGGGAGCGGGCCTACGCGTTCGCCGCGTACCGGTGGTCGGACCGGTACGACGACGCGGGGTACGACCCCGGACCGCCGGCGATGGTTGTACGGGCCCGTACCCGTCGCGCGGTGATAGCCCGTCGGTGCGGACGGGACGGGGGTGGCGGAGGGGGGCGGGCCGGCCGGTCAGTGCGCGTGCGGCATCCCCGTGGTGTCCGGACGGCCACGCGGCACCAGCAGCACCGAGAGCAGCGCACTCACCCCCGCCACGATCGCCAGCAGCAGATACGCGTCCGTGAACGCGCCCGACGCCGTTCCGGTGATGCCCGCCGCCGCGACCGTGGAGACCACGGCGACCCCGACCGAACCGCCCACCTCGTGGAAGGTGTTGACCACCCCGGAGGCGAGTCCGGCCTCCTCGTGGGCGACCATCGCCAGCGCCGTCGTGGTGGCGGTGACGAAGACCGCGCCCACCCCGAGGGACGCCACGACGAGCCCCGGCAGGAACACCCCGTACACCGATGTGTCGTCGGAGAGCAGGGCGAGCGGTACGGCGCCGATCGTGGTGACCGCCATCCCGCCGGCCGCGCAGGCCCGGCTGCCGAGGGTGCCGACGAGCCGGGAGCCGAGATGCGCCCCGGCGGCGACACCGACCGCGACCGGCAGGAAGACCAGACCGGTCTCCAGCGCGCCGAAGCCCCGGGCGTGCTGGAGATAGACCGAGCCGAGGAAGAAGAACGAGATCAGCAGGGCCGTCGCGACCAGCATCAGAAACGAACCGGCCAGCACCGGGCGGCGGGTGAACATCCGCAGGTCCATCAGCGGTGCCCGGGTGGCCCGTTCGACCAGGGCGAAGGCGGCGTAGAGCGCGACGGAGCCGAACAGCGCGAGCAGGGTGAACTCGTCGCCCCAGCCGTCGTCGCCCGCGCGGACCAGACCGTAGATCAGGGCGCCGGTGGCGGCGGTGACCAGCAGCGCGCCAGGGGCGTCGAGCCGGACGCCGGGCGCGGGGGCGCGGCGCGGTACGAGGAGGGGGACGGCGGCCAGTACGGCGATCCCGACGGGGACGTTGACGTAGAAGACCCACTCCCAGCCCGGTCCGTCGGTGAGCGCGCCGCCGACCAGGACGCCGATGGCGGAGCCCGTACCGCCGATCGCGGCCCAGACGCCGAGCGCCTTGTGGCGTTCGGGGCCGTGGAAGGAAGTGGTGACGAAGGCGAGGGCGGCGGGCGACAGCAGGGCGGCGCCGACGCCCTGGGCCGCGCGGCCCGCGATCAGCCAGGCGGCGGTCCCGGCGAGTCCGGTGGCGAGGGACGCGGCGGTGAAGACGGCGAGCCCGGTCAGCATCACCGGCCGGGCGCCGAACGCGTCGGCGAGCCGGCCGCCGAGCAGCATCAGACCGCCGAAGCAGAGGGTGTAGACGGCGACGACCCAGGTCAGGGTGGCCCGGCCGAGACCGAGGTCGGCGGCCATGTCGGGGAGCGCCACATTCACCACGGTGACATCGAGGACCAGCATGAACTGGGCCAGACAGATCACCGCGAGGGCCGCCCAGCGGCGGGAATGCGCGGGGCCGGGCGCGTGGTGGGAGGAGTCGTGGTGGCCGGGCTCGTGGTGCGGGTCTCCGTGGGGGTCGGCGGCCGGGTGCGCGGGCCCGGGCGGGTGGTGCTGGTCGTGGGGGTGTTCCGTGGCGGTCATCGGGGGCTCCTGCGGGTTGGGGACGGTCGGGACGGACCTCTTATTGAACTGTACGGTTCAGTTCATGTGAACTCAACCGTACAGTTCAGATGCGGGGGTACGATCGACCCCGTGGACCGCACCCCCGACCCCCACCACCGCCCCACGGGCCCCCGCGCCGAACGCAAGCGGCAGGCCATCGTCACGGCCGCCCGGAAGCTCTTCCTCCGCGACGGCTTCGGGGTCGGCATGGACGCCATCGCCGCCGAGGCGGGCGTCTCGAAGGTGACCGTCTACAACCACTTCGGCAGCAAGGAAGCCCTCTTCACCGCCGTGGTCGCGGGCGCGCTCGACGAACCCGTCACCGACGGCGCCGCCGCCGCCCGGCTCGACCGGCTGGCCGACGCGCCCGATCTGCGGGCCGCGTTCCTGGAGACGGCCCGGCACTGGGTACGGGCGGTACGCGACGACGGCGAGGTCGCGGCGCTGCGCGCCCTGGTCGCGGCCGAACTGCACCGCTTCCCCGAACTGGCCGCCGCCTGGCAGCGGGGCGGCCCGACCCACCACCACCCCGAGGTCGCCGCGGTACTCACGGCGCTGGTGGAACGGGGGCGGCTGGAGATCCCCGATCTGGAGGTCGCCACCATCCAGCTGCACGCCCTGCTGGTCCATCCGCATCTGGCCTTCGGCCACTACGGCGCGACCCTCGACGAAGGACTGACCGACCGGCTGCTGGTCAGCGGCGTCGACATGTTCCTGGGGCATTACGCGCCCCGCTGAGCCCCGAACCCGCGCCCCGGCCCGGCGGGCCCGCGCGCCCCGGCCCTAATCCCCGCCCCGCTGCCGCCGCCCCGGCTCCCGGGTCAGCTCCGCCACCCGCAGCCCCGCCTGGAACCTGGTCCGCGCCCCGAGCGTGTTCATGATCCGCCGCATCCGGCGCTCCACGGTCCGCTGCGCCACCCCCAGCCGCCGGGCGATCGCCCGGTCCGTGAGCCCCGAGGCGGAGAGCGCGAGCAGCCGCTCGTCGTCGGCCGAGAGCCCGCCGCCGCGCCCTTCGGCCGGGCCGTCCGGATAGAGCGGCAGGGCCCGCTGCCAGAGGAGTTCCCAGAGGCTCAGCAGACCGTCCAGCAGCGCCGACGAACGCAGTACGAGCGCCGTCTCCCCGTCCCGTACCAGCGCCGCCGCCCGGTCCACCGCCAGCAGTGTCAGCGGCGCCTCCGCCAGGACCCGGCTCCGCTCGCCCAGCCGGGCCGCCGACTCCCCGGCCGCGGCCAGCCGTTCGGGCGAGTCGAGCCAGCCGTGGTCGTAGATCGCCCGGCGGCGGACGCCGCGGGCCGGTTCCCGGGGCGTTACGGGCGGTTCGCCGAGGGTCAGCACCTCCACCCGGGCCGTCTCCTGGAGCCGTAACGCGAACCGGTCCGCCGCCTCCCGGCCGCAGACCAGCGGCTCCACGGCCCGCCGGGCGCCCGCCGCCCCGGCGCCGGACCGGAAGCCGTCGGCCAGCCCGGCGGCGACCAGCCGGGCGCGCTCGATCTCGGCCCGCCGCCGCAGGGCCAGGGCCTCCAGCGCCAGATCGGGCGGGGCCGGGCCGAACCGGGCCGGGCGGCCGCCGGGCCACCGGGCGACCAGGCCGCGCAGTTCGAGGGCCCGGATCCGGCGCCGGACCCGGGCGGGGTCCCAGCCGGTCGCGGCGGCGAGTTCGGCGACGGTCGTACCGGGGCGGGCCAGCACCGCGCGGTAAAGGGCCTCCTCACCGGCCGGGACCCCGAGCGCGCCGAGCCCGCGCGGCTCACCACCGGGGCCGTACGGTCCGCCACCGGGCTCGTACGGCTCACCACCGGGGCCGTACGGTCCGCCACCGGGCCCCCGCGACCGCGCGCCGGGCCCGTACGGCTCCCCGGCCGCCGGGTCGTCCCCGCCCGTCCCCGTCATCCCGCAGCGCCCCCGCCCCGCTTCCGCCGACCGTGCAGGGAAAGGTACAGACCACTCGTCGCCGCCACTAGAGAGCGGCGACGGAAAGCCGACAGTGGCGGAAAGCCGTCCCGTCCGACCCGCTTCCGGACTGGTCCAGACCAAGTAGCTTGACCAGTTGATCGCCCGAACGTCCTGAGCACGGCCACGCACCCCTTACCCCAGGGAGAGCCATGTTCAAGAAAAGAACCCCCCACACAAGAACCCCCCGCCCATCCCCCCACCGGGGCCGCCGGCGCCCCCACCGGATCCGCAACCGGATCGCGGCGCTGGTCGCCGCCCTCGTCCTCCCCCTCGCCGGGCTGACCGGGCTCACCGCGTCGCCCGCCCAGGCCGCCGGAACCCTCACCGCCACCTTCACCACCGAGAACAACGGCTCCTGGTGGCGCGGCATCTACACCATCCGCAACAGCGGCACCGCCGCCGTCAACGGCTGGACCCTGGACTTCACCCTGCCGCCCGGGGCCACCGTCACCGGCCACTACCACGGCGACGCCACCGTCACCGGCAACCGGGTCTCGGTGAAGAACGCCCACTACAACGGGACGATCCCGGCGGGCGGCACCAGCGACCCGTGGAGCTACTGGTTCATCGGCAACGGCCCGGTCGGCACCCCCACCGGATGTACCGTCAACGGCGACAAGTGCGACGGCACACCCGACGTACCGCCCACCGCGCCCGGCGCCCCGCGGATCGTCTCCGTCACGGCCAGGACCGCAGCGCTCTCCTGGCCCGCCTCCTCCCCCGGCGACTACCAGGTCGCCTCGTACGACGTCTTCAGCAACGGCGTCGTCGTCGCCAACACCACCACCACCGACGCCACCGTCACCGGGCTGACCCCGGCGACCGCGTACACCTTCACCGTCCGCGCCAAGGACACCCGGGGCAACACCGGCCCGCTGAGCCCACCGGCGAACGTCCGGACCGTCGACCCGGCGAGCGACCCGGTGCCACCCAGCGCGCCCGGTGATCTGCGCTCCACCGCGAAGACCGCCACCACGGCGGCCCTCGCCTGGAACGCCTCCACCGACAACGTCGCCGTCGCCGCCTACGACATCTACCGGGGCACGGCCCTGGTCAAGACGGTCGCCGCGGCCACCACCACGGCCACCGTCACCGGGCTCTCGCCCGCGACCGCGTACACCTTCACCGTGAAGGCCCGCGACACCGCCGACAACTCCTCCGCCGCCTCCAACGCCCTGCGCGTCCTCACCGACGACGTCGCGGGACCCGGCAACTACCTCAAGGTCGGCTACTTCATCCAGTGGGGCCTCTACGGCCGCCAGTACTTCGTCAAGAACCTCGACACCTCCGGCGCCGCCGCCAAGCTCGATGTCGTCAACTACGCCTTCGAGAACATCGACCCGGTCAATCTGACCTGCCAGGCGGGCGTCACCAAGGGCGTCTCCGGCAACCCCCAGGACCCCGACGAAGGGACCGGCGCCGGGGACGCGGACGCCGACTACGCCAGGCCCTTCTCCGCCGCCCAGTCCGTGGACGGCGTCGCCGACGACGGCTGGGGCAAACTGCGCGGCAACTTCAACCAGATCAAGAAGCTGAAGGCCAAGCACCCGCACCTCAAGTTCGTGGTCTCCCTCGGCGGCTGGACCTTCTCCAAGTTCTTCTCGGACGCCGCCGCCACCCCGGCCTCCCGGGAGAAGTTCGTCCGCTCCTGCGTCGACGTCTGGATCAAGGGCAATCTGCCCGTCTACAACGGCGCCGGCGGCCCCGGCACCGGCGCCGGGGTCTTCGACGGCATCGACATCGACTGGGAGTGGCCGGGCTCAGAAGGCCATCCCGGTAATATCTTCCGCCCGCAGGACAAGGACAATCTGACCGCCCTGCTGGCCGAGTTCCGCCGTCAGCTCGACGCCCTCGGCGGCGAACACCGGCTGCTCACGGCCTTCACCCCGGCCGACCCGGCGAAGATCGCGGCGGGCTGGGACCTGACGAAGATCTTCGACTATCTGGACTTCGCCAACGTCCAGGGGTACGACTTCCACGGCTCCGGCAGCGACAACTCGTGGGAGCCCCTCCGCACCGGCCACCAGGCCAATCTGCACCGGGACGCCCAGGACCCGTACCCGTTCGACTTCAGTGTCGAGAAGGCCGTCCAGACCTATCTCGACGCCGGGGTCAACCCGCGGAAGCTGACCGTCGGCTTCCCGTTCTACGGCCGCGGCTGGAAGGACGTGGCCGCCGGGCCCGCGGGCACCAACGGCGAATGGCAGACCGCGAACGGCGCGGCACCCGGCCAGTTCCCGGAGGAGGCCGGGATCCGGGGGTACGCCAATATGCTCGCCGCCTATCCGAATATGACCGTCCACCACGACGCCCAGTCGATCTCCACCTACGGCTACACCGGACCCGGCGGCACCTGGTGGAGCTTCGACGACGCCTGGTCCATCGGGAAGAAGACCGACTGGATCAAGGCCAAGGGGCTGCTCGGCGGCATGGTCTGGGAGATGTCCGGCGACACCCCGAACGGCACCTTGATGAACGCCCTGCACACCGGACTGCCGTGACCGGAACCCCGGCAGCGGCCGGGAACCGGACCACCGTGATCCGCACCCGGCGGCGGTGACCGGTGGAGCCGCGGCGGCCGGACGCCCACGCCCGGCCTCTCGGCCGTACTCACCGGCGTGGGCTTCCTCATGCCCTCGCTCGGCCAGGGCGGAGTATCACGCTGGCACGCGG
>NZ_JBEYIS010000059.1:0-40565 GCF_040635975.1 Streptomyces sp. NPDC006798
CGCCTCGCGGGCCCCGGCCGCGCCCGCCGCCCCCCGCCGCCCCCCCCGACCCACCACGGGCACCGCGGTCCCCGGTGCCGGATCCCGGCGCCCGGCGCGGCGGCGTCACGGTGCTGATACGCCGGACCACTGGCGGGGCGCCCGGACGGCGGTCCTGGGCGGCCGCGCGGAGTGGTAGATGCGCCGCTGCCGGATCTCGGGCGGCGGGGTGAGCCGCCGGTAGGCGTGCGCGGCGGAGACCAGGGCCATGTGGTGGTACCAGCCGGGCAGGGAGCGGCCCTCGAAGTCGAGCAGCCCGAACTCGCGGGCCATGGTGTCGACGGAGGCCGCGGTGGCGGCCCGCAGTCCGGTGAGCGACGCGACCTCGCCCAGGGGCCGGGCGGTGAGATTGGTCATCCACAGCGGGCCGGCGCGGCCGTCCGGCCGCGGCTCGGTGAAGAGGCGGTGGGGGCGCTCCGGCAGCCGGGTCGTCCCCGCGCCCGGGGGAGTGACCAGTGCCGACTGGACCCGGACCCGCTCCCGGCGGCCGTCCGCCGTCGTGACCGGCACGTCGTCGGGGGTGCCGCACGAGGACAGCAGGGACTTGGCCGTCACGAACTCCGGTGCTCCCGGGGGACGTTCGACGGCGAGCCGGACCCGCAGGGCCGGTGGTACGGCGATGACGAACTCGTACCCCCGGCGGCCCAGCGCGCGGAGGAACAGGCCCGCGTCCGGGCTGTCGCTCAGATCCGCCACGACGGGCGCGGGGGTGATGTCGTCATGGGCCGCGAGGGTGTCGACCAGTTCGAGCGCCTGGATCCACAGCGGGCGGTAGTGCACGGTGTCGGGGATGCGTACGCGCCGGCGCTGCCGGGGATCCTCGGTCCACTGCGTGGGCAGATGCAGCCGCCAGTCGACGGGTACCGGGGTTCCGCCGATACAGGTGAAGGCGCCGATACCGAGCTGGCAGTTGAGGGTCCGGCCGGAGAACGGGTCGAAGTAGCGGTGTACGCCGACGGACCGGTCGCCCCGCTTGGGGAGCACCGCGCGGCCGATCGTCCAGGCGGTCGCCGGACCGTGTCCCTCCGCCCAGCGGGTGAGTTCCCGCATGACCGGCCCCCAGTCCCAGGGGCTGATACAGATGAATTGACGCATCGACTGGGCGGCGGTGGGTGAGGCGGAGACGGTGTCGGCCATGCGGCGAACGGACTTCTTCCCTTGGGTGATGAGTAACCCGAGCAGGTAGGACTCCGCCCATCTTCGCTGGTCGGCCCTTCGCAGGCTACCGAACAGCGCTGCGGAGAAGGCAGTTAAGGAAGCGCTAAAATCTGACACTCCGTGCCCCCGTTGGTCTGAGTCGATACCGGGAAGTGGGGATTTCCCGTGCTGCCATGGAGATAGAAGCTAAGCGGAACCCGGCCGTCGCTCCATAGGCTCGCCGTGTCCGGGGCGCGGCGACGGGCCGGGGTCCCGGCCGTCCCGGTGGCCGGGCCGCGAAGTGCGGGGTAAGCGGTGCCTCCGCCGCAGGCGTCCCGGGATCCCGTCCGGTAAACCTCGAAAAGTAGTGACGGTCCTGACCATGATCCTTGCCCCCGCAGGAGTTCGCGCGGTCTACTCGGATAGGCGTTCGGAACGAGCCGCTTCGGTTGGGAAGTCGGCCTGAACCGTACCGCCTCAACGCTTCCGGTAATGGCTTCGGCGACCTATCGGATCGCGGGCGATGCGAACGGGGGAATGCTGATGTGCGGGTTCGACGGAGAAGGGGGCGATATGTTCGGTGTATATGGCATTTATATGCTGGGCGGTCATTGTCCGGATATCGCCGCGGCGTTCGCATCCGGGTTCTGACCCGATATCACTGCCGCAACTCCGCGGTCCTGAGAGTCATACCCCTGTCCAAGAGCTGCATATTCGCCTGGAGGTATGGTGACCAACCGTAACGGGGGCCCCGAGGGGGAGCAGCCCGCCCGGTTCCGCAGAAGCCCGCACCCGGCGCCGCGTACGTACCACGCGGTCGACGGCGAGCAGCGGCACGGCCGGGTGCTCACGACCAATGTGGGGCTCCAGATCCCCGCCGGGCTCGCCTTCGAGGAATGGGAGCGGGCCGGACGCCGGTTGTCGGGACTCGTGAACTCCTCTTCCTGGTGGCTCGGTGACTGGCTCGTGTACGGCAAGGACCACTACAGCGATCGTTACGAGCGGGGAATCCGCGCGGCCGGACTCCAGTACCAGACCCTGCGGAACTACGCCTGGGTGTCCCGGCGGTTCGACGTCGTCCGGCGGCGGGCGGGCCTGAGCTTCCAGCACCACGCCGAACTGGCCCCGCTGCCCGTGGAGGAACAGGACGCGTGGCTGGACCGGGCCGAACAGCTGGGCTGGACCACCAAGCAGCTGCGGGGGGCCATCCGGCTCGCCCGTGAGGACGCCGCCGACACCGGCCGCGAACCGGCGGCGGAGACCGAGCGCCCGGCCGAGCCGACCCGCCGGCTCGCGGTGCCCGACAGCCGGCTCCAGTGGTGGCACAAGGCCGCGGAGCAGACCGGGACCGACTTCGAACAGTGGGTCATGGCGACCCTCGACAACGCTGCCGAGCAGGTCCTGGAGGAGGCGCGAGCCTAGCGCTGTGACCGGAAGGTTCACCGGCCCGCGACGCCCCGCGCGGCGCTAGGGCGTGTCTGACGGATCTTGCCGGGCTCGCGGCCCTGGCACCGCTCCCCCTGGGCCCGGCGGCCCGGGAGGTACCCCCACGCCGCGTTGTCGTCGGTCGCCTACGGCCCCCTGCGCCTGGCGGCGCGGGTGGGGGCACCTCCCGGGCGGAGCCCAGGGGGCGTACCCCCACCGCGTGGACTCCCTCCTCCGCCTTGCGATCCACGGCACCCCGCTCGCTGATCCAGCCTGATCCGTCAGACACGCCCTAGAAGGTGTCCGGGCCGGGCCCCCGGGACGGGCCGATCGCGGCGTCCGGCAGGGCCGGTCCGAACCAGGTGGTGAGGGCGGCCCGGAGCGCCGGACCGCCGGGCCCGTCGCCGTCGCCGTCGTCGGCGGCCCAGGCGACATGGCCGTCGGGGCGGACGAGGAGAGCGGCGGGAGCGGGGATCCCGCCGACGCCGGGCACGGCCCAGTCGGAGTCCGTACTCCGCGCCTCGACCAGGTCGACCCGGTCGGCCCAGCCCCGGACGGCCGCCGCCGTCCCGGCGCCGGGACGCAGTTCCAGCAGTACGGGGCGGGCGGCGGCCAGCAGCTCGTACACCCGGGTGGTGCCGTCCGGTGTCTTGAGCCCGGCGTCGGGTACCCGGCGGCCCGTCAGGGCATGGCCGCCGCCTGCCGGATAGCGGATGTCGAGGGCCGTGAGCATATTCCGGAGGTACCGGTTGACGTCGTCGTAGACCATGATCGAGGCGAAGACGTCGCGCAGCGCCTCCGTCTGGGGGTCGGGGCGCCCCAGGGCCGACTGGGCCCGGGTGTTGCGGAGTACGGCCTCCGCGACGGGGTGCCGCTCGGTGTGATAGCTGTCCAGCAGGCTCTCCGGCGCCCGACCCCGGATCACGGCACCGAGCTTCCAGCCGAGGTTGACCGCGTCCTGCACTCCCAGGTTCAGCCCCTGGCCGCCCGCCGGGAAGTGGATATGGGCCGCGTCGCCCGCGAGCAGCACCCGGCCCGCCCGGTACCGGTCGGCCTGCCGCGCGGCGTCGTTGAACCGGGACACCCACCGGGGGGCACGCATCCCGTAATCGGTACCCGCGAGCCTGGTCAGCGACTGCCGGAGCTGTTCGAACGTCACGGGTGCGGTGCCGTCCGCGACCCGGTCGTACTCCGAGGTGATCACCCGGTGCCAGCCGGGCTCGAAGGCGATCGCCGAGAAGTTCCCGCCCGCCACCCGCCGCCCCCAGATGTACTCCTCGGGCAGGCCGGGGAGTTCGACGTCGCCGATCAGCGCCGTCATCGTGGCCGGAGTGCCGGGGAAGCCGATTCCCGCCAGCTTCCGGACCGTACTGCGCCCGCCGTCGCAGCCCACCAGATAGCGGGCGCGCAGCGCGGCCGGAGCCGTACCGGCCGGGTCGAGTCCGACCGTGACCCCGTTCGCGTCCTGGTCGATCCGGCTCACCCCGGCCGAGCGGTGGATCCGTACGCCCAGCTCCACCGCCCACTCCTCCAGCAGCCGCTCGACGGCGGGCTGAAGGATCATCAGCGGATAGGGATGCCGGGACTCGGACGGGTCGAACTCCAGATAGAGACCGGAGAAATGGCCGACCGGCTGGAGCTCCCCGGCCGCCAGGAAGCGGTCCAGGACGCCGCGCTGGTCCAGCACCTCCAGCGTGCGCGAGTGCAGCCCCCCGGCTCTGGTCTCGTCCGACCGCCGGGAAAGCCGCTCGGCCACCGTCACATCGGCGCCCGCCAGCCGTAGCTCGCAGGCGAGCATCAGTCCCGTCGGCCCGGCGCCCGCGATCACCACATCCGTGTCCGTGCCGGTCTGCCCCATGCCGCTTCCCCCTCGCTCCGAGCGCCTCCGCCGTCGTGGCGACACCGCCCACGTTCGGGTCGGTGCCACGGCGGTTCAAGAGGGCCGGGGTGCCGGGACGGCGGACCGCCACCGGGCTTGCCGTCCCGCCGGCGGGACAGCCGCCCGCCCGAGGCCCTCATGCCTCCGGACTCCGTGTGAGGAGCGCCACCCGAGGACCAATGGCTGGAAAGAGGGGGTTTGCGGCCGGTGCGGACGGTACGCGGCCGGTGCGGGGCGCGCGGCCCCTACCGTAATGATCACGACCGGGTTCGTAGTGGCGGGCCCGGGGACGACACGAGCGGGAGTGTGGGAGCGGGATGACGGGAACCGACTGGGGCAAGCGGTCCGTGGTGGTGACGGGTGCGACCCGAGGTATCGGACGGGGGATCGCCGAGCTGTTCGCGGCCCGGGGCGCGGCCGTCGCGATCACCGGCCGGGACGAGACCGGCGCCCGCCGGGCCGCCGGTGAACTCGCCGCCGCCACCGGCGGCCGGGTCACCGGGTTCGGCCTGGACCTGCGGGACCCGGACGCGATCGAGACGGTCGCGGCGGAGGCCGAACGGCGGCACGGACATGTGGACGTGGTCTGTGCCAATGCCGGGATCTTCCCCGGGAAGCCGCTGCGGGAGATGACGGCCGCCGATGTGGACGACGTCCTCACCGTGAATCTGCGCGGCTCGATCCTGGTGACGAAGGCGTTCCTGCCCGCGATCGAACGCGCCGGGCACGGCCGGATCGTGCTGACCTCCTCCATCACCGGCCCCCTCACCGGGTACCCCGGCTGGTCCCACTACGGGGCGAGCAAGGCCGGGCAGCTCGGTTTCCTGCGGAGCGCGGCGCTGGAGCTGGCACCCGCCGGGATCACGGTCAACGCCGTACTCCCCGGCAATGTGCGGACCGAGGGCCTGGACGGTCTGGGGAAGGACTATCTGGCCCGGATGACCGCCGCGATCCCCGTCGGCCGGATCGGCGAGACCGCGGATATCGCGCACGCGGTGCTCTTCCTCGCCTCCGACGAGGCCGCGTTCATCACCGGCCAGACCCTCACCGTCGACGGCGGGCAGACCCTCCCCGAGTCCCTGGAGTCCATCGCGGCGACCTGACCCCGGGCGCCGTGGACCGGTCCTGCCGACGGAGTGGGTCAACCCCGCCGTCCGGAAACGCGATTGACCTCAACCTTGGTCGAGGTTGTCGCATGGTGGTCGGCGGCGATGCCCGTCGCCCCGGACCCGCGTGGTCCGGAACCGGAGGGAGCGATCATGAGCGATGAGGTCCTCGTGGTGGGAACGGTGCCGCGGCGAACCCGGGAGGCGGTGTCCGCGGTGGTGAAGGCGCTGGAGGGGGCGTTCAACACCAAAGACCCGGTCGCACTGGGCGAACAGTTCTCCACCGACGCGTCCTGGACCAATGCCATGGGCGCCCGGCTGGACGGCCGGAAGGCCGTCACCGAATTCAGCGCCCCCGCTCTCAAGGGTTTTCTCAGCGACTCCTACGCCCGCTACGACATCGTCAAAGTCCTGGAGGTCGCGCCCGGGGTCGTCGCCGTCAACGTGGTCCAGACTCCCACCGACGCCGTGGGCGGTCCCGCCGGCGGTCCGTGGGGCTCGGCGCTCTATGTGATCGCCGAACGCCCCGACGGCTGGAAGATCGTGGCCGGACAGAACACGGCGGTGAACACCCCGGCGGCCTGACGCCCGGCGGGGCGCGTCATCGGGTGGAGGGCCCGTACCGGTGAGCCGGTGCGGGCCCTTGTCGCGCTGCCCGGCCCCCTTCCCCTGCCGCCGCACGGCGGGATCCGGCCGACCAGTGGCACGGGCTGATCCTCGCCGGCCGTGATAAGCCCGGCCGACTTACAATGATCATGACCATGCCCCCCTTGTCGCGGTTTGACCGGCCGCGAGGCAAGGGGCGCAGTATGAGGGGGAGACTCAGTCATGCGGTTAACCGTGTTCAGAGGCGAGGCGGTTCCCGTCCGGGAGAGATTCGACTCCTGGCGGACCCTGGTTCATTCAAGCCACGCGCCCGTCGACATCTGGACCGACGGAAACGACGACTTCCGCGCCACCCACCGGCTGCTGAACCTCGGCCCGGTCACGGTCTCGGAGTTGCACAGCACACCCGTCCGGACCCGGAGAACGTGCCGCCACATTCGTCAATCGGACCCCGAGCTGTACTTCCTGTCCTTCATCCGGGCAGGCGGGGCCGCCGTCCAGCAACACAGAACCCAAGGCACCGCGGAACCCGGGGAGACGCTGTTCTACAGCATGTCCCACGCACACGAGGGCAGGCTCGCGCCGGGGCGGCCGACCCAAATGGTGGAGCTGATCCTTCCCCGGGCGTCCCTTCCGGTGCCGTCCGCGCGACTGGACCGGCTGCTGGCCACCCGGCTGCCCGCCGGTACCGGACTCGGCGCCCTGCTGCGGGACATGGTGGCACGGATATCCGACGACCCGTCGGTCAGCGACCCCGTCAACGCCCCCGTACTCGGCCGTACCGTCGTCGATCTGACCACCAGTTACCTGGCCCGGGCCGCCGCCGTGGAGCTGCCGCCCGACGCTCTTCCGAACGCCTTGTTGTTCCGGATTCGGGGCTTCATCGAAAGGAATCTGGCCGACCCGGACCTCACCCCGTCCTCGATCGCCGAGGCGCACCACATCTCCCTGCGCACCCTGCACCGGCTCTTCCGGACCACCGGGGTCACCGTCGCGGCCCAGATCCGCGAAGCCCGGCTGGAGCGGGCCCGGCTGGCGCTGGCCGACCCGGCCCTGCGGGCCGTCCCGATCCGGGAGATCGCGGTCTCCTGCGGCTTCCCGCGCCCGGCGGAGTTCACCCGCGCCTACCGGGCCCGGTTCGGCCGGCCTCCCAGCGACTGCCGGACGGAGGGGGCTGCCGCCTGACACCGCCCGGTCCCGGAGTGCCGGGACCGGGCCGCGGGTTCCCCCCGCCTCCGTGATGGCACGCAGGCACAACAAAGCTGTCACCGGGTGCTAAGGGCATCACCACCCCCCGACGATCACTCTGTACATGTCACGGGGACGGGGCCCGGGGGGACCGCCGCACAGATCCGGTACTGCCCGGAAACGTCTCCGATTCCGCCCGCCGGGGGAGTGCTGCCGCCGGTGGGACGGGGTGGCCGGAAATCAGCCCGGCCCCACCGGGATCGCTCCGTGCCGATGTCTCAGGGCCGGCTGTCGAGCCAGGTCAGATCGTGTGCGTAGAGCACCCGCTGGCAGATCGGGGTACAGCCGGTCGTCAGCGGTGAGTACTCCGAGACGGACCAGAGCCGATTCTTGCCGCGCTCGATCGTGAGGGCTTCCGTACCGACCGCGGTCAGGACGGGTGAGCCGATGGTGGAGAGGGTGCCGTTGGTATTCCACTGGGCCCGGTAGAGACGGCCGGGGTTGGACCTGCCCTGGCTGACATTGATGTAAAGCTTGTTCGACTGCTCGATCGCCGCCACTCCCTGGACCTGGCCCCCGGGGACCGGGAGGTAGTTGCTCCAGCTCCGGGCGGGGACTTCCCCGGTCCGCAGGGCCAGGTCCGCCACCGGATAGGAGGCGATCCGCCCGGGCGAGGGGAGGGCCGCGGTGGGACGGCAGTACTCACCCATGATCAGCTGGTCGGGGACGGTGGAGCGGTCGAGCGTGAGATACGACGCCTTGGGCGCTCCGGTGGCGACACAGGCTTGCGAGACCTCGGGCTGCGGATTGGTCTGGGGAGCCTTGAACTTCCAGGCCGCCACCTGCGGGATCACATACCGGTAGCCGTAGCTGTACCAGACGTTGCCGTGCCGCCCGACCTTGGTCTTGTCCCGCACATCGGCGGTGGTCGGTACGCCGTCGGTGTCCGCGCCCATGGCGTCACGGGTGGCCGGGTTCCCGTCGGGGTCCAGATCCAGGATCTTCTGGACGTCGAAGACCCGGATGCCGTTACGGGTGTCGGCGACGTAGAGGTAGTCGCCGTACCAGACGATGCCACCGGCGTGCAGGCCCTCCTGGATCGGCGCGTCGTCCGAGGCCACCCCGTAGTACGAGATCCTGCCCGCGCTCACGGTGGTCCAGGCCAGCAGGGCGTGCTGGTACTTGACCTCGGTGACGGCCTGGGTGACGGGATCCCTGAGGGTCTTCACGAAGGTGACGCGTACGCCCTTCTGATTGCACGCGTCGTCGGCCGCCAGCTCGGTCGCCGTGCAGTCGGCCGTGGTGTTGTCGTTGTCGTTGTTGCGGCCCGGGTCCTCGGTGTCGTACGAGGTGAAGAGCTGGATGTCGCCCCCGGCGTTCCCCCAGGACTCGTTGAGCTTGGCGTCCGAGACTCCGGACACGCCCTGGGGGACCCACTCCTTGTCGACCGAGTCGACGTCGTCCAGACAGTACTTGACCTGGGGCTGGGGAGCCGTCGGGCCGAACGGGTCGCGGGCACAGCCGGGCTGGGCGGTACGGTCCGCCGACCCGATGGCGTTCGTCAGGGTCCGCTTGGGCAGGACCGACTCCAGCCGGGTGACCCGGGTGGCCGTCTCGGTGTTCATCGCACCCGCCACCAGAGTGTGGTCGGCCGGGTCCGCGACTCCGCCCGGCGCGGACCAGGCCCGGGTGCCCGAGGCGCGCAGCGGGCTCTCGGCGGACCGAGGGTCGTGTATACGGCTCTCGGACGGCTCGGATGCCGGGGGAGCCGGATCGGCCCGCACCGGTACCGCGAGCCCGGTGAGTACCAGAGCCGTGGCCAGACCGACCGTCAGACGCCGTCGGCGGTGGGATCCCGGTCTCCGGGGATTGCTCGTCAGTGATCTCAACTGTCGCATGTGGCGCAGATTTTCAGACCGCCTTCCGGGCGGACAAGACCGTTTTCGGAGGGTGGGCGGCGGACCGGTTTCCGGTACAATCCCGCCGGTCGGAGAGCCGCACGGCCCGTGCCGGACGTTGCCGAAGCTCTCCGGTGGAGCTGAGTATCCGTCTGAGTAGCGGTGCTCAGGACCCGGGCGGGCGCGCCCGGAAGGCTGACGGATATGCCGACGCCATCGCATCCGGGTCCGCCGCCGTATCCGCCGCCCCCGCTGTCCCCGCCGGGCGCCGCCGGACCGCCCGCGCGGTCCCGGAACCGCCGGAGCCGGATCGCCGTGATCACGGTCGCGCTGTGCGTGCTCAGCGCCGGGACGGCCGTCTGGTGGCTCACCCGCGACGACGGTTCCCCGCTCGCCGACCGGCCCCGGGTCGAGGACGAGAAGGCCGGGATCTCCTACGCGATCCCCGAGGGCTGGCGCGCGGAGCGGAAGGGGCTGATCGAAGCCTTCACCTCGGCGGTCGTCGGCCGGGGCTCCGAGGAATCCGACGGCGCCGGAACCGCTGACGGAACCGCCGGGGGCGAGGGCGGCGAGGGGGGCTCCCTGTTCGCGGGCCGGGCCGAAGCCGTGCCCGGAGCCGGTCTCCGGCGGGAGACCGAGCGGGCCGCCTCCTCGAACGCCGGTTTCTTCTGCCCCGACGGGCGCTCCGCGCTCCAGGAGTCGAAGGCGACGACGGTGGACGGCCGCCCGGCCCATACGGTGGTGGTGAAGGTGACCGGCACCGACTGCGGAAAACTCCACCTCCGGCTGAACGTCGTCTCGGTCGACGACAGCCGGTCCGCTTTCCTGCTGGGCGTCACGGACGACACCGGAGCCGGGAACAGCCGCCTGATCGACGACGTACTGGCGGATATGTCCCTCTCGTGACCCGATACCGCCGACCCGCCGACAGCCGTAGGGCCCGGAGGTCCCTCACCCGCGCAGCCCCCTCGGCGTGCTCCCCGGCCCGGCGGCGGGCAGATTGGCGGGACGGACGCGGCGAGAGGCGAGACACGGATGGGGCAGGACGAACGGGACGCCGGTGCGCGGGCCGGGCGCGGCCAGCCGTACGGCGAAGCCACGGCCGCCGGGCGCGGCGGTACGGCCTCCCGGCTGCTCGCCCGGCTCGCCCTGCTGGCGGCGGCGGGCGTGCTGGCGGTGCTGGTGACGGCGGTGGGCGAGGCAGGGCTGCTGATCGTGGTGGCCGCGCCGCTCGCGGTGGCCGGGTGTGCCGTCGGCGTCTGGTGGTTCCTGGCCTACCGGGGTCCCGTCCGGGTACTCGGGGCGGCCGTGGCGATCGCGGCGCCCGCCGTCGTCGTGGCGCTGCTCACCGTCGCCGGGCTCTGGCTCACGGCCCTGCTCCTGGCCGTGTGCTGGGCCGCGACCCTGAGCTGTGCCCGGGCGGCCCTGCGCCTGTCGTACCCCCGGAGGGCACGGCGGGTACGGCGGGCGGCCCGGCCCGGCCGCGCCGTACTGATCATGAACCCGAGGTCCGGGGGCGGAAAGGTGGACCAGTTCGGGCTGGCCGAACGGGCCGAGCGGCTGGGCGCGCGGGTGATCCGGCTCGACCCGGAGGCCCCGGCCGATGTCGCCGGGCTGGCCCGTACGGCGGTCGCCGGGGGAGCGGATCTGCTGGGCGTGGCGGGCGGTGACGGCACCCAGGCCCTGGTCGCGGCCGTGGCCGCCGACCACGATCTGCCGTTTCTGGTGATCCCGGCCGGAACCCGCAACCACTTCGCCCTCGATCTGGGCCTCGACCGCGCCGATCCCGGCCGTGCCCTGGACGCCCTGACCGACGGCGAGGAGGTACGCGTCGACCTCGGCACGGTCGACGGCCGCCCGTTCGTCAACACGGTCTCCTTCGGCGTCTACGCGGATGTCGTCCAGCGCCCCGAGTACCGCGACGCCAAAACGGGCACGGCGCTCGCCGCCATGCCCGATCTGCTGGTCGGCCCGGACGTCCGGCGGCTCGACGCGCGGGCGGACGACACGGACCTGTCGTCCCTTCAGGCGGTCCTCGTCAGCAACAACCCGTACACCTCGCCCGACGTACTCGGCGGTTCGGGCCGCAGACCCCGGCTGGACTCCGGTCTGCTGGGCGTCCTCGGGATCCGGGTGGAGGGCGCGGCCCAGGCCGCCGAACTGGCCGTCCGGGGCTCCCAGTCGACGGCGCTGACCGTACGGACCGCCCGGCGGGTGGAGGTGTCCGCCGACGCGGCCGAGATCCCCGTCGCCGTGGACGGCGAGGCGCTGCGGATGCCCACCCCCGTCGTCTGCGCGCTCCGCCCCGGCGCGCTGCGGGTCCTGGTGCCGCGCGACCGCGCGCCCGCCGCCGTACCCGCGCGGCCGGTGGACTGGCGGCGGCTGCTGCGGCTCGCGTTCGGCCGGTCCCCGTGACGGCAGGGCCCGGACGGGAAGCCGGACCGCCGGTGACCGTACCCGCGCGGCCGTCGTCCGTCAGCCGCCCCCGGGGGCGGCGGGGCCGGCCTTCCGTACGGTGGTGTCGCCGGGGGTGACCCGGCGTCCGTCCGAGGCCCGTACCTCCAGATCGCGCAGGGGCTGCTCCCGGCGGCGGTCGACCAGCTCCGAATGGGGTTCGCCCGGTTCGAAGAAGTGCTGCTCGCCCCACTGCCGCAGCGCCACCACGACCGGGAAGAGCGCCTCGCCCTTGGCGGTCAGCACGTACTCGCGATAGGCGCTGCCGTCGGACGCCGGGACGGTTTCGAGGACACCGCCCGCGACCAGGGCCCGCAGCCGGGCGGTGAGGATGTTCTTCGCCACGCCGAGGCCGCGCTGGAACTCGCCGAAACGGCGGCTCCCGTCGAAGGCGTCCCGCACGATCAGCAGGGACCACCAGTCGCCGATGGCGTCCACCGACCGGGCGACGGGGCAGTCACTGTCGTCGAAGCGCGTCCTGGCCACCATGGCGACCCCTCTCATGTCGGTTGCAACATGCTACCAGTGGGCGCTACGGTCGCCATTGGTAGCAAAATGAAACCAGATGGTGGGGGGATGCCGATGTCCGTCGACGAGAAGGCGGCGATACGAGGGGCCGGGACGCCGGGCGGTCCGCCCCGGGGGCTCGTCGCCCTGTTCGCCGTCGCCTGCGGGGCCGCGGTGGCCAATGTCTACTTCTCCCAGCCCCTCCTGGTGACCATGGGCCGGGATCTCGCCATGAGCCCGGCACTCGTCGGCGCCGTCGTCACGCTCACCCACACCGGATACGGGCTGGGCCTCTTCCTCCTCGTACCGCTCGGCGATCTGGTCGACCGCCGCCGGCTCGTCGTCGCCCAACTGCTCCTGCTCGTGGCCGCGCTGCTCGCGGTGGCCGCCGCCCCCACGGCGGCGGTCCTGCTCGCGGGCATGGCGGCGACCGGACTGCTCGCGGTCGTCACCCAGACCCTGGTGGCCTTCGCCGCCTCCCTGGCCCCGCCCGCCGGACGCGGCCGGGTCGTCGGCCTGGTCACCAGCGGTGTCGTCATCGGAATCCTGCTCGCCAGAACCGTCTCGGGTCTCGTCGCCGATCTCGCGGGCTGGCGCGCCGTCTATCTCGTATCGGCGGCCCTGACAGCGCTGCTCGCCCTGGTCCTGTACCGCGCGGTGCCACGCGACCGGGGCGCCCCGGCGGCGGCACCGGGCTACGGCCGCCTGCTGCGTTCCACGGTCACCCTCTTCGCCCGGGAACCGCTGTTCCGGCTCCGGGCCCTCTACGGGCTGCTGGTCTTCGCCGCCTTCAGCACCCTGTGGAGCGGGGTCGCGCTGCCGCTCAGCGAGCCCCCGTATCAGTTCTCGCACACCGCCATCGGGGCGCTGGGCCTGATCGGGGCCGCGGGCGCCCTCGCCGCGACCGCGGCGGGACGGCTGGCCGACCGGGGTTACGCCGGAGCGACCACCGGCACCGGTCTCGCCCTGCTGCTCCTCTCCTGGCTGCCCCTGGCGTTCACCCCCGACAGCCTGTGGGCGCTGGCCGCCGGGGTGATCCTGCTCGATCTCGCCGTCCAGGCGGTCCATGTCACCAACCAGACCGTGATCTACGCGCTCCGGCCGGACGCGGGCAGCCGGCTCATCGGCGGCTACATGATCTGCTACGCGATCGGCAGCGCCACCGGCGCCCTCACCGCGACGTCCCTCCACGCGGTCGCCGGATGGGGTGCCGTCTGCGCGGCGGGCGCCGTCTTCAGCTTCCTCGGACTGGCCGTATGGGCGGGTGCGCGGCGAACGGCCCGGGGCGCGGGGCCCGGGCCGCGGACATCCTGAGGCGACCCGGTGTGACCCGAACCCGCGCGGCGGGCACCGGGGCTCCGTAACGGGGCTGTCACACACCCCCGCCGACGGTATGGGGCCGCCCGTCCGCCGGGAAGGACGTACGGGACAAGGCGTGGAAAACGCTCCGAGGTCCCGGGAAGGGGATACATGGCAAGAGCGACAGGGCGGACGGTGGCGGTCCTCGCGGCGGCGGGGGCGCTGGTCCTCGGAACGACGACCGGCGCGTCCGCCGCCACCGGCACCTTCGTCTACCACACCCAGCCGGGCAATGTGGCGCACACCCTGACCGACCCGTCGGAGAGCCGGTGCTACCCGGTGGGCCGCGGCGCGCAGGGGCGGGTCGACAACAACACCGACCGCCGGGCGGTCCTCTACGCGGAGAAGAACTGCCGCAACGCCACGGCCGAGGAGCTGGAACCCGGACAGTGGGTCGCCGACGCCGTCTTCATGTCGGTGAAGTTCACTCCCTGAGCGGGGGCGGTACGGCACCCCGGCCGGGCGGCCGGGGTGCCGTCGCGTGCCCGGAGGCGGTCCGAGGTGCGAGGCCAGGGGTGCGGCACCGGGTGCGCGGCCGGGGGAGCGGAGCCGTACCTAAATCGATGCTCAGCCGCGAATGACGTCATCATCTTCCGTTTCCGCCCGGCCGACTGCCAGCATCTGCGCAAGTCACCCCGTGTGGAGAAAAACTGGAGGATCCATGGCAAACCGGAGACGCGCCCGCTCCCTCGCGGCCCTGGCGCTGGTCGCCCTGCTGACCGTCTCCTGCGGACGCTCCGAACAGGGCGGCGGCAGCTCCGCCGCGGACCCCGCCGCCTCGGGCAGGAGCGCCGCCGAACTGGTCCCGGCGGACATCCGGAAGAAGGGCGTACTGCGGGTCGCCACCGCCGTCGGCTATCCGCCCATGGAGATGTACAAGCCGGGGACGACCGAGCTGACCGGGGTCGATCCCGATCTGGCCCGGGCCGTCGCCGACCGGCTCGGCCTGAAGCTCGAACTCACCAACGCCGCCTTCGACGGGCTGATCCCCGGACTCCAGTCGGGCCGGTTCGATCTGGTGATGTCCTCGATGACCGACAGCCCCGAGCGGCGCAAGGCCGTCGACTTCGTCGACTACTTCCGGACCGGGGGCGTGGTGATGACCAAGAAGGGGAACCCGGAGGGGATCACCTCCTTGGAGGACCTCTGCGGCAAGGCCGTCGTCCTCGCCAAGGGCAGCTCCAACCTCGCGATCGGCCAGAAGCAGAACGCCGAGTGCGCCGAGAAGATGAGGATCTCGCAGAGCGAGGACGCGCCGACGGGGCTGCTCCAGCTCGACAGCGGCCGGGCCGTGGCCACCATCGTGGACTATCCGGTCGCCGCGATGTTCGTGAAGGAGAAGGGGGTCTACGAGGCCCTGCCGACGCAGTACGGCTCCGCTCCCTGGGGCATCGCCGTCGCCAAGGACGACTCCGGACTGCGCGACGCCGTCCAGAAGGCCCTCCAGGGGCTGATCGACGACGGCGGCTACCGGAAGATCCTCGACTCCTACGGCGTCGGCGGCAGCGCCGTCCCGAAGGCCACCGTCAACGACGGCGCCTGAGCGGGAGAACACCATGACCCAGCTCCGAAAAAACGATTCTGCAATGACCGGCTCCGGACCGGCCGCGGCTCCCGCGTCCCCGGTGGCGGATCCCGGCACGGACACCGGCCCCGCCGACGGCGACGCCCTCGCCCTGAAGGTGTCCGCCCGGCCCAGGCCCGGGCGCTGGCTGGCCGTCGCCGCCGCCGTCTTCTTCGCGGTCTGGCTGGCGTACACCGTCGTCGTCAACCCCAACCTCCACTGGGACATCGTCGTCGACTACCAGTTCGACCAGCGGATTCTCAAGGGCCTCTGGGTGACTGTCCAGCTCACCCTGGTCTCGATGGCCGTCGGGATCGCCATCGGGGTGCTCGTCGCGGTGATGCAGCTCTCCGAGAGCCCCGTACTCCGGGTCATCGCCAGCGCCTACACCTGGTTCTTCCGGGGCACCCCGCTCCTGGTCCAGCTGATCTTCTGGTTCAATCTGGCGCTCCTCTTCCCGGTGATCGGCATCGGGATCCCCTTCGACGGCCCCAAGCTCGTCGAGTGGCAGACCAACGCGGTCATCACCGGCTTCGTCGCGGCCCTGCTCGGGCTCTCCATCAACGAGGGCGCCTATATGGCGGAGATCGTCCGGGCCGGGATCCAGAGTGTCGACCCCGGACAGCGCGAGGCGGGCGAGTCCATCGGCATGTCGAACCGGCAGGTCCTCACCCGGGTCGTCCTGCCGCAGGCGATGCGGGTGATCATCCCGCCGTTCGGCAACCAGTTCATCTCCATGCTCAAGACCACGTCCCTGGTCTCGGTGATCGCCGGATCCGATCTCATGACCGTCTCCCAGCATCTCTACCTCGCCAACTTCGAGGTCATCGCCCTGCTGATGGTGGCGTCGATCTGGTACCTCGTCCTCACCACCGTCGCCAGCGTCCTCCAGCACTTCGTGGAACGGCGCTACAACCCCGCCGCCGTCCCGGTACGCCGCCGGGTCCTGGCCAACCTCGTACCCGGCCGTACCGGCAAGGGAGCCGCCGCGTGAACGACATCGTCCTCGAAGCCCGGGGCATCCGGAAACGGTTCGGCGACACCGAGGTGCTCCGAGGCGTCGACCTCGACGTCGCCCGGGGCGAGGTGGTCTGCGTCATCGGCCCCTCCGGCTCCGGCAAGTCCACCCTGCTGCGGTGCTTCAACCATCTGGAGAAGATCGACGCGGGCCGGGTCCGGGTCGACGGCGAACTCGTCGGCTACGAACAGCACGGCACCTCCGGGACCGTACTGCGGGAGCGGCGCCCCAAGGACATCCGCCGCCAGCGGGAACGCATCGGCATGGTCTTCCAGCGGTTCCACCTCTTTCCCCACCGCACCGCCCTCCAGAACGTGATGGAAGGGCCCGTCGCCGTCAAACGCCGCCCCCGCGCCGAAGCCGAACGGCAGGCCCGGGAACTCCTCGACCGGGTCGGTCTGGCCGACCGCGCCGGCCACTACCCGGCCCAGCTATCCGGCGGCCAGCAGCAACGGGTCGCGATCGCCCGCGCCCTCGCCATGGAACCGGCCCTGATGCTCTTCGACGAACCCACCTCCGCCCTCGACCCCGAACTCGTCGGCGAGGTCCTGGCCGCCATGCGCGACCTGGCCCGGAGCGGAATGACGATGATCGTGGTCACCCACGAGATGGGCTTCGCCCGGGAGATCGCCGACCGCGTCCTCTTCCTCGACCGGGGCGCCACCGTAGAAGAAGGACCCCCGGAGCAGCTCTTCGGCGACCCCCGGCACGAGCGCACCCGCGCCTTCCTGTCGACGGTGCTGTGATGGCGGCTCCCACGGCCGCCCCACGGCCCCCCTACGACGTACTGCTCCGAGGCGGCACCCTGGTCGACGGGACCGGCGCCCCGCGCCGGGCCGCCGACATCGGGATCACCGGCGGCCGGATCGCCGTACTGCCGCCGGGCACCCGCCCCGAGGCGGCCGAGGTGATCGACGCGGCCGGACGGATCGTCACCCCCGGCTTCATCGACGTCCACACCCACTCCGACGCCCTGGCCGCCCGCCCGGCGGACCGGGCCGAAGGAGGGGGAGACGGCGACGACGCCCTCGAAGCCCTCCGGCTCGCCCCGCTGCTCCAGGGCGTCACCACCGAGATCGCGGGCAACTGCGGCAGCGGACTCTTCCCCGCCCGGCCCGAACGGCTGCCCGCCCTCGCCGAGCACACCCGGGTCGTCTTCGGCATCGGAGCCGTACCGCCCGCCGAGGACTTCGACGGCTTCGCCGCGGGCCAGGACCCGGCCCTGCGCCGTACCCATATCGCGTCCCTGGTGGGCCACGGCACCCTCCGCGCCGGAGTGATGGGCTTCGACGACCGTCCCCCCGCCCCCGGCGAACTGCGCGCCATGTGCGCCCTGCTCGACCGCTGTCTGGCCCAGGGCGCCGCCGGGCTCTCCACCGGACTGATCTACCCGCCCGGCGGCTACGCCGGCACCGGCGAACTCATCGCACTCGCCGAGGTGGCCGCCCGGCACGGCAAACCGTATGTGACCCATCTGCGGGACGAGATGTCCCAGGTGGAGACCGCCGTCGAAGAGGCCCTGGAGATCGCCCGCGAGTCCGGCGCGCCGCTCCAGATCTCCCACCACAAGACCGCCGGACGCCACGCCTGGGGCGCCACCCTGCGGACCCTGCCGATGCTGGAACGCGCCCGGGCGGAGGGCGTGGACGTCCTGTGCGACGTCTACCCCTACACGGCGGGCAGTACGGTACTCCACGCCCTGCTGCCGCCCTGGGCCAACGAGGGCGGCATCGGAGCCCTGCTCGCCCGGCTCCCCGACCCGGCGGTCCGCGACCGGATCCGTACCTCCATCGCCCGGGGCGTCGACGGCTGGGAGAACACCGTCGGCAACGGCGGCTGGGACCTCGTCTCCGTCGCCGCCGCCCCCCGCCACCCGGCCGCCGAAGGACGGCGGATCGCCGACCTCGCCGCCGAGGCGGGCACCGATCCGGTGGAGTACGTCTGCGATCTGCTGCTCGCCGAAGCGGGCGGGGTCACCATCATCAGCCACTCCATGCGCGAGGACGACGTACGCCGGGTGATCGCCAGCCCCCTGTCCATGATCGGCTCCGACGGGGTGCCCAAACCGGGGCGCCCGCACCCCCGCTGGGCGGGCAGCTTCGCCCGGATCCTCGGCCACTACGGGCGCGACGAGGGACTCCTCACCCTGGAGAGCGCCGTCCACAAGATGACCGGAGTGCCCGCGCGGCGATTCGGGCTCACCGGACGCGGCACCGTCCACGACGGGGCCCGGGCCGATCTCGTCGTCCTCGACCCCGATACCGTACGGGACAACGCCACCTTCGACCGTCCGCTGCTCGCGCCCGACGGCGTCGCCGCGGTCGTGGTCGCGGGGCGGGTCGCCGTCCGCGACGGCCGGCCCACCGGGGTGCGCGCCGGAGAGGTGGTGAGGGTGCCGTGACACTGGCCCGAGTGGCCGCGGCCGCCCGCAGCGCCGCCGCGCTGCCGTTCGTCCTCGGCGTCGCCGCGATCGACGTGGACGACGGCCGCGCCATCGGCGTCGACGACACCGTCGTCCTGCCGGTCGCCTCCACCGCCAAGCTGCTGCTGCTGGCCGAGGTCGCCCGCCGGATCGACGCCGGTGAACTCGACCCGGCGGCGCCGGTCGAACTCGACCCGGCCGACCCCGTCCACGGCACGGGCCTCCTGGTCCGGCTCGGCCGCACCGGCTGGACCCTCGGGGACCTGGCCCTGCTGACCGCCGCCGTCAGCGACAACACCGCGACCAACGCACTGCTGCGGCTGGTGGGGACCGAGTCGACCGGCCGCCTCGCCCGGCGGCTCGCCCTCGGCGAACTGACCGTCCACGACCGGGTCCGCGACCACCGGGGTCCCGGTGACCCGCCGGTCTTCGCCACCGGCACCGCCCGCGCGCTCGCCGAACTCGCCGCGCACACGGCCCGCGGCACCCTGGTCACACCGGGGGCGTCCCGGCTGCTCCTCGGCTGGATGCGGGCCAACACCGACCACGGCCTGGCCCCGGCACTCGCCGTCCACGACCCCTACACCGAGGACTTCCCGGTCCCGCCGCCCGGCGTCCTGCTGGTCGCCAACAAGACCGGCACGGACCCCGGGGTCCGTGCCGACACCGGCGTCTTCATCGGCGCGCGCAGGGTCGCGTACGCGATCGTGGCGCACTGGGACACGGCCCTCGGCGAGAGCACCGAACGGGCGGCGGTCCACGCCATCCGCGACGTCGGCCGCACCCTCGCGGAGTACGCGGCGACGCCCGGAGCGCCCTGAACCGGCGGGGCGCGGGACGCCCCGCCCCGGAGCGCCGGACGGGCCGGGTGCGGTCCGCCCGGCCGGGGTCGGACCCGATGGTCCCGGCGTACGGAGCCCTCCGGGCCCGGAGCTCCCGGTCCGCCGGGCCGGCGGCGCACAGGAGGCGTGGGGGCGGTGGGCCGATGCGGGGACGGGGGCGCCGGGACATGCCGGCGGCTTCCGCGTACGGCGTGGGTCCCACAAGGGGCCGCGTCCGCCGGACCCGGGAGCGGTGATGCCGTACGCGGCCGGGGCCCCCGCTCCGGCGGACGTACGGGACTTCTACGGCGGCGCCCCCGGACTCACGCCCACTGCGCCCCCAGCAGCGCCCCGACCTCCTCGGCCGCCGAGCGCAGATCCGTCAGGAACGAACGGAGCAGCGGATTCTCATTGGTGCCCCGGGTCGCGACGCCGATCCGGCGGTGCAGGCGGGGGTGGTCGAGCCGGCAGACGTGGACGCCCGCCGTATCGCCCAGACCGAGCGCCGGGACCAGGGCGATCCCCATACCGGCCCGGGCCAGATTGATCGTCACCTGGTAGTGGTCGCTGCGGCAGCGGACCCGGGGCAGAAAGCCCTCGACGGCGCAGGCGCGCTCCAGGACGGGCTCCCCGCTGTGGCCGCCCCGGGTGCCGATCCAGGTCTCGCCCTCCAGGGCGGCCAGCCGGACCACCGAACGGCGGCCCAGCCGGTGCCGCAGCGGCACCACGATCAGCTGCGGCTCGTCGAAGAACATCTCCACGTCCACCGACGCCTGACGGCACCACGGATCCAGCGGATGTTCGAAGACCACCACCGCGTCCAGCCGTCCCGCCTCCAGATCGGGGACCAGTTCGTGCGGCTGTCCGAGGATCAGCTCCAGCTCCACATGGGGCCGGGCCGCCGCGAACGCGGACAGCGCCCGGGGCAGCAGCTCCAGACCCGCCGAGGCGAAGAATCCCAGCCGCAGCACCCCGGCCTCGCCGACGGCATGGCCGCGCAGATCGTCCCGCGCGACGTCCATCAGATCGGCGATGGCCTGGGCGTGCTCGGCCAGCCGCCGCCCGGCGGCCGTCAGCCGCAGACTCTGCGGGGCGCGCTCCACCAGCGCGACGCCCATCTCCTGCTCCAGCCGGGCCAGCTGGTGCGAGACCGCCGACGCGCTCAGATGCAGCGCCCCGGCGGCCCCCACGATGGTGCCCTTCCGGGCGATCTCCAGCAGGACGAGCAGACGGCCACTGTTCAGCATCGCGCCAGATTAGGCCGTGGTCAGCCGACGCGCGGTGACCTGTGCCACCCCCGCCGTGCCCGGCACCTCACCGGGGCCGGGGACATCCAGCCGCAGCAGATCGTCCTCGGTCTCGCGGCGGACCACCAGCCGGGCACCGCCGTCGCGGACGAAGACCACCGCCGGACGGGGCAGCTTGTTGTAGTTGGACGCCATGGCATAGCCGTACGCCCCGGTCACCGGGGTCGCCAGCAGATCGGAGACCGCCAGATCGGCGGGGAGCGCCGCGTCGTCGACCAGGATGTCGCCGCTCTCGCAGTGCTTGCCCACCAGCCGGGCCCGCAGCGGGCGGTCAGCGAACGGCGCGCGGGGCAGGAACGCCTCGTACCGGCCGCCGTAGAGGGCGGGGCGGATGTTGTCGCTCATCCCGCCGTCGACCCCGACATAGGTCCGGACGCCCTCGATGTGCTTGATCGTGCCCACCCGGTAGAGGGTCAGCCCCGCACGGGCCGTGACGGACCGGCCGGGCTCGACCACGAACGGCCCCGTCCAGCCCGCGTCCCGGACGGCCGTCCGGACCCCGGCGGCCCACTCCGCGAACGAGGGCACCCGCTCACCCGCCTCGTACGCCACCCCCAGCCCGCCGCCCACGGTCAGCCCGGCCACCCCGGATTCGACGGCGAACCGGGCGATCGTCGCCGCGCCGTCCGCGAGCCGCCCGGCGTCCAGCACCTGGGAACCCACATGGGCGTGGACACCCTCCAGCGCCATCGCCCCGGACGACCGGGCCCGCCGTACGGCCGCCGCGGCGGCACCCGTCGCCAGCCCGAAACCGAACTTGGAGTCCGTGCCGCCGGTACGGATCGCCTCGTGGCCGCCCGCGGCGACCCCGGGCGCCACCCGCAGCACCACCGGGACGGGGGCGAGCCCGTGGACGGCGGCGAGCCGCTCGATCCGGTCCATCTCGTCGAAGTTGTCCACCACGACATGCCGTACCCCGGCCCGGACCGCGGCCAGCAGTTCGCCGTCGTCCTTGTTGTTGCCGTGCAGGACGATCCGGTCGCCCGGCACACCCGCGTTCAGGGCCACCCGCAGCTCACCGCCGGAGGCGACGTCGAGCAGCAGCCCCTCCTCGTGCGCGAGCCGGGCCATCGCGGTGCACAGGAACGCCTTGGCGGCATAGGCGACCCGGCCGGGCCCGAAGGCGGCGACCGCCTCCCGGCACCGCCGCCGCAGATGCTCCTCGTCGTAGACGAACAACGGCGTCCCGAACCTGCGCCCCAGCTCCACGAGGGAGACCCCGCCGACGGACAGCCCGTCGGGGCCGTCCTGCGCGGTCAGCGGCAGCAGATCCGGGGAGACGGCTTCTGACATGGTTTCCTCCCCGTTGGCCGGACTCACCGCCATCCTCCGGCCCCCGGCCGGGCGGCAAAAGCGGAATCTTCGGTGGGTGAGCATCGGAAAAACGGTGGCTGCCGCCGGGGCGCCGCGGGGCAGCGCCGTCACGTTTCATCACCGGGGGAGCCGGTTTCATCACACCAGCCGCCGGGACCGCGCCCGGCGGGGTTGCCGGGCGACACCACCGGGGCGGGCGGCGGCCCCGCCCCCGCCCGCCTTTGACATCACGTTTCCTTCAAGAACCAGGATGGAACGCGAGGCCGGGCCGGACCGGACGCCTCCGGCCGGGACCGCCGACGCGGCACCGGGGAGACGGGCCGGGCCGCCCGGCACCGACGACGTCCCGGAGGACCATGGGCATGAGCACCACCACCAACGCACGGACGGCCGCCGCGCCGGGAGCCGCCCCGGACGCGGAAGCGGACCCGGCGGCCGGGCTCGCGAGAACCGGCGCCCTGGCGCGGCTGCTCGCCCCGGTCCGGACCCATCTCGTGATCTGCGCGCTCCTCTCGGCCCTGGGCGCGGCGGCGGGCATCGTGCCGTACATCGCCGTCGCGGAGATCGCGGCGCTCGTCCTCGACGACCCGGGGGGCGCCGACCGGGCCGTGTGGACCTGGGTCGGCGTCGGCGCCGCGGGCGCGGGCCTGTGGCTGCTGATGCTCGTCCAGTCCGCCCGGATCGGGCACTACGCGGACGCGGCGATCCTGCACGATCTGCGGGTCCGGATCGTCCGCCATCTGGGCGCGCTGCCCCTGGGCTGGTTCCGGGCCTCCGGCTCCGGCCGGGTCAAGCGGGCGATGACCGGCGACCTGGAGGAGATGCACGAGGTCATCGCCCATGCCCTGGGCCGGCTCACCGGCGCCCTGACCGTCACCGTCGTCGGTACCGGCTACCTCCTCCTGGTGGACGCCCGGATGGCGCTGATCGCGCTCGGCGTGCCGGCCCTGACGGCGGTCTTCTACCGGATCTCGATGCGCTCCATGACGACCCATATGAACCGGCTGATCGCCGCCGAGGGCCGGATCAGCGCGGCCAGCGTCGAATACGCGGACGGCATCCAGGTCGTGAAGACCTTCGGCACCGGCGGACGGGTACTGCGCTGCTACGACGACACGGTCGACGAGTACGCCGCGGCCTTCGCCGCCTGGGTCGCCGAGGTCCGCTACAGCTCCGCCGTGTCCCGGCTGTGCGGCTCCGAGACGGCGGTCCTCGCGGCCGTCGCCACCGCCGGACTGGTCCTCGTGGACCGCGGCTCGCTCGCCGTCGCCGAACTCGTCGCCTTCCTGGTCGTCGCGATCGGACTGCCCAACTCGATCATCCCGGCCGTCACCGCCTCCCAGGGGGTCCGCAAGGGCCGGATGGGCGCCACCAACATCGAACGGCTGCTCGCCCAGCCGCCGCTGCCCGAACCCGGCGAGCCGCGGCGCCCCGCCGGACACGGTGTCGAGTTCGACCGGGTCACCTTCTCCTACGACGGCGTCACCAACGCGCTGGAGGAGATCGACGCGGTCTGTCCGCCCGGAACGGTCACCGCGATCGTCGGACCGTCCGGCGCGGGCAAGACGACCCTGGCGAGCCTGCTGCCCCGGTTCTACGACGTCACCGGCGGAGCGGTCCGGATCGGCGGTACCGACGTCCGCTCGATCCGGTCGGCCGAGCTGCTGGCGTCGATGTCGCTGGTCTTCCAGGACGTCGCCCTGCTCCGGGACAGCGTGGCCGAGAACATCCGGATCGGCCGCCCCGGCGCCGACGACGCCGCGGTCCGCCGGGCCGCGACCGCCGCCCACGTCCACGAGGTGATCGAGCGGCTGCCCGACGGCTACGACACCCCGCTCGACGCGGGCGGCGGCGCCCTCTCCGGCGGGGAACGCCAGCGGCTGACGATCGCCCGCGCCATCCTCTCCGAGGCGCCCGTCGTCGTACTCGACGAGGCCACCGCGGCCCTCGACCCCGACAGCGAGTCCGCCGTCCAGAGCGCCCTCGCCACCCTCGCCGTCGGCAAGACCGTGATCGTGATCGCCCACCGGCTGCACACCATCGCCGGAGCCGACCAGATCCTCGTCCTCGACCGGGGACGGCTGGCCGAACGGGGCCGCCACGAGGAACTGCTCGCCCGCGACGGGCTCTACGCCCGGATGTGGGCCGCGCAAGAAGGAGTACTCGTATGATCCGCCGGCTCTACCGGCTCTGGCCCGACCCCCGGCTCCTGGGCCGGCTCTGGCTGCTGACGGCCGCCCAGGCCGTCCTCCAGGGGCTGCTGCTCGGACTGCTCGTCCCGGTCCTCGACGCCGTCGTCCGCCCCGAGCCCGACCTCGGCGCGGCCCGCCCCTGGCTGGTCACCGGCGCCGTCGGCGCCCTCTGCTACGCCGTACTCGGCGTCGTCGCCACCCCGGTCGGCTTCGCCGCCGCCGGATCCCTCGCGGCCCAGCTCCGCCGCAGGCTGATGCGCCATGTCAGCACCCTGCCGCTGGGCTGGTTCACCGCCGAGCACAAGGCCCGGCTCGCCCGGGCCGTGACCGCCGACGTCGGCGACGCCCCCCATCTCGCGGTCACCGTCGCCGGACCCGCGATCACCGCCACCCTGCTGCCCGCGACGGTCGTCGCCGTGACCCTGGTGGTCGACTGGCGGATGGCGCTGCTGCTCTGCGTGATCGCCCTGGTCGCCCTCTGGGCGCTGCGGCGGGCCGGGCGGATCGCCGAACTGGCCGAGACCGAACTCGAACGGGCGGCGGCCCAGGTCGCGGGCCGGGCCGTCGAACTCGGCCAGGCCCAGACCGTGCTCCGGGCCGCGGGACACGCCGACGGCACCCCCCGGATGCGGGCGGCGCTGGCCGACCACCGCGAGACCTACCGCGAGGGCATGCGCCGGGCCCGGCGCCCGTTCTTCGTCTACACCGGTGTGATCATGGCGGGGTTCGTCGCCGTACTGGCCCTCGCCGCGGCCCTGATGCTCGGCGACCGGGTCGAGGTCGCCGAAGGCATCGCCCTGCTGGTACTGGCCGCCCGCTTCCTGGAGCCGCTGGGCAATCTGATCGACCTGATCGGCGCCCTGCGCGCGATGACCAACAAGATCGCCCGGATCGAGGAGCTGCTGGCCACCCCCACCCTGCCCGCCCCGGCCGAACCGGTCCGCCGGATCGACACCGCGGACATCGAGTTCAGCGGCGTCGGCTTCACCTATCCGGGTGGCGACACTCCCGCCCTGACCGGGGTGTCCCTGCGCTGCCGACCGGGTACCACCACGGCCCTGGTGGGGCCCTCGGGCTCCGGCAAGACGACGGTCACCCGGCTGATCGCCCGCTTCTTCGACGTCGACGCCGGGGCGGTCCGGGTCGGTGGCACCGACGTCCGCGAACTCGACCCGGGCACCCTGCTCGACGAGATCGCCATCGTCTTCCAGGACGTCTATCTCTTCGACGACACCATCGAGAACAACCTCCGGCTGGCGGCCCCGGACGCGACCGAGGAGGAGCTGGCCGCCGCCGCCCGGGCGGCCCGGCTGGACGAGGTCATCGAACGGCTGCCGGAGGGCCGGCGGACCCGGGTCGGCGAGGCCGGGGCCCAGCTCTCGGGCGGTGAGCGCCAGCGCGTCGCGATCGCCCGCGCGATCCTGAAGCGGGCCCGTATCGTCCTGGTGGACGAGGCGAGTTCGGCGCTCGACCCGGAGAACGAGGCGGCGGTGGCCCAGGCCCTCGCCAACCTCGGCAAGGACCCGGACCGTACGGTGATCGTGATCGCCCACCGGCCCGCGACCCTGGCCACGGCGGATTACGTGGTCTCGCTCGACGGCGGTCGCGTCACGGAGTACGGCACCCCCGGGGAGCTGGCCCGGACGGACGGCGCCTTCGCCCGGCTCCGCGGCCAGTACGAGCGGGCCCGGCACTGGCGGATCGCCGACCGCGGCTGAACCGTCCGTACCCGCCCCGTGTCCGCCCCCCCCGGCGGGACCGACGGCCGACGGCCACCGGCCCGCCGGGCGCGCGGCGGACCGGCAGCCGGTGGACGGGCGGTTCAGCCCTGGTGCCGCCACCAGAACGAGGCGGGCCGGTCGTGCCGGGTGACACCGAGCCGCCGCCACAGCGGCCGCAGCAGATCGCGGAGTCCGGGATCGCCGTGGACGAAGGCGTTCGGCAGGACGACGTCGAACCGCTGCGGGGCCGCCGTCAACAGCGCCGCGAGCAGATACTGCTCCGAGTAGAGCCGCCACCGCCAGGACTCCGGATAGTCCGACGGCAGCATGATGTCGTGCACCTGGACCAGCACACCCGGCTTCAGCCGGGGCAGCAGCTCGAAGAAGAAGACCATCACGTCCGAGCCCATGTGCAGCCGGTGCGAACCGTCGAGGAAGACGATGTCACCCGGCTCCAGCGCCTCGAAGACGGCGGGATCCGCCTGCTGGAGCGGAACCCGGATCACCTCGTCGCAGATCGCGTCGATCGGGGCCCTCGGCGTGGGGTCGATCGAGACGATCCGGGTGGCGAGCCCGAGATCGTCGACGGCCCGCCGGGCGAACATGGTGGAGTTGCCCGAGCCGATCTCCAGATACCGGGCCGGCTTCACCTCGGCGAGCAGCCCGTAGAGGGCGAGCGCGTCCAGCGGGGGTAGCCAGGTATTGCCCCAGAAGGGGTCGGAGCCGTACTCCAGGCCCTGGACGGGGATCCGGGCCAGCAGGTCCTCGTGGTCGAGGAAGCGGGTCAGCCGATCCGCGTAATCCGTCCGCCCCTTCTCCAGCAGAGCGCGTACGGGGGCGAGTTCGGCCCGGGGCTCCGGGGTGATCATATGGTCGAGGAAGACCGGTTTGACCAACCCCGAGGCCCAGAGCAGCAGCCCCTGGGCGAAGGGTCTGTCGTCCAGCCGGTCGAGGCCCCGCTGAAGTGCGGGAAACCGGTCGAACAGATTGGGTGAGGGTTCGCGGGCGGCGGTGGACTTCTGTGCGCGCAAGGGAGAGGGAGCCTTTCGGTCACGATACGGCCGGGAAGGACGTGCTCTGAGGCGTGCGCGGTGCGTGTTCGATCGGAGGAATGATCCGGACTCGAAGATCTTTTCCCGAAACGCCCGGGTGAAATCCGGCGCCTTCCGGCCACTCCGCCACCTCGACGGCGCCCCCGCCCGGCGGGACACTCGTCGCGCCCGGAGTGTGTTTCGAGGGGGAGCGATGCCGGCGACCGTCGGGGAACGAACAACCGCCGCACTCTTCGGTGGCACGGTGGGCGGACTGCTCACCGCGGTGACGCTCGAATACTTCGTGGAGGCCGCGCTGAGCCTGGACTGCTCGGCGTCGCTGCCGTGGAAGGCCGGTCTCGGGGTCGGCGTTGTCGTCGCCGCGGCGCTCTGGTTCGCGGCGGGGCCCGACGACTACGGGCCGCGCCCGGGCGGAAGGTCCTGGGAGGAGGAGTTCGGCGACGGCGGCGGCAATCTCAGCTGCGGCGACCGCGGTGGCTGTGGAGGAGACTGACGGGCCGTCCGGCCCGCCGCCCGGGGCAGGGCACGGTTCCGGCCACGGCCCGGGGCTCCGGACCGTTCTCGCCCTGCGCGAGGTTCCGGCGCAGCCAGCCGGGGACCAGCAGACCCGCCGCGGCGACCACGACCGCCAGCAGTACCGGCCAGACGAAACCGGTCCGGGCGGCGAGTGCCAGCCCCGCCGCGTTGACCGCGGTGATGAAGACGCCCTCCACGCAGAGCGGCAGGGTGTAGTCCCCGGCCGCCGACTCCGGCCGGGCCAGCCGCATCGACACCGCCGAGATCAGGGTGACCTTCGCCCCGTACACCGTCCCCGTGGCGATCAGGACCAGCGCCGTGGGCCCGAGGGGGCGTGCCCGAGGGCGAGCGGCAGCAGGGCGGCGGTACCGACGATCCCCGCGACGGCCAGGACCGGTGCGCACCGGCGGACCCCGAACCGGGTCAGCGCCGCCCCCATGACCAGCGCCGCGACCGTCTGCACCCCGTATCCCACCGACTGGACCAGGGCGATCCGGTCGGCCTGCCAGCCGGCGTCCAGCAGCATCGCCGACTGCGGGCCCGACACCAGCCAGCCCCCGGCGGCGAAGGCCGGAATGACCGCCAGGGCCCACCAGCGGGTGCGCGGACGCCGGAGGTAGTCCAGCAGGGCCCCGAACCCCGCCGCCCGGGCGGAGGTGTCCGGGGCGGCCGGGCGGACGGCCGGTTCCGCCACCCGGGACAGGACCGCCAGCGGTACGGCGTACACCAGGGCCAGACAGACCAGGGCGGCCGTCCACCCGGCACGGGCGTACAGCAGCAGGGCGCCGCCCGAGCCGATCAGCATGGAGAGGGACGCGGCGGCCGTCTGGACGCCGTTGGCGGTGCCGTACGACCCCGGTGGCACCAGACGTACGGTGAAACCGGCGAGGGCCGTGTCATGGACCATCGACACCAGCATGAGCAGCACCGTCAGCACCAGGACCCGGGGCAGATCGGCGACCGGGTCCAGCGGCGCGAGCGCCAGCAGTATCGCCACGAGCGCCAGCTGGGTGGAGATCAGCACGCCGCGGTAGCGGCCCGCCCGGGACGGCCGGACCCGGTCCACCAGCGGCGCGGCGAGGAACCGGGCCGCGTAGACCAGCCCCAGCAGATTGACCAGGGCGACCGTGCCCATCGACACGCCACGGTCAGCAGAATCGTGCCCAGGGTGAGACAGAAGAACGAGAAGCCGATGTAGGCGACCAGATGGAGGGCCCCGAGGACGGGGAGCACCCGGCGAGCGGGGTGGGTCGTCGCCGTCGTTCCGTTCATCGCACCTACGCTCTCCAGCGGTGGGTAAGGTTAGGCTCACCTTGCTTGTTGCGGTGGACGTGATGTCAACTGGGCCCATGGACGAGCACCGTGTCGACATCGGCGAGGCGGCGGCCCTGTTCGGGCTGTCCCCCGCGACCCTCCGCTGGTGGGAGAGGACCGGCGTACTGCCCCCGCCGCCGCGTATCGGTGGCCGCAGGCGGTACGGCGAGCGCGAGCTGCGCCGGGTGGGACTCGCCTACCTCTGCTGCGTCCTGGGACGGATGCCGCTGGGCAGCGCCGTCTCCGTGGTCTCCGGGAACGACGGCCCCGAAACCTGGCGGCAGGCGGTCACCGACCAGATCTCCCGGCTCGACCGGGAGCTGGACGAACTGCGCACCGCCCGTACCTATATGACCCATCTGCTGCGGTGCGAGGACGACGACATGACCGACTGCCCCTATCTGGAGTGGGAGGTCCGGGCCCACACTCCACGGGGCAGACTGCCGCACGAGGACGTCGTCGCCGCGGCGCGCGCTGCGGGCACCGGAGCATCCCCGTACGGCCGGGACACCGGCCGTACGGGACACCGCGGGCCGCGTGACGAAACGGGTGACGGGGCGGCGGGGAGTGACGCAACACCCCCGGTCTGCCGGGCCTGCGGCTGGGCCCTGCCCACCGGGCCGCGCGCCGGCAGGCCCCGGGTGTACTGCTCCGCGGCCTGCCGCCAGCGGGCCTTCCGCACCCGCAGGGCCGGAGCCTGACCCGCCGGCCGGGGCCGGTGCCGACCGGGATTCCGTACGGCCCCGGTCCCGGCCGCCGCTCACTCGTCGAGATCGTCCTCGGTGAAGAGGAAGATCCCGCCGATGATCAGGGCCGCCCCGATGAACTGCCAGACGGTGACGGACTCCTTGAGGAAGACGATCGCCGCGGCCACCCCGAAGACCGGGATGATGTTGAGCACGATGCCCGCGGCGCTGACCGAGAGCCGGGTGATGGCGTGGTTGTAGAGGAGATAGGCCACCCCCAGGCCGAAACCGCAGACCACCGCGGCCACCAGCCAGTGCCCGGGATGGACCGAACCGGTCAGCGCGTCGGCACCCGCCCCCCACTGCCAGGCCAGCAGCGGCAGGGTGAACAGCAGGCCGAAGGCGAACTGATACGCCGTCACCGCCAGCGGATCCATCACCAGCACCGCCCGGCCCGCGATCATGGTCGCGACAGCCGCCGCCAGCGATCCGGCCAGCACCAGCAGGGAACCGGCGGAGAGACCGAGATCCGCCCGGGGCCCGCCGAGCACGGCGACGCCCGCGGCGGCCAGTACCACCCCGGTGACCGCCCGCCCGGTGGGCATCCGCCGGTTGAGGAACGCGGCCAGCGCCACGATGAAGACCGCCTCCGTGCCGTCGAGCAGGGCGGCCTCGGTGGCGTCGATATAGGCGAGCCCCAGGCCGATCGCCCCGTACCCCAGCATCGGCTCGAAGAGCCCGAGCAGGGCGAGCAGCCGCAACTGCTCACCGGTGGGCCGCCGGTGCCCCCGGGCCAGCAGGATCGTCCAGAGCAGCGCCGTCGACGCGGCGAGGATCAGGGCGAGCAGACTGACCACGGACAGCCCGGCCAGCGCGTACTTCTGTCCCGTGGTCCAGACGCCCCACAGCACCGCGGCGATCAGCAGCGGCGGAAGTCCGGTCTGCCGCCGGGTGAAGACGGTGGTCATCGGGTTGACTCCGGCTCCGGAAACCGGGCCGCCGGGGACGGCCGCCGGGCGAAGGATCCGGGGGGCGCGGTGTGCTGCATGGGCATACGATCCCGTCGTCGGCGTCGCCGCGCGGAAGAACGCGCGAAGGAACTCATGGCGGAAGTGGCGGAAGCGGCACGGATGTAGCACGGCGAAGGACCCGGCCGCCACACCGGTGCCCCGGCCCGGAGGACCGGCGGCACCGTTCAGATCCCCAGCGCCTCCTCCACCACCCGCTCCGCCTCCGCGACGGTCTCCGCCGCCCCGCCCGCCACGAGATAGCGCCACTTGCCGTCGAGATGGCGGGTGTCCGAGGTGATCACGGCCCGGACGTCACCGGACGGATCGGCGAGACCGGCCGCCGCCAGCCGGTCCACGGCCCGGGGAAAGTCCAGGTCACCCGTGCACAGCCGGCCGTCGGCACGCCAGTGCAGCGGTCCCGGTCCCGGCCGCAGCCGCCGGGCCAGCCGCTGGAGATAGGTGCCCCCGGTGGTCCGTACATTGGCCTCGGTGATCACATAGCCGCCGTCGTGGACACCGAAGTCCACATCGAGGATCCCCCGGTAGCCCGCCGCGCGCAGCCGCTCCCCGACGGCCAGGGCGGCGGCGCGCAGTCCGGCCGTACGGGGCCCGTCGGCGGCCGGGGTCACCATCCCGGTCCAGGCGTTGTTCACCGTCCGCTGGTCGCAGCTGTAGTACTCGGTGACCCCGGTCTCCCCGGCGATCAGCTCCAGGCTCGGTGACGCGGTGAGCGGCAGGAACTCCTCGTAGACCCAGCCGCAGTCCTGGTCCGGCTCGTCCGCCAGCGCCGCCCGGACCCGGCGTTCCCGCCCGGCCCGCGCCCCGGCCGGCACCACCACATTCCCGAAGCCGGTGGAGGAGCGGTCGCGCTTCACGATCGCCGCCGGACGGTCGGCGAGAAACGCCGTGACGGCGGTGACGAGCCGCTCGCGGTCGGCCGCCCAGCCGCCGTCGGCGACCGGCAGCCCCAGTTCGGCGGCCGTCTCCCGGATGCCGCTCTTGGTGTTGATCCGGCGCACCTCGCGCAGGGTGGCATCGCTCGGATGGGACGCGTAGGGAAAGAGCCCGACCCCGGTCGCGCGGGCGAAGTCGACGACCCGGCGGTCCAGCGCGAACGGCTCCACGAGCCCCGGCGCGACCAGCGCGTCCAGGGCGCCGAGCGCGGCGGCGACATCGAGGACATGGCCGGTGGTGATCTCCGCCGGGGCCACGACCTCGACCCGGTCGACGTCGAGCCCCACGGTCCGGGCCACGTACTCCCGGAACCGGCCGCCGCACGGCGCGAGCGTCACCACGCAGTCGCCCGGCTCCGCCTCCCAGAGCATCCGGGGCGTGGGCAGGGCCATGGCCCGCAGATAGCGGGCCGTGGGGTTGGCGGCCATGGTGTCGCTGTTGAGGTTGGAGAGGATCGTCCGGTTCGGCCGCGGGGTCATCCGCCGCTCTCCTCGGCCGCGGGTGCCGGGGGATAGTGGTGCTCCTCGCCCCAGGGGTCCGTGACCCGGGTGGTGTCGTCGCTCAGATAGCCCGGGCCGATGGGCACCTTTCCGTGCCCACCAGGGATGTCGAGCACATAGGTGGGCTGGCACATCCCGGAGACCCGGCCGCGCAGACTCCGCATCAGCTCCTGCCCCCGGGTGATGGTGGTACGGAAGTGGCCGGTGCCCTTGGCGAGATCGCCGTGGTGCAGGTAGTACGGCTTCACCCGGTTGACGATGAGCGTACGGAACAGGTCCTCCAGCGCCTCCGGCGTGTCGTTGACCCCCTTCAGCAGCACCGTCTGGCTGACCAGGGGGATCCCGGCGTCCACCAGCCGGGCGAGCGCCGTCCCGGCCTCGTCGCCGATCTCCTGGCTGTGGTTGGTGTGCACCACGATCCAGACCGGGGTGTCCATCCGCAGGGCGTCGATCAGTTCGGGGGTGATCCGGCCCGGATCCACCACCGGCACCCGGGTGTGGAAGCGGATCACCTTGACGTGGTCCACCGCGTCCAGCGCCGTCAGGATCGGCCGCAGCTTCGACGCCGCGACGACCAGCGGATCGCCGCCGGTGAAGATGACCTCCCACACCTCGGGCCGGGCCCGGATGTAGTCCAGCGCGGCCTCCAGGGCCGCGCCCCGCAGCATCGGGTCACCGGGGCCGACGACCTCCCGGCGGAAGCAGAACCGGCAGTAGACCGGGCAGACATGGACCGGCTTCAGCAGGACCCGGTCCGGATAGCGGTGGGTGATCCCCTTGACGGGTGTGAAGGGGTCGTCGCCGATCGGGTCGTCGCTCTCCTCCGGGGCTTCGACCAGCTCCAGTGGTGTGGGCACGAACTGGCGGCCCACGGCGTCGTCCGGGTCGGCGATCCGGTCCAGGACGGCGGGGGTGATGCTCACGGCGTAGCGCCGGGCCACATCGGTGATCGCCGGCAGATCGGCCTCCTCGACCAGCCGGCCGGCCACGAGGTCCTTCGGTGTGCGGGCGGAGCGACGTCCCACTGGTCTCTTCCTCTCCCGTCGTGCCATCGCTCGGACGCGATGCCTGACCTGTGCGGATCGGATGGGAAACGCTGGTACGGCGGAGCGGCGCCCGGTGGCGCGTGGCGGAGAGCGGGAGCCGGGTTCACACCGTGGAACAGATTGAAGCCCCGGCCGGTCATCTCGATGAACGACCTCGGCATACCCGATGCTGGTGGCCGCATCGGTGACTTGTCAACGAGAAGAGGCGAAGCAATGGAATCGTCATACGATTCCATTGGCCTATCGGCAGGTTGTCGCAAGATCTGTGCATCGAAGCGTTTTCGACAATCAACGCGGGCCGTATGGTAAGACCTCGTAACTTTCTTTGCCGACCGCCCTTGCGCGCCGTCACCGGCTTCCGTTAGCGTGCCGTTCGCCGCGGTATTTTCCGTTCCCTCGCCGGGCGCGACCGTCCACCGGACGGCCGTGCGTCACACATCCGTGCCATGTGGGGAGCCAGGCCCATGCACGCAGCTCAAACGGATCACCACCACCCCTGTCCCGGCCCGGCGGACGCCCGTCGCCGCCCGGGCCGCCCGTCATGACCCCTCGTATCGGGATCACCGCCCGCTTTCGCCGGGAACAGCTCAGCCACTGTATTCACCGGGGATATGTCGACCAGGTGGTGCGGTCCGGCGGAATGCCACTCGTCGTCCCCTGTACGGAAATCGCGCTCTGCGAACCCTATCTCGCCGCCTTGGACGGGCTGTTGCTCACCGGCGGCGAGGACATCGACCCGGCGCACTGTGCGGGCCCGGACCGGCAGGGCGATTATGCCTACCAGCCCCGACGTGATGCGTTCGAGCTGCGACTGGCCCGTAATGCCATGGACCGTGGAATGCCGGTCCTCGGTATTTGCCGCGGTGCCCAGATCCTCTATGCGGTGACCGGGAATTCCCTGATCCCGCACATTCCCGACGTCAACGGGGGACTGGTCGCCCACCGCGCGTCCCTCTCCGAATCCGTCCGGC
Source organism: Streptomyces sp. NPDC006798 (assembly GCF_040635975.1). NCBI lineage: Bacteria > Bacillati > Actinomycetota > Actinomycetes > Kitasatosporales > Streptomycetaceae > Streptomyces > Streptomyces sp. NPDC006798. The sequence continues at coordinate 34,007 of NZ_JBEYIS010000059.1, forward strand.
ACTCCGTCACCCTCGCCGAGGACAGCCGGGTCCACGCGGCCTACCGGGAGCGCGCGGTGAAGGTGACCTCGTACCACCATCAGGGCCTCGGGGAGCAGTCGCCGGGCGATGTGCGCTGGCGCGTCACGGCCACCGCCGACGATCTGCTGCCCGAGGCCGTCGAAGCGGAGGGGCACCGATGGACCGTCGGCGTGCTGTGGCATCCGGAACTCCCCGCCGACCCGGGCGGACCGGACCCCGATCCGCTGATCGCGGCGTTCGTGACGGCGGCGGCAGCGGCGGTGACGGCGAGGGGCTGACCTTCGAGGTACGCCGGCTCGGACCCGGCGACCTCCCCCTCCTGCTCGACCTCCAGCGGCGGGTCCACGGCGCCCTGGACGACCCCTCGATCCTCCAGACCAGTACCCCCGAGTTCATCGCCTACTGCCTCGGCGGCGGAGGACGCTGCTACGGGGTACGGCACGGCGCCCGTACGGTGGCGTACCGGATCGTCTACTTTCCCCGCGACCGCCCGTTCAACCTGGCCCGGGACACCGCCATCGACCCCGCCGAGCACCGGTACGTCGCCCACTGGGACACGGTCGCCGTCCTGCCGGAGCGGCGCGGCCACGGGCTGGCCCGGCTGATGAACACCCGGGCACTCGCCGACCTGGCGGATACCGACATCCGCCATCTCCTCGCCACCAGCGCCCCGGCGAACCCGCACGGGGTACGGACCCTGATGGCAGCCGGATTCCGGCCCGTGGACCTGGTCCGCAAGTTCGGCGGCCGACTGCGGTTCCTGCTCTACCGGCCCGCGCCCGCCGCCGGACCCGCCGCGCCCGCCGCCGGGCCGACCGGCACCGCCCCGGCGGCGGGCGGACCCCCGGAACCGGAGCGCGTGGTGGACTTCGCCGCCACCGCGGAACTGGCCCGCGCCTTCGCCGACGGCTGGACCGGCGCCGCCGTGGAACCCGGCCGCGACGGCGAAGGCCCCCGGCTGCGTATGGTCCACCGCCCCCACCCCTTCGGCACCGCCCGGAACTGAACCGACCGCAAGAACAGGACCGCACGAGATGGAGATTCTGCTCACCAGCCCCCGACCGGACCTGGGCACCACCGACTTCGCGCGGGCCGGGAACGTCGTCCACGCCCCGGAGCTGGACACCGCCCCCGCCGACCGGCTGCTGGCCGCCCTCCTCCGGTACGGCGCGACCGGGCTGATCGGCTCCCGGCGCCCCGCCGGACCCCTGCTCGACCACTGGGAACGGCACGTACCGGGGGTGAAGTTCCTCGCCTACGAGACCGGGCCGCCGGTACCGGGACCGGCCCGGCCCGGCGGCATCGAGGAGTACCGCGGCGGTACCGGACTCGACGGTCTCGCCGCCGCCCTCGCCCGCTGCGAACGGCGCTACACCCTCGCCCGCCCCCTGCCCGGCCCCGGCGGCCCCATCGGCCGCCGATTACCCGAGACCGTCCTCGTCGGCGCCGGGATCGTCAATCTGGTCACCGCGATCGCCCTGGTCGAGGCGGGCCACCGGGTGACCGTGATCGACCGCTCACCCGCCCCCGGACGGGCCCGCTGGGACGCGTACGGCTGTACCCACGCCGGGGACGACGCCCGGATGTTCACCTTCACGGAGATGGACAACTACAACAACCAGGACTTCCACGGCGGCCCGCCCCGCCACTTCCGCCGGCTGATCGAGGACCACGGCTGGCTGGCCCGCGAGCCCGCATCCCTCACCGCCGCCGAACGGGCCTGGATCGACGAGTTCGAACGCGTACCGTCCTGGCTGGCCCGCGCCTACAACGAGGACGTCTTCACGCTCAGCGCCGAAGCCGCGGGCGAGTGGACCCGGCTCCGCCGCGACCGGCCCGAACTCTTCGACGGCGTCGTCCTCGCCGACGGCATCCTCCGGGTCTACTCCGACCCCGGCCACCTCGCGGCCGCACTCGCCCGCCACCACGCCATCGGCGCCGTCCTCGCCGAACCCACCCCCGCCCGGCTCGCCCACGACGCCCCGGCCCTCGCCCGCCCCCTCGCCGACGGCACCCTCGCGGGCGGCTTCCTCGTCCCCGGCTTCACCCTCAACGTCCACAAGTTCACCCGGCGGATCACCGCCTGGCTGCGGGGCCACGGAGTCCGCTTCCACTGGAACACCCCCGTCACCGGCGTACGGCGCGACGCCGACGGCACGGTCACCGGACTCGACTGCGCCCTGCCGATCCCGCCCGGCGCCCATCTCGTCGTCTCCCCGGGCGTCCCCGGCGACACCCTGCTGGCCCGCACCCCCTGCGAGGGACGGATCCACGGAGTCCTGGGCGGCTGGACCCGGGTCGGCAACGACCCTCCCGGACTGCGGCACTCCCTCAAAGCGGGGCGGCGCGGCCATCTCGCCGAGGACGCCAATGTGACCCTCGCCGTCGACGGCGCCGGACGGGACATCCTCGTCGTCGGATCCGGCTACGGCTACACCGGCGCCGGAACCGAACCCGACCCGCGCCAACTGCGCGCCCTGCGCCGGGGCGTCCTCGACACCGCCGACCGGCTCTTCCCGGACCGGAACGCGCCCTACACCTCCGCCGACCCCCACGACGGCTACGCCTTCAAATACTGCGTACGGCCCTGGACCGCCACGTCCCTGGGCGTCCACCACACCGAACCGACCGCCGACGGGGGCCTGTTCGTCGTCACCGGCGGCCACAACACCGGCGGATTCGCCCAGTCGCCCGCGGTCGCCCGCGCCGTCCTGGCATCGCTGCGCCGGGAGAGCCACCCGATGCACCGGCTCTACCACCCGGAGCGCTTCACCGCCTTCGCCCCCGCGCCCCGGGCGATCGCGGCGGCCCCCCTGGCCGGCCGCTGACCGCCGCCCGGCCCGGCCCATCCGCGAGACGAGGACGCCATGCACACCGACCCCCCGCTCGACCCCGACTGGGACGAGTTCCGCGCCCTGGGCAAACGCATCGTCGACGAGATGGCCGACCACCTCGCGGGCATCCGCGACCAGCCGGTCTGGCAGCCCGTCCCTGACACCGTCCGGGCCGGTTTCACCACCCCCCTGCCCACCGGGGGCCGCCCCATGGACGAGGTCTACGAGGAGTTCCGGGCCACGATCCTGCCGTTCCCCCGGGGCAATATCCACCCCCGCTTCTGGGGCTGGGCCAACGGTTCGGGCGTCCCCGTCGCCGCCCTCGGCGATCTGCTGGCCTCCCTGATCAACTGCACCCTGGGCTCCGGCGGCAACGCGGCCATGATGGTCGAGGAACAGGTGGTGGAGTGGTTGAAGGAGGCCATGGGCTGGCCCGCCACCGGCTCCGGAGTCCTCACCAGCGGCGCCTCCATGGGGCAGCTCACGGCACTGGCCGCCGCCCGCCAGGCGTGCGGGGCGGCCGACGTCCGCGGCGAGGGCGCCGTCCTCGGCGGCGTCCAGTACACCGTCTACGGTTCCGTCGAGACCCACCACTCCGTGGAGAAGGCGGTGGAACTCCTCGGCATCGGACGGCGGTTCCTCCGGCTCGTCCCGGTGGACGACGCCCACCGGATCGAGATCGGCGCCCTGCGCCGTACCATCCGCGCCGACCGGGCGGCCGGACTGCGCCCGCTCTGCGTCGTGGGCAACGCGGGCACCGTCAACACCGGCGCCGTCGACCCGCTCGACCAGCTCGGCGCCCTGGCCCGGCGCGAGGGCATGTGGTTCCACGTCGACGGCGCCTTCGGCGCCTTCGCCCGGCTCGTCCCCTCCCACCGGCCCCTGCTGGCCGGACTCGCCGAAGCCGACTCCCTCGTCCTCGACCTCCACAAATGGCTCTACATGCCGTTCGACGTCAGCTGTCTGCTGACCCGGGAAACCGGCGTCCTGGAGGCCGCGTTCCGCTCCGGCGCCGACTACATCGCCCCCACCGAACAGGGCCCGTCGGCCTATCCGGTGGCCTTCTCCGACCGGGGCGTCGAACAGTCCCGCCGGTTCCGCGCCCTCAAGGTCTGGTTCGCCCTCAAGACGCACGGCGCCGACGCCTTCGCCGAGGCCCTCGCGGAGAACCTCGCCCAGACCGCGCACCTGGCCCGTCTGATCGAGGCCGACGACCGTCTGGAGCTGGTGTCCCGGGGCGACCTCAACGTGGTCTGCTTCCGCTACGTCCGGCCCGGCGCCGACGCCCGGGAACTGGACCGGATCAACCGGACCGTCCTCGGCCGGCTCCAGACCCGCGGCCTCGCGATGCCCTCCCACACCCGGATCCGGGGCGCGTTCGTGCTGCGGGTCGCCCACCACAACCACCGCTCCGAACCGGCCGACTTCGACTTCCTCGTCGACCAGGTACGGCGGCTCGGCGACCTGGCCGTCCGGGACGGCGGGTCATGACCGGGCCGGGGCGCGGACGGCGTGGGCTCCCCGCCGTACCCCGGCCGGGCGGGCATCATGTCCCCGGAGAGGCCCCGGCGGCGCTCCGGGCCGGCGGGCGGAGCAGACGGGAGAGACGTACGGATGACGCGTACGGCACCGGGCACCCCGGCCGCGGGACTCGCCGCCGCGCTCACGGCCACCGCGCTCTGGGGCTTCACCTTCCTCGGTCCCGCCGCCGTCGCCCCCGTCAACGTCTACGCCCTCGTCGTCGGCCGCTACGCCGTCTTCGGAGTGCTCTCCCTGGCCGTGCTGCTGACCCGCCGCCACCGGCTCCGGGCGCTCGACGGCCGCTCCGTCCTGGCCGCCCTGCACCTCGGCGTCGTCGGCTACATCGGCTTCTATCTGCTGCTGGGGCTCTCCGCCGAGACCGGCGGCAGCGTCCTGGCCGCCACCCTGACCGGGCTGATCCCCCTGATGGTGGCGGTGGTCTCCAACGCGCTGGAGCGGGTCCTGCCGTGGCGCGCCCTGGTCCTGCCCGTCCTGCTGACCTCGGCCGGACTGCTGCTGGTCAACGGCGGCGCGCCGACCGGCGGCACGGAGGGTTCGGGACCCGCCGCCGGGGTGGTGCTCGGGGTGCTGGCGAGCGCCGCGTGGTCGTACTTCGTGATCGTCAACCACCGGCTGCTCGCGCGCCGGGCGACGGTCGACAACACGACCTGGACGGCGCTGATCGGCCTCGGCGCCTTCGCCGGATCGCTGGTCCTGGTCCCGGTCGCGGCTGCCGCGGGCGGCCCGGCACCGTTCTCGGACGCCGCCGTGTTCGTCCCGTTCCTGCTCTGGTGCGCGGCGATCGCGGTCCTGGGCTCCTGGTGCGCCACCTGGTTCTGGAACATCGCCTCCCGCCGGCTGCCCGCCGCCGTCATGGGTCCGGTGATCGCGATGGAGGCGGTCTTCGGCGCGGCCTTCAACCTGCTCTGGGCGGGCCGGACCCCGACCTTCCACGAACTGTGGGGCGGTGCCCTGGTGGTCGCAGGGGTCCTGCTGGGCTCCGTACTCTTCCACCGCGCGGGCCGCGCCCGGAGCCCGGCCGGGCCCGCCGTGCTCCACGACGCCCGGGAGGAGCCGTCGGGTACGGGCCGCGGCTGACGGCGGCGGGGCCCTGCTGGTGACATCGGCCGCCCGACAGCCCCGGCGATAAGGTGCACGGATCGAATCCGGGGAGGAACACATGCGGATCGCCGTGGCCGGTGCCACCGGCAATATCGGTACGCTCACCGTCGCCGCGCTGGCACGGAACGGGCACGAGGTCGTCGGGATCAGCCGCTCGCTCGGTGTCGACCTGGTGTCAGGGGAGGGGCTGGAAGAGGCCCTGACCGGGGTCGACGCGGTCGTCGACGCCACCAACAACCCGCCCGGTGAGCGGGAGAGGACGGTGGAGTATCTGGGGACCGCCACCCGTAACCTGCTCGCCGCCGGATCCGGGGCCGGGGTCCGGCACCATGTCCTGCTGTCGATCGCGGCGGCGGTCCGGGTGGACGGCAACGCCCACTACGCGGGCAAGCGGGAGCAGGAGCGGCTGGTCGCCGAAGGGCCGGTGCCGTGGACGATCCTTCCCGCGACCCAGTTCCACGACTTCGCCGAGATGGTGGCGGGCTGGTCCGAACGGGACGGGGTGGCCACCATCGCCCCGCTGCTGGTCCAGCCGGTCGCCCCGGCCGATGTCGCCGACGTACTCGCGGAACTCGCCGAGGGCGAACCGCGGGGCCGCTACCCGGACCTGGCCGGTCCCGACCCCCACGACCTGGTCGACATGGCCCGCCGTACCCACCTGGCCCGGGGCCGTTCGGTGAAGCTCGTCCCCACCTGGTCGGGGATCATCGGCCCCGCCATGGCCGGAGACGTCCTGCTGCCCGCCGACGGCGCCCGGATCGCCCCGACCACCTTCGACACCTGGCTCGACCAGCAGCGCTGACCCGCCGACCGGACCGGCACCTTGCGGACCCCCGTTCCCCGGTCCGCCCCGGGCGCGGCCACGGGATCCGCTCCGGGCCGTGTGCGCGAGGGGCGGCCGACGCGACCGTCACCGAACGGCTCTCCGGCACCGGGCCCCACCGCGGGGGCGCCACCCGCCGGTGGCGAGGACGACGTGCTCGGCGCGGTGCTGGACGCGGGCGCCGAGGAGGTCAACGACCTCGGTGAGTCCTTCGAGGTGCTGAGCGAGGCCACCGACC
>NZ_JBEYIS010000060.1:0-40510 GCF_040635975.1 Streptomyces sp. NPDC006798
GTGGGGATATCCGCTGCGGGCGGGGGGCCGGCCGCACCGCGGGCCCCGCCGCTTCACCGTGGTCGTCTGCGCCTATACGGACGACCGCTGGGACGACATCCTCGCCGCCGTCGCCTCGGTCCGGGCCCAGTCGCTGCCCGCCCTGGAGACGGTCCTGGTGGTGGATCACAACCCGGCCCTGCTGGACCGGCTCGCCCGGGAGTTCGAGGAGTACGTCCCCGGATCCGCCGCGCTCCCGGCCGGTGCCGGGGGGGTACGGGTGATGGCCAACGCGGGCCCCCGCGGGCTCTCCGCCGGACGCAATACCGGGATCGCCGCCGCCCGCGGTGAATTCGTCGCCTTCCTCGACGACGACGCCGTCGCCGACCCGGAGTGGCTGCGGGTCTTCGCCGGTGCCTACGACGACCCGGCGGTGGTCGCCGTCGGCGGCCGCACCGAGGCGGCCTGGGCCTCCGGTCACCGGCCCGCCTGGTTCCCCGAGGAATTCGACTGGGTCGTCGGCTGCACCTACCGCGGTCTGCCCCCGGGGAAGGTCGAGGTCCGCAACGTCCTCGGCGGCAACGCCTCCTTCCGCCGCTCGGCCTTCGACGCGGCGGGCGGCTTCGCCACCGGTATCGGCCGGGACGGCGACAAGCGACCGCTGGGCTGCGAGGAGACCGAACTCTGCATCCGGCTGTCGAACGCGCTGCCGGACGCGGTCCTGCTGATCGACGACCGGGCGGTGATCCACCACAAGGTGCCCACCGCCCGGGAGCGGTTCGCCTACTTCCGCACCCGTACCTACGCCGAAGGCCTCTCCAAGGCGCTCGTCGCCAAGAGCGTCGGCGCGGGCAAGGGACTGGAGTCCGAACGCCGCTACACCACCCGGGTACTCCCGGCCGGAGTGCTCCGCGGGCTGCGGGACGCGGCCCGGGGCCGCCGGGGCGGCGCGGGCCGCGCCGGGGCGATCGTCACCGGGGTCGCCGCGGCCGCGGGCGGCTACGCCCTGGGCACCCTGCGGGCCCGCCGGGGCGGAGTGACCTTCGCCTCCGGGCCGATCGAGCCGCTCCCTCCGGCCGGAACCGCCGGATCCGACCGTACCGACGCCCCCGGGGAGAGCGGCGCCCGATGAACACCCCCGTACCCGTACTGATGTACCACGCCGTGGCCGACGCCCCGGCGAAGGAGACCTACGGGCTCTCCGTCTCACCCGCGGCCTTCGCCGAACAGATGGCGGTGCTCGCCGAACGCGGCCTCACCCCCGTCACCACCGCCGAACTGGGCGCCTCCTGGCGGTCCGGCGGCCGTAGTCCGCTGCCGGCCCGGCCGGTCCTGATCACCTTCGACGACGGCTACGAGGGTGTGCACCGGCACGCCCTGCCCGTACTCGCCGCCCATGGCTTCTCCTCGACCCTCTTCGTCTCCACCGGCTGGCTGCGCGGCGCGCACGACGAGGGCGGCGCCCTCGACACCATGCTCGACTGGGACCAGGTACGGGAGCTGGCATCGGCCGGTACCGAGATCGGCGGCCACACCCACAGCCATCCGCAGATGGACCAGATCGACGACGCCCGGCTGCGGTTCGAGACCGAGCACTGCCGGGACGTCGTCGCGGGCGAACTGGGCGAGGTGCCGGGCTCCTTCGCCTATCCCTACGGCTACTCCAGCCGCCGGGTCCGCGAGACGGTCCGCGCGGCGGGCTTCGCCCAGTCCTTCGCCGTCGGCAACGGGCTGGCCAGGCCCGCCCAGGGCCCGTACGCCATCGAACGGCTCACGGTCCGCCGCCGGACCGGGATCGAGGAGTTCACCCGGATCGTGGAGGGCCGGGCCATCCGCCGGACCTTCGCCGGGGACCGCGTCCTGACCAAGGGGTACGCGGCGGTGCGCCGTACCCGCCGGGCGGCGGCCCTGCTGCGGGAGACGGCCGGACCCCGCGGCTGAACCGCCCCGCGCCGTACGCCCCGCCACCCGTCGAGGGGGCCGGGCCGTACGGGGCGGCCGGTGCGCCCGGCGCCGTACCGCCGTCCGGGCCCCGTCGGCGCCCGACCCGGCGAGACGCGCGCCACGCGGTCGCAAAAGCCGGTGCGTCACCCGCACCGGTGACGGATCATGGGCGGCATGCCAGTCCCGCGACCTCAGGACGCCGTACCGATCCGGCTCACCCTCGACGACGACGACACGCCGACGAGTGTCATCGACGCCCTGTTCATCAGCCGGTTCGCCAGTGGTGAGCAGCCCTACGCCCAGACCGCCAATATCGACCCCGCCCAACGGGACGCCCCGTCGCTGCCGCCCGGCGCGACCGTGCTGCGCCGGTCGTCCGGGGGCAACGGCCGGAGCGCGGTACTGGCCGAAGGCGAGGGCTGGACCCTGCTCGCCGCCCGCTGGCAGCAGACCCTCGACATCACCGTCACCGCGACCTCGGACGAACTCGCCCGCGAGGTGCTGGAGCTGGCCGCCCGGGACGCGGCGGACCAGGCGGAGGACACCCCCGACAACGTCACCATGGGGTTCTGGTACTTCTCCCCCGGACGCGGGCCGCGCCGGACGACCCGGCAGATCACCGCGGGCTCCTGGCAGGAAGTCCGCGGCAACTACACGGCCCCGGTCGGCGCCGCGTTCGACGAGCTGATGAAGACCACCCCGGACGACATCACCGGACGGCTGCTGCTGCTGCACGGACCGCCCGGGACCGGCAAGACATCGGCACTGCGGACCCTGGCCCGGTCATGGCGCGACTGGTGCCAGGTCGACTGCGTCCTCGACCCGGAGCGCCTCTTCAACGACGTCGGCTATCTGATGGACATCGCCATCGGCCGCGACGACGAAGAAGACGACTACGCCGACGACGACTCCGGCGGGGACGGCACCCCCGGCGGCAAGCGCTGGCGGCTGCTGCTGCTGGAGGACTGCGACGAACTGATCCGCGGCGAGGCGAAGCACGCCACCGGACAGGCGCTCTCCCGGCTGCTGAATCTGACCGACGGGCTGCTCGGCCAGGGCCGCAATGTGCTGGTCGGGGTCACCACCAACGAGGATCTGGAGCGGCTGCATCCGGCGGTGGTCCGCCCCGGGCGCTGTCTGGCCAGGATCGAGGTCGGTCCGCTCACCCGCGCGGAGTCGGTGGCCTGGCTGGGCACCGACGAGGGCGTGGGCCGGGAGGGTTCGACCCTCGCGGAGCTGTACGCGCTGCGCCGGGGCGGCACCCCGGCCTCGGTCCCGGGCCAGTCGACGGCACCCTCGGCGGGGCTCTACCTCTGATCCGGGGCGGGTAGACGATACGGGTCGGCGCTGCAGACCGCCGGGCGCCCCGGGCCGTACCGGCGACCGGTCAGGAGCCGGGGCCGTAGACGGCGCGCAGCGCGTCGCGGGCCGCGGCTCCGGCCGCCTCGGAGTCGGCCCCGAGACGGTGGGCGCGCTCGGCGAAGGCGGCGGCCGCGCGGGCCAGTTCCCGGGCCGCGGCATCCGCGGCGGCGGCGACGAAGGTCCCGTTGCGGCCCCGGGTCTCGATCACCCCGTCCGCCTCCAGCGCGCGATACGCCTTGGCGACCGTGTTGGGGGCGAGGCCGAGGTCGTCGGCGAGGCCGCGCACGGTGGGCAGCCGGTAGCCGACGGGCAGAGCGCCGGACCTGGCCAGCTCGGCGACTCGGGCACGGAGCTGTTCGAAGGGGGCGACGCCGGACGCGTCGTCGATGTCGATCGAGAGGGTCACGGGCGAATTCTGCCCCACGGAACGGCCGTGGGGACGACGGGGAGGAGAGCGGAATGGCGGACGGCACGGCCGTCGGGGTACGGCTGACGAAAGCGGGCCGTACGAAGATCGTCTATCCGGCGGAGCTGATCGCCGACGACGGGGTCCGGTTGGTGGTGAAGGCGCCCTGGGCGGCGCCGGGCGTACGGGACTTCGGCTTCGTCCGCTTCGAGCCGGGCGATGTCTTCACCGAGTACTACTGGCGGGACCGCTGGTACGCGGTGAAGGAGGTCCGGGGCCCCGGCGGCGGGCTGAAGGGCTGGTACTGCGACATCACCCGGCCGGTACGGGTGGCCGGGGACGTACTGACGGTGGAGGATCTGGACCTCGATCTGTGGGTGCCGCCGGACGGCGGGGCGCCGCTCCGGCTCGACGAGGACGAGTTCGCGGCGAGCGGCCTCGCCGACCGCGACCCGGAGGCGGCGGCTTCGGCGCGGCGGACCCTGGACGCGCTGGCGGCCCTGGCCACGGGCCCGGACGGCGGTGCGGCGCTGCTGGCGTAGCCGGGACCGCGCGGCCCGACGGGCCGGTCCCGGGCCGTCGGCCGGTACGGGGCCGGGCCGGGCGGCGGCGGTCAGGCCGGCTCGTCCGGATGGAGCGCGTCGAGGACGAGACCGAGGCCGAAGGCGAACTCGGCCGCCGGGTCGTAGCCGGAGCCCCGGATCTGCTCGGTGACGAGTTCGGCGAGATGGGGGTAGGTGTCGGCGGGCAGCTCCGCCAGGACCGCGCCCGCCACCTCGTCGTGCTCGGCCGGGCTCCGGAACGGCAGACTCAGCTCCTGGACGACGAAGCCGTAGAGATAGCTGTCGATCAGTGAGACGGCGTGGGCGGCCAGCCGGACCGAGAATCCCCCGGCACGCAGTGCCCCGATGACGGCGTCGTGGTGGCGCAGGGTCATGGGTCCGGGCCGGGTACGGGAGTCCAGCAGGGGGACGGCCCACGGGTGGCGCCCGAGTACGGTCCGGGCGGAGTGCGCCCGGTGCCGTACGGCGCTCTTCCAGTCGGTGTCGCGCGGCGGGAGTTCGATCTCGCCGAAGACCGCGTCGACCATGCCGTCGAGAATGTCCTCCCGGCCCGCGACATGGTGGTAGAGGGACATCGCCTCGACGCCCAGCGGGGCGGCGACCGCCCGCATGGTGAGGGCCGCCGCGCCCTTCTCGTCGGCCACCGCCATCGCCGTACGGATCACCCGCTCCCGGCTCAGCGGGGTACGCGCCGCCGCTCCGGGTCCGCCCCTGACCCCCTTGGCCATCGGCCTTCCTCCGTTCCGTCCCTTGACCGCCTTACGCCATAAGGTTAGCTTGCCTTACACCATAAGGTGAACAGGTCGGCGAAGGGGTCGCGCCATGGGTACGGAGCACATCGGGAAGGTCTGCGTCATCGGGGCGTCGGGAAAGCTGGGCCGGTACATGGTCCGGCACGCCCTGGACCGGGGCTATGAGGTCGTCGGGGTCTGCCGGGAGGCGAGCGTGCCGAAGCTGGCCGGCTTCGAGGACCGGATCACCGTGGTCCCCGGACCCACGAACGACCCGGAGGTGATCCGCCGGGCGGTCCAGGGGTGCGACGGGGTGCTCACGGTCCTGGTGCCGTGGGGGGTGCGGCAGTACTCGTCGGGGACGGCCCAGGCGGTGCTCGACCACGCGCGGCCGGGGGCCCGGCTGGTCTTCTCCTGCGGCTGGCACATCTCGCGCGACGGCCGCGACCGGTATTCGCGGCTCTTCCTCTGGGGCGTCCGGATCTCCGCCGTCATCGGCAGGCTCGTCCGCGCGGTCGAGATCGACGACCAGGTGGAGGCATGCCGGCGGATCTTCGCCAGCGACACCCGGTGGACCGTGGTGCGCGGCAGCACGCTGGAGGAGGGCGAGAGCCAGGGGCTCCCGGTCTGGAGCCGGCATGTGGGCGATCCGGTACTGGCCGGCGACCGGACCCGGCGGACCGATTTCGCCCTCTTCATGGTGACGGCGCTGGCCGACGAGGCGCTGGTACGGGAGGCCCCGGCGATCGTCGGGAGGCTCACCCCGAGCGCGCTGAAGCACGGCGGCTGAGCCGGTCTCGCGGGTACGGCGGGGCTCGCGGGGAAGGCGGGGCTCAGATCTCCCGGCGGCGGATCCCCCGGGCGGCGACCGCCTCGGGCCGCAGCGGCTTGCGGTAGTGGATGCGGTCGTAGGGGCCGTCGACCCGGCGCTCGGTGATCTCGTAGCCGTAGCGCGCGTAGAGGTTCTGGTTCTCCCACATCAGGGCGTTGGTGTAGAGCCGGATCTCCGGCAGGCCCAGCTCCCGCGCCCGGGTCTCCGCCAGCCGGAGCAGGGCCCGGCCGAGGCCGGATCCCCGGGCGTCGGGGTGGACGGCGACCGACTCCAGGAAGAGATGGTCCTCGCGGGGGACGAGGACGATCACCCCCAGGACCGGCTCGCCGATGACGAACACCCGCCCCGCCGCCACATCGGCCGTGTGGTCCGCCTTCATGGGGGCGGGCACGGTTCCGATCCGGTCGATGTAGTGGTGGTAGGCCGCGTCGGTCACGGCTTTCACCAGCGGTACATCGGCGGTGACGGCTGGGCGGGTGTCCATGGTCAGCTCACATCCCGGTTCAGGACGAGACGCCGGCGCGGCGGCGCAGGAAGAGCTTCTTCAGCAGCGGCCAGGCCAGCAGGATCGCGATGATGACGTACACCGTGACCGAGAAGCCGGTGTTGACCAGGCCGGAGACGCTGCCGTCGCTGAGCTGGAGCGCCCGCCGGAGCTGCATCTCGGCGCCCGGGCCGAGGATGACACCGATGACCGCGGGCAGGATCGGCAGCCCGTAACGGCGCATCCCGAGACCGATCAGACCGATGATCAGCAGGATGACCAGGTCGAGGGCCTCGCCGCCGACCGCGTAGGCGCCGACTCCGGCGAAGAAGAGGATGCCCGCGTAGAGGTACGGCCGCGGGATCCGGAGCAGCTTCGCCCAGACCGGGGCGAGCGGCAGGTTCAGCGCCAGCAGCAGCACCATACCGACGAAGAGGGAGGCGATCAGGCCCCACACCAGGTCGGGCTCCCGCTCGAAGAGGAGCGGGCCGGGCTGGATGCCGTACTGCTGGAACGCGGCGAGCATCACGGCGGCCACGGCCGTCGTGGGCAGACCGAGGGTGAGCATCGAGACCAGGGTGCCGGCCGCCGAGGCGGAGGCCGCCGACTCCGGACCCGCGACGCCCTCGATGGCGCCCTTGCCGAACTCGTTCTTGTTCTTGGAGAGCCGCTTCTCGGTGACGTAGGAGAGGAAGGTGGGAATCTCCGCGCCACCGGCCGGGATCGCGCCGAACGGGAAGCCGATGAACGGACCGCGCAGCCACGGCTTCCAGGTCCGCTTGACGTCGTCCTTGCCGAGCCAGGGGCGGCCGACCGGGATCGGCGGGGCGCCGCCGCGGCGCAGATGGGCGGCGACCCAGAGGGCCTCGCCGATGGCGAAGAGACCGACCGCGACGATGACGACGTCCACACCGTCGGCGAGCTGGAGCGAGCCGAAGGTGAGCCGCTGCTGGCCGGTCATGGAGTCCAGACCGACGAGACCGATGGTGAGACCGATCAGCAGGGAGGCCAGACCGCGGATCCGGGAGGAGCCGAGGACCGAGGTGACGGCGATGAACGCCAGGACCATGATCGCGAAGTAGTCGGGGGCGCCGATGTCCACGGCCAGCTCGGCGACCTTGGGAGCCAGCATGACCAGCAGCATCGTGCCGATCATGCCGCCCGCGAAGTGACCGATCGCGGCGGCGGCCAGGGCTTGGGCGCCGCGCCCCGATTTCGCCATCGGATTGCCCTCGATCGCGGCGACCACCGCCGCGCTCTCACCGGGCGTGTTGAGCAGGATCGAGGTGGTGGAGCCGCCGAACATGGCTCCGTAGTAGATACCGGCGAACATGATGAAGGCGCCGGTCGGTTCGAGTCCGTAGGTGACGGGGAGCAGCAGGGCCACGGCCATGGCCGGGCCGATGCCGGGGAGGACACCGATCGCGGTGCCCAGCAGGACACCGATCGCCGCCCAGAGGAGGTTCATCGGCGTCAGCGCTGTGCCGAAGCCGTCTATCAGTGAGTTGATCGAATCCATCGGGCTACAGCACCCCCATGAGCGGGCCACCCGGCAACGGGACGCCGAGCAGGTTGTTGAAGACGTAGTACGTGCTGAGCGCGATCACCGCGGCGATCAGTGGATCGCGGTGGTAGTGGCGGCTGCCGAGGGCGAACGCGGCACCCCAGAAGAGCAGGGTTCCGGCGATGGGGAAGCCGATCGGGCCGATCAGGACGGCGAAGCCGAGGAAGACACCGGTGAGCAGCAGAACGGTCTGCCAGTCGCTGGGCTCGCTGAGGTCGATGTCCTCGCCGCCCTCCGCCTCTCCCCGGCCGCCGCGCATGACGTCGACGGCGAGCAGGACGGCGACCACCAGGAGTCCGATACCGACCACGATCGGGACGGTCTTGGGGCCGACCGGGCCCCGCTCGGAGATCGAGACGTCCATGGTGAGGGCGTCGGTGAGGACGAGTACCCCGATGGCGAACAGCAGGACGCTGACACCCAGCTCGGAGTGGTCGCGCAGCCAGGAGCGGCGGCCCTCGGGGGCGGCCCGGCCCGGGCCCTCGGCGGGGCCGGCGGCGGGAGTCTCGGAAGTGTTCACAGCCCCAGCTCCTTCAGCACCTGGTCCACGCGCTTGTTCTGCTCGTCGAGGAACTCGCCGAACTCCTCACCGGGGAGGAAGGCGTCGTCCCAGCCGTGCTTCTTCAGCGACTCCTTCCACTCGGGGGACGCATGGAGCTTCTTGATCAGATTGACCAGCTTCTCCTGCTCCTTCTCCGAGAGGCCGGGGGGAGCCACGATGCCGCGCCAGTTGGTGAACTCGGTGTCGAGGCCGGCCTCGCGCAGGGTGGGGGCGTCGAGACCGGGCACCCGCTTGGGGCCGGTCACGGCCAGCAGCCGCAGCTCACCGGATTTGATCTGGTCCAGGTACTCGCCGACGCCGGAGACGCCGAAGGCGACCTTGTTGCCCAGGATGGAGGCGAGCAGTTCGCCGCCGCCGTCGAAGGGGATGTAGTTGACCGACTTCGGGGCGATGCCCGCCGCCTGCGCCATCAGCATCGGCGCGAGGTGGTCGGGGCCGCCGGGGGACGAGCCGCCGCCGACGGCCAGCTTCCGCGGGTTCGCCTTCCACGCCTCCAGCAGGTCCTGGATCGTCTTGTAGGGCGAGTCCTTGGAGACGACGACGATGTCCTGCTCTTCGGTGAGCCGGGCGATCGGCGTGGTGTCCGCGAGGGTCTTGGGGGTCTTGTTGGCGTGCACCGCGCCGACGACACCGAGACCCATGGACATCGCGAGCTTGCCGTTGCCGCGCTCGGAGACGAGGCGGGCGAGGCCGACCGTGCCGCCGGCACCGGGGAGGTTGAAGACCTCGATGTCGTGGGTCAGGTTGGCGTCTTCGGCGTTCTTCGCCGCGGTGCGCGCGGTGATGTCGTAGCCCCCGCCCGGGGTGTTGGGGACCATGAACCGCAGCCCGGGGATCTTCGTGCCGGTCTCGGAGGTGTCGCCCGTGCTGAGCAGGGGCGGCCCCACGAGCACCAGCAACGCCGCCCCGAGCAGGGCGAGGGGAGTGCGCAATCGCACGTGAGCCGCCTCTCGGTAGGAGTTGATGTGAGGTGGCCCACATGTTGCCGTCGCGTTAAGAAAGTGTCTCTCTTCCGGAATCAACGGACGTTGTGGTCATTGTGGTCCCGGCTTAGCGTGAGCTCGTGATGAATGTGCTGGTGGTGGACGACGACTTCATGGTCGCCAAGCTCCACAGCCGCTATGTGTCGGCGACGGACGGCTTCCGAGTGGCCGGGGTGGCCCACAGCGGCGCGGAGGCGCTGCGCGCGGCTGAACGGCTCCGGCCGGACCTCGTGCTGCTCGATATCTATCTGCCCGATATGGACGGTTTGGGGGTCCTGCGGGAGCTACGGGCGGCCGAGGAACGGGACCCCGCCAGGGCCACTGTGGACGCTTTGTTCATCACCGCCGCGCGGGACGCGGAGCTGGTACGGGCGGCGCTGCGGGCGGGTGCCCTGCACTACCTGATCAAGCCCTTCAGCCAGTCGGCGCTCCAGGAGCAGCTGCGGCACGTGGCGTCGCTGCGGTCCCGGTTCGACCGGCTCGGGCAGGCGCGGCAGGAGGACGTCGACCAGATCTTCGGCACCCGGCCGCCCGGGGCCCGGGGGCTGCCCAAGGGGCTGGCGCCGCATACGGCCGAGCTGGTGGAGCGGATCCTGCGGGAGCATCCGGGGGATCTGTCGGCGTCGGAGTGCGCGGAGGCGGGCTCCCTGTCGCGGGTCAGCGCCCGCCGCTACCTGGAGTACTTCGTGGAGACGGGCCGGGTGGAGGTGACGCTGCGGTACGGCGGGACCGGCCGGCCCGAGCGGCGGTACCGGATCGCCGGACGGCGCTGAGGCGCCGGGCCGTACCCCCGTACCGCGATGGCACTCCGTGCCGTACCCCCGTCGGCCCGCTGTGACCCGTGGCACCGATGGTGCGGGGGATCAGCGGGCCTTCACAGGCGGGGGCCTACGATTCCGGCACGGGCGACGCCCCCAGCTCGGCGCTGAGCCAGCGCTGGGGGCGCATCCGGAAGACCAGCGAGTAGCCGAACTCGGCCTGGGAGTAGTCGAGATAGGCCTCCACCTTGTCGGCCGGCAGATAGCGGGCCGCGATCTCCCTCATCCGCTCCCTGGTACAGGGTTCGGAACCGACGATCGGCCCCTCCACGGAGACGTACCGCACGGTCGGCTCCACCCGGTCCACCATGAGGGAGAAGCGGCCCGCGGCGGTGAGCAGCTTCGCCTTCCGCGAGCCGACCGCGGTCGTCACCCATAGTTCGCCGCCGGGTTCGTACTGGTACCAGATGGGCACCGTCAGCGGCGCCCGCCCCTCTTCCCCGGAGTCCACCGAGAGGGCCCCGATATGGGGTTCGAGTAGGAACTGATCGCGCTCTTCCCTGCTGAGGGCAGGAGAACCTGCTGCCATGGACGCTCTTCCTCCGCTTTTCTTCGAGGGTACGAATCCGGCACGCCGGGCGGGCCGGGGAAACCGTGCCGCCGGATCCTCAGCCCGCGCTTAGCGCCTCCTTAAAACAAGGATAAGGATCGCCATGTTCCCGTTCCGGCACGGGACTTCGGCGCTCGGACGGGTTAGCTTGGCTGATGCCGGAGATTGGTCCGGACCAATGCGCAAGAGGTGAACGACGGGCTGCGCATCCCCTTCGGACCGCTCCGGCTCCCCCCAATGTTGAGGAGAACGTCACGATGACCGCTCGCCGCAAGGTCACCATGGCCGCCGCCGCACTCGGCCTCGCGCCGCTGGCGCTGGCCGGGCTGACGGCCACCCCCGCCGCCGCCCACGGTTCCATGACGGACCCGGTCAGCCGAATCGCCGCGTGCCACGCGGAAGGACCGGAGAGCCCCGACTCCGCCGCCTGTAAGGCGCTCGTCGCCGCCGGCGGCACCCAGCCGCTGTACGACTGGAACGAGGTCAACCTGCCTGCCGTGGCCGGGGCCCACCGCTCGCAGATCCCGGACGGCAAGCTCTGCTCCGTCGGCCGGGACAAGTACAAGGGCCTGGACGCGCCGCGCACCGACTGGCCGTCCTCCCCCATGTCCGCGGGCTCGAAGACCTTCCAGTGGCGGGCCACCGCCCCCCACGTGGGCACGATGGACCTGTACATCACCAAGGACGGCTACGACCCCACGAAGCCGCTGAAGTGGTCCGACCTGGAGAGCCAGCCGTTCGTCTCGGTCACCAACCCCAAGCTGGTGAACGGCTCGTTCGTGTTCCAGGGCAACGTCCCGCAGAAGCAGGGCCGCCACCTGGTCTTCTCGGTCCTGCAGCGCTCCGACTCGCCCGAGGCGTTCTACACCTGCTCGGACGTGGTCTTCGGCGGCGGTACGGCCGGAGCCCCCCGGGCCCAGGCCCCGACCGAGACCCAGCTGGAGCAGACCGCCGCCAAGTCCACCGTCGACCACGGCGGACACGGTGGCGACTCGCACGCCGAGACCAAGGCCAACGCGAAGTACGCGTCCGGCCAGAAGTCCGACAAGGGCGCCGACGCGCACGGCGGCGGCCACGCCGCCCAGGGCGAGTCCAAGGCCCTCGCGGAGACCGGCGGCGACAGCAGCACGCCGTACATCGCCGCGGGTGGCGGGCTGGTCCTCGCCATCGGTACCGGTGTGGTCTTCATGTCGGCACGTCGCCGGGCGACGTCCGTCGGCCGCTGACCCCGGGTCACGGCCTTCCGCCGCCACGGCGGCACACGACCGCGCGTCCGTCAGCCGCTGACGGACGCGCGGTCCGTTTTCCGGGGCCGTACGGTTTCCAGGTCCCGGACGCGCGGTCCGTCTCCCGCCCCGGACCACCGCGGTCACCCTCCCCGCAGCCCCGGATGCCCCCATTCGGCCCCGTCCCGCCTGCGGGCAGGGCGCCGTACCCCGACCGTGGGGCCATGACGCGGACTACGGACGGCGACCCGCCCACCCCCCACACCCCGGGCCGGATCCCCCCGCGTCCGGGCTTCCTCGACGAGGTCAGGGACGCGGTCACGCTCCGGGCGGCGCTGCTGATCATCGGGGTGCTCGCCCTCCAGCTGGGCTTCATCACCTCCTACATCGGCGCCTTCCACCATCCGAAGCCGACGGACATCCCGCTCGCCGTCGTCGCGCCCACCCCGGCCGCCGCCGACCGGGCCGTACGGGATCTCGCGGCGCTGCCCGGCGACCCGCTCGACCCGCGCGCCGTGGCCGACGAGGCGACCGCCCGCCGCCAGATCGGGAACCGCGAGGTCGACGGCGCCCTGCTGCTCTCCCCCGCCGGACCCGACCGGCTGCTGGTGGCCAGCGCGTCCGGCGCCTCGCTCTCCGACGCCCTGACCGCCGTCGTGACCCGGGCCGAGAAGGCCGAGGGACGTGCCGTCGACGTACTCGACGTCGTCCCCGACGCCCCCGGCGACGCCCGCGGTCTGACCTCGTTCTACCTGGTCATCGGCTGGTGCGTGGGCGGCTACCTCTGCGCCGCCGTACTCGCCGTCAGCGCCGGGGCCCGGCCCGCCAACCCCCACCGGGCACTGATCAGGCTGGGGGTACTGCTGATCTACTCCGTCGTCGCCGGACTGCTCGGTACGGTGATCGCCGGACCGGTACTCGACGCCCTGCCCGGCAGCGTGCCCGCCCTCTGGGGGCTCGGCGCCCTGCTGGTCTTCGCCGTCGGCGCGCTCACCCTCGCTCTCCAGGGGCTGGCCGGGATCATCGGGATCGGCCTGGCCATCCTGATCGTGGTGGTCCTCGGCAACCCCAGTGCGGGCGGCGCCTATCCGTATCCGCTGCTGCCACCGTTCTGGCAGGCGGTCGGCCCCGCCCTGCCCCCCGGGGCCGGGACCTACGCCGCCCGGTCCATCAGCTACTTCCGCGGCAACGGCGCCCTGGGACCGATGCTGGTGATCTCCGCCTGGGCGGTCGGCGGCGCCCTGGTCACCATGGTCTGCGCCGTACTGCGCCGCCGCGCCGGGGAGCGCGCCGACGCGGCGGCTCCGGCGTCCCCCGGGCCCGGAAGCACCACCCCGGCATAGCACCGGCGCACGCCCGGAGGCCCGATCCGGCCACCGGCTCTCGAATCCGCCGCCAAGTGATGACAAAACCTGCTGATCCCCGGCCCCTCCATGGGTAATCATCAAAGGGCCGGGAACGCGCGTATGCGGCGGCCGGCCCGCACCTGGGAACTTTCTCGTGGCCGACGGATCCCGCAGGCACGGCCCAGGGCGATCGGGGTGAAAAGGGGGACGGGAGTGCGACGTCGGGTGCGCACGGACGACGGGCGGCATCTGATCACGGAACGGCTGGGGGATCCACAGGGCAAGCCGGTCTTCCTGCTCCACGGCACCCCCGGCAGCAGACTGGGCCCGGCGCCCCGCGGCATGGTGCTCTACCAGCGGGGCATGCAGCTGATCGTCTACGACCGGCCGGGCTACGGCGGCTCCGACCGGCTCGCGGGCCGCAGCGTCGCCGATGTCGCCCAGGACGTCCGGGCGATCGCCGACGAACTGGAGCTGGAGCGGTTCTCGGTCGTCGGCCGCTCCGGCGGCGCGCCGCACGCCCTGGCCTGCGCCGCCCTGATGCCGGACCGGGTCGACCGGACCGCGGCGCTGGTGACCCTGGCGCCCCGGGACGCGGTCGGGCTCGACTGGTTCGACGGGATGGCCGCCTCCAATGTGGACGCCTACACCTCGGCCCTGGACGACCCCGTCGCCTTCACCGAACTCTTCACCCTGCGCTCCGACGAGATCCGCAAGGACCCGATCAAGCTCCTCAACGATCTCCGGCACGAGCTGCCCGACTCCGACCGGGCCGTCGTCGCCGACGCGGGCGTACGGTCCATGCTGCTCCGCAACTACCAGGAGGCGCTGCGGACCTCGGCCTGGGGCTGGATCGACGACGCCATGGCCTTCTGCGGCCCCTGGGGCTTCGACCCGGCCGACATCAGCGGTCCGGTGATGCTCTGGCACGGCGAGAAGGACGTGTTCTCGCCCGTCGGTCACTCCCGCTGGCTGGCCGAACGGATCCCCGGGGCGACCGCCGTACTGGAGCCGGCCGCAGCGCACTTCGACGCCCTGCACGCCCTGCCGAGGGTGCTCAACTGGCTGATCGAGGATCTGTAACGGCCCGGCCGGGCCTGCGGACGGACGAGGGGCCGGGACGCCGCCCGAGGCGTCCCGGCCCCTCCCCCGCTGCCGTCGGCTCACACCGCCAGCGGCTCCAGATCACGGTGCACCCGGCGCTCGTCCCGGGCGATCCGGGTCAGCGCGTGCTCGTCGCCGAGCTGCCGGGTCAGCTCCTCCACGGTCTCGTTCCGCAGCGCCGCCGACTCGTCCTTGCGGCCCAGCATCCCGAGGGTGACCGCCAGATTGGAGGCGACCGCCAGCACCTCGGGATGGTGCGGCCCCAGCACCTCCCGCAGCCTGCTGACCGTCCGCTGCTCGATCTGGAGGGTCTCCTCCAGATTGCCCAGGTCGGCCAGGGCGTTGGCGAGGTTGATGGTGCTGAAGAGGGCATGCGGATGGCTGTCGCCCAGGACCGCGCTCATCCGCCGTACCACCTGCACCAGCAGTTGCTCCGAGGTCTCCGGATCGCCGCAGCCCCAGTGGAAGATGCCCAGATTGTTCATGGCGGCGAGGGTGTACGGATGCTTCTCGCCCGGGACCACCATGTACTGGTCCACCACCTCCTGGGCCAGATCCCGGGCCGCGACCGGCTCCCCGGCCGCGAAGAGGTCCGCCGCCAGATTGAGATCGCAGGCCAGCGAGTCCGGATTGGCCGAGGTGTACTGCGCCCGGTAGCGGTTGCGGGTGGCCGTGGTGAGCCGCCGGGCGTCCTCCAGCTGACCCGCCCGGCGCAGCGACACCGCCAGGGACTTGGCCGCCGCCAGCGTCCCCGGGAACGTCCGCCCCAGCTGCTGCTTCAGCAGATCGTAGGTACGGGCCAGCAGCACCACCGAGTCCTCGTACCGGCCGACCTCCCGCAGATCGCGGGCGAGTGACGTGGCGGAGGAGAGGGTGTACGGATGCAGCGGGCCCAGCACCTCGGTCCGCCGGTCGAAGACGTCCTGGTCCAGCTCGCGGGCGCGGGCGTACTGGCCGACCATCCGCAGATTCAGCGCCAGGTTGTTCGCCGCCGCCAGGGTCCTGGGATGGGACTCGTGGAAGATCTGGCTGAAGCCCTCGTGCGCCTCGGTCGCCAGCTCCATCGCCTTGCCGTACTGCCCGAGCGTGCCCAGGTCCATCGCCAGGCCGCTGGTGGTCATGTACGTATGCGGATGCGTCGGGCCCAGCACCTCCCGCTGCCGCTCCAGGGTGACCTCGTCCAGTTCCTTTGCCTCCACATAACGCCCCTGGGAGCGCATGATGTTGGAGAGGTGGAAGCGCAGATACAGATACTGGTAGTCGTTGTTGCCCAGCATCGCGCGCCAGGTCTCGCGGACCTCGTTGCCGGTGGCGGCGGCCGAGTCCCAGTCGCCCCGCTTCCAGAGGTAGCGCACCCGGTCGATCAGCAGCCTGCGGGTCTCCGGCTCGCGGCAGTTGCGCGCCTCCGAGGTGGCCAGATGCGGCCAGATGGTGGCGAACTGCGGCCAGGTGGAGGGGTTGTCGATCGGCTCGTCGTCATCGGGCCTGGCCCCGGCCAGGACCTGGTGGACCGCGTGCCGCGCCTGCTGCTGCTCCTCGTCGCTGAGCTGGGCCCGGATGACGGCCTGCACCAGCCGGTGCACCTGGATGCTGTTGTTGACCTGGTCGACCTTGGCCAGGGCGAACCGCCCGATCTCCCGGATCACCCGCCCCAGTACCAGCTTCTCCTGGAGGGAGGCGTCGTACGGCTTCAGGGCGTCGATCATCTCCTTGCTGTAGAGCAGATTCGCGGAGATCGGCTCGGGCGCGAAGAAGGCGCAGAGCTGGAGCAGCCGTACCGCCGCAGGCGACCGCTCCTTGAGCCGTTCGATGGAGACGTTCCAGGTCGCGGCCACCGGCTCCGGATAACCCGGCGGCTGGTTGAGCGCCAGCACACTGGTGGTCTGCTCCTTGAGCTGGTCCAGATACTCGGCGACCGGTGTCGCGGTCTCGGCGATCCACGCGGCGGCCTGTTCGACGGCGAGCGGGAGGTCGCCGACGGCCATGGCGACCTGGTCGGCGTCGTCGTCGCTCAGTCCGCGGGCCCGCCGCTGAAGGTGCTCGATGGACTCCTCGCGGGTGAAGACGTCGATCGGCAGCGCGTCGCCGTACTGCGACCAGGTCTGGTTGCGGGAGGTGACCAGGATGTGTCCGGGGCCCTGGGGCGGGAAGAACCGCTTGAGCTGTTCCGGGTCGTCCGCGTTGTCGAAGACCAGCAGCCAGCGGGTCGACGGCACCCCCCGGCGGAGCAGGTCGATCGCCTCCCGGGAGGCGGCGGACATGTCCTCGCCCGCCTGGGCCCCCAGCCGTACGGCGAGTTCGGCGAGGCTGGCGACCACATCGTCGATCTGCTCGGCGGAGACCCACCACACCAGGTCGTAGTCGGCCATGAAGCGGTGGACGTACTCGATGGCGACCTGGGTCTTGCCGACCCCGCCGAGGCCGTAGATGGTCTGCGGCTGCGGCAGTACGGCGGCGACCGACATCCCGCCGCCGAGCTGGTCGCGCATCCGCTCCAGGACGACGGCCCGGCCGGTGAAGCCGGGGTTGCGCGGCGGCGCGTTCCAGATCTTGGGCACGGTACCGGGGAACCGGGGGCCGGGGGCCGAGCTGTCGGGCAGCTGGACCGGCCGGTCCAGGGCCCGCAGCAGGGCGCTGGTGGCCTGCACCTCGTCGAGCCGGAAGAGGTCGACCGGGTTGCGGTCGATATAGGGGGTGGTGAGCCGGACGTCGCCCACCCGGATCGGCAGCAGATGCTGCCGGCCGCCGCCGGGGTCGTCGGCCGCCGCCCGGGACCAGACCTCCACCGCGCGGGCCGACTTCAGATACGCGGACGACAGCAGCACCACGGTACGGGCCGCGGTCTCGGGCGTGATCGGGCTCTCCCCCGGGTCCCGTTCCACCGACACGTCCCGGGGTACGACCCGGAACCCGGCCCGGGTCAGCTGGGCCTCGATCCAGTCGGCCCACATCCGGTTCTCCGCCACATAGCTGAGGAAGAGATCGGCCGGGAGGGCGGGGCGGCGGCGGGTGAAGGCGTCCTTGATCCGCAGCCGGGTCTCCTCGCCGACGTTCGGCATGGCGGTGACGTCCTGCTCGGTGATCACCGAGGTGAGCCGTTCGAAGGCGGAGAGCAGGGAGTTGGTCAGTCCGGCCTCGTCGCCGAAGGTGGCCAGGGTCTCCTCGTAGGCGTAGTAGGGGCGGTACGGGATCTCGACGGCGCCCCAGTAGGTGGTCAGCTCGTCGCCGGCGAGCCCGCTGGGCAGCCGGTCGAACTTGACCCGGGCCAGTGCCCGGCCCGCGTCCGCCTTCTCCTTCTCGCCCTCGTCGATCCGCATCGGCACCGGATAGATCTTGATGTTCCGGCCGCCGTAGCGCTCGTCGATCTGGCGGGCGACGGAGGCCGCGCCGTCGATCGACTGGTCGCTGAGGGTGAAGCAGTCCACCAGGACGTCGGGGAGGTGGACGGTGCAGATGTCGGCGATGTCGGAGAGCCCGGTCCGGCTGTCGATCAGGACGTAGTCGTAGTTGGCCTTCATGTCGTCGCGGAGCGCGTCGAAGAAGAGGCCGCCGCCCAGCCGGTCGTAGAAGTTGTCCCAGTCGAAGGTGGAGACGGTCGCGGAGTACTCCCGGTTCTGCTTGCCCGCGGAGACGAAGTCGAGCGTTCCGCCGTCGGGGAACTCCCAGCCGAGGATCTCGGGGGTGAGGGAGACCGCGTGCGGCTGGATGCGCGCGTAGTCGATGTGCCAGTCGTCCCGGCGGGCGGTGTCGGGCGTGATCGCGGCCCAGGCGTACTCGGTGATCAGATCGATCACCCCGGTGGTGGCGCCCAGGGTCGACGGATCGAGGAAGGGGTGGAAGAAGCGGTGCAGGCCGGGTGCTTCGAGGTCCCAGTCGACGGCCAGGACCCGTTTGCCGTTGGCGGCCAGGATCCAGGCCGTGTTGGCCAGGGCCATGGTGCGGCCGGTGCCGCCCTTGTACGAGTAGAACGTGACGATGCGTCCGTCACGACTGGCTGTCATCCGTGTCCTCCGCATCGGGAGCGAGTCCGCGCAATGTGTCCGGGACGTACTGGGTGGTGCCGTAGTCGGCCATCGGGCCGCGGAGTCTGGGCCGTTCGCCGCGGGAGGCGGCGCCGGGAGGCGGCGCGGGTGGATAGACCTCGGCGTGCCGCAGATACTCCTGGGCGGACGCCTCCACGACCTGGGGCAGGATCTGGCCGAACGCCTCGATGCTGAACACCCCCCGGGCGGCGGCCCGGCAGGCGGGCCGGCCGTGGTTCATCTGGTGGGGCATGGTCCGCTCCAGCCGTTCGGCCAGCTCCGCCTCGGAGTGCCGGCTCTGCGGGTCGTCCCGGTTCCACGGGACCACGACGGTGACCCAGGGACGGGGATGGGCGTCGAAGGCGGCCAGCCGGGCACAGCGCCGGTCGTCCACCAGGGCCCAGCGGTCGATGATCAGGATCTCCGGCCGGGTGGGCGGCAGCCCGGGGTCGGGCATGGTCTCGTGGTCGAAGGAGGAGATCGTCGGCTGGTAGTCGAGCGAGCCGACCAGGTCCCTGGCCACATAGGCGAGCGGGCGCGCGGAGTCCGGATGGTAGGGATTCCATTCCTGCGACTGTTTTCCGTAGTAGTCGGGGGCCCGGCCCTCGGGCAGATCGTGGTGGGTGGGCGCGGCGATGGTGAGATGCATCGGCCGGGGTCCGGCCGACCGGCCGAAGGCGCTGGGCGCGTGGCGGTAGTCGACCGGGCTGCCGGGGGTGACCCGGGTGGTGTCGGCGACGGCGACGATGCGTTTCGCCAGTTCGTAGACGGCGGCCTCGTACTCCTCGGCGAATATCCGGAGTTTGATCAGGCCGTAGAGGCCGTCGGTGACATAGCGGTCGCCGAAGGCGCGGTGGTTGAACTGGAGCCGTTCGGCCGGTCCGGGCAGTTGTTCGGGTGGCATCGGCACCCAGAGCGCGGGCACGATGGCCTCGGCCGGGCGGTTGCTCTTGGCCTGGTGGTAGATCGCCCGCTGGGCGAATGCGTACCACTCCTTTCCGCACATCTCACTGGCGAAATAGCGGGGCGAGAAGAGCGGGACGAACACCCGGCAGTTGGCGAGTACATCGCCCAGCCGCTCCGACCAGCCCTCCCCCGAACGTATCTCCCGGTCCATGAAGCCCGCCGGGGCTCCGGCGGGCAGGTCGGTCATGGCCATCACATGACCGCAGAGATCGCGGAAAAGCCGC
Organism: Streptomyces sp. NPDC006798; assembly: GCF_040635975.1. NCBI lineage: Bacteria > Bacillati > Actinomycetota > Actinomycetes > Kitasatosporales > Streptomycetaceae > Streptomyces > Streptomyces sp. NPDC006798. The sequence continues at coordinate 19,667 of NZ_JBEYIS010000060.1, forward strand.
TCCACCCACATGTCCGGATCGGGGCCCCCCGCCCCGTACCGCGGTGTGTGCGCGTAACTCAAGAAGAAGTACGGCCGATGGTCCGCCGCACGTTGCGCTGTTTCCGACACACGACCCCCGTCCTGTGTGAACTCCCGCCCTCGCCCCCGGCGTCGAAGGGAGTGGCGAGCGAATTAATCATTCCGGAGCCCGCGCGCTCCATCCCCCCGAGGTTCAGTCAATCAACGCCGCTTTTCAGACATCCAGCGATCCGCATGCCGGATCGCCGCCTTGATCGGGAAAAGCCGGGCCCGACCCCCTCCCAGCTGCCCCATTCGTACCAGCCCGGCAGGGAAATCGGCACCGATGGTGTCAAATTCTCGGTCGTCGAGGACGACATCTTCGTACGTTGTCCATTTCTTACCCCCATCGGGCCGCCGAACCACACAGGAGTAGGTTCTGCGGGGAGCACCGGGGTGGTACTCGGCGAGATGGAACGCGGTGCAGACCGAGAAATCGACATTGATCATCAGCACTCGGGCATCGGCGCGGTGCAGGGCGCCGAGCGGGGAATCCCAGCCCAGGTGCGAGGTGAGCGGATGTCCGGCGAGCAGTTCGGCGGCCCGGGCGCCCACGGCGGCGAAGGAGGTCTGCGGATGGGCGCTGCGGACGGCGCCGTCGGCGGTGCGTACGGACTCGGCCAGTCTGCCCATGCCCTGGCTCGGGGTGGCCGCCGGGTCGAAGGCGGGCATCGCCGCCCGGAACTCCCGGACCCGGTCCGGGGCCATCCCCCGGATCAGGTCGAGATGCGCCTGGGACGTGCTGGAGTTCGCCGGAGTGAAGGCGGGGGCGACCAGGGTGCCTTCGGGGCCGAGGGCGGTCAGCAGGGCGTCCCGCAGGGCGTCGGCGTCGAGGCCGGTGCCGCGCAGGGACGCGTGGACGAGCAGCGGCGGCCCCGGGGCGACGCCCAGGGCGGCCAGTTGGGCGCCGATCGCGGGGTCAGCCACGGGACGGCTCCGGGCCGGCCGGTTCCGGTCGCCCGGCCCCGGCGGAGTCCACCCGGTGGGTGTCGAGTTCGGCCCTGAGATCGGCGAGCAGCCGGTGGCCGGCCGCGGTGGGTTCGGGAGCCCGGTCGAGGGCGGCCAGCGCCGCTGCGGCCCCGATGGCGCCGTCCGGTTCGAGGGCGGCGAGGCCGATCCGGACGTACGCCTCCGTGAGCAGGACGGAGAACGGTACGGGTTCCGGGTGCCAGGGCGAGGGGTGCCGCCACTCGCCGTCCTGGGCGTACAGTCCGCCGACCCGGGTCAGGGCGCGCAGCTTGGCCCGGCGCAGTCCGCGGAGCAGTCCGGCCGCGAACTCCCCGGGTGACGACGGCCGGACCAAACCGAGTCCGCCGTAGCCGGGTTCCGTCCCGGATCCGGTGGTTCGCGGTCCCGGGACCCGGTCGGCCGTGGGCGCGGCCAGCGGGGTGAGGGTACTGAGGCAGCCCGCGGCTTCGGCGGCCTGCCGGGGCGCGGCCCTCAGCAGCAGCGGCCAGGCGTCGGCGAGCAGCCGGTCCCACTCCGCGACGGCCTCGTCGGTGAGGCGTTCGGCGGCGAGGGTCCGGTAGCAGTCGCGGTAGGGGTCGAGGTCGTCCAGCCGCAGTACGGGTACCCCGTCCCGGCCGCCGATCGGCCGTACGGCCCGCCAGCCGGGCACCCGGGCGGCGGCCTCGGGTTCCAGCGGGATCCGCAGCACGGGCCGGCCGGGGAGGGTGACGAGGAAGCCGTCTCCGTCGGGTCGTACGACGGTGTCGCCCGGCGGGACCTTGTCACCGGCAGCGTCACCGACACCCGCACCGGGGCGCAGTTCGCCGACGGCGGGCAGCCGGAGCACGCCGTCCTCGTCGCGGGGGACCCGCAGTTCCGGGCCCGAGCCGTCCAGGACCAGGGCGGCGGCGAGCCGGCCCGGGAGCCGCCGGAGCAGCGCGGGGGCCTCCGGCCGTTCCTCGCGTACGGCGGTGAGCGCGTCGGTCAGCCAGACCCGGGTGTACGGATGGCCCCAGAGCCGGTCGAGTACGTCGCCGCTCTCGTCGAGGGCGACCAGCAGCGGCCAGGTGTCCTCCCAGTGGGGGCCGCCTCCGTCGGCGAGTTCGCCGGTGAGGGTGCCGCTGAGCATCCGGGTCACGTCCTGGTCGTCGGCGAGCAGCGCGCCGGGCTCGACGACGGCGGGGGGCACCAGTTCGCCGCCGATCCGCCGTTCGACCCCGCGGACGAGGGCTTCGAGGTCGGCGCAGTAGACGGAGGTCTGGTCGAAGCCGTCCGGCGAGCGGTAGCGGTGGGTGTAGAGCCCGCCGCCGCAGGAGCGGACCACGGGGCAGCTCCGGCAGGTCTCGCCGACGGAGGCCAGGCCGAGTTGCCTGGCCCGTACCCCCGGATGGGCGGCGACCTCGTCGAAGGAGTGCCGCAGTACGTCGAATCCGGTGGCCGCCGCGCCCTCGTAGGCGCTCTTGAGCGAGTCGACCTGTTCGAGGGCGCCGTCGGTCTCCACCACGACCAGGTCGGTGGGGGCGAGCCCCAGGGACTCGGTGAGGCTGGGGCCGCCGGAGAGGGTGGAGAAGAGCGACTCGAAGAGCCGGACGGGGACGGGACGGCCGCGGGAGTCCCAGCGGTCGAAGATCGTCAGCAGCCAGTCGGCGTAGGCCGTGGGCGATCCGTCCGGGCGGGCGGGCGGCTGGTCCCAGGTCGCGTGCGGCAGCAGGAAGTCGATCCGCGGCGGGTCGAGTTCGGCCAGGGCGTCGTAGACGGCGACGGGGTCGTTGGCCACGTCCACGGTACAGAGCAGACCGAGGTAGAGATGGCGGTAGCGCTCCTGGCGGAGGAGTTCGACGGCGCGCAGGACGAGCGGATGGCTGGTCCGGCCGTCGGCGAAGCGGCGATGCCGGTCATTGGCCGTGCGGTCGCCGTCGAGGGAGATCCCGACCTTCAGCTCGAACTCGGCGAAGAGATCCAGATACCGGGGGCTCAGTTGTAAGCCGTTGGTGTGGATACGGAGATCGAGTTCGGCGATACCGTCCAGCGCGCGGGTCAGTTCCTCGCAGACGCGGCGCAATCGCGCGGGCCCCGCCAGCAGTGGCTCCCCTCCGTGCAGGATCACTGACACGGAGGGCAGGGCATGATTTTTGGCATGCTCGGCCAGTCGCAGAGCTGTCCAGGAAATCGCTTCGTCAGAGATTGCCTTCGGGCGGGTACGCCAGCTCTGATCAGCGTGTTCGTAGATATAGCAGTGGTCGCAGGCGAGATCGCACCGACTGTGGACCTTGAGGACGATCTCGCGGAATGGGACCAGCGGTCCTGTCATTCCACCAGTCTAATGGCCCGGTCCCGGCAAAGTGGCCGAAACGCGAACCAAGGCGAACTAGAGCGACGAGTTGAACGTGGCGGTGCGGACGGGGCGTTCGGCGGCCGGAGCGGCCCCGGCCGCCTTCTTCGCCGCGCCGGTCTGCGGCAGGGAGACTCGGTTGCGCTTCGCCGCGGCGAAGGATGCGGAGATCGTCATGAGGGGGCCGTCCTTTTTCGTTCTGTGTACACATGATCGCGCGCGATCTGGTTGTACAGCACGGATAACCAGGCACCATTGCGGCGCCCGGCGGCACGACTCTACTCTCAAGTTCACCCTGAGCAACTCAGCACGTGAACCCCTAACAGTTAGAGTTGCTTCATATTCTGTCAGGAGTGCACGGAGGAAGCGATTCCATCTCTGGGGCGACCGCAGGGTGACGGCATTTCCGCAGAGGGGGAGGCATGTCCGGCAATCCCGGCCCGCCCGATGGCACGGTCTTCCGAAATACCGATCTACCTGCGCTTTTCCATCACACGGACGCCGTGGCCATCCGCCGCCAGCGGGAGGCCGTGGGCTCCACCCGGCGTCAACTGCTCCTCCTGGTGGTGGGTGCGGCGGCCGCGGCCCTGCCCGGCTGGCAGCCGGTCGACGGCTTCCAACTGGCGGGCGCGCTGAGCGCGTTGGCGTACGCCGGGGTGCTCCTGGCCGGCGCCCGGGCGTCCCGCAGCGGGGCGAAGTCGCACTGGCAACTGAACCGCTCGGCGGCCGAGTACATCAAGTCGATGTGCTGGCGCTATTCCGTGCATGGAACACCGTTCGATCCGGCCGCCGACGATCCCGACGAATTGTTCGTCCACCGTCTGGAGGAAGGGCTCCGGGAGCTGACCAAAGTGGGCTGGCAGGACCCCCGGACGAGCATTCCCGAGGTAGCGGCGGGGGAACTCATCACGCCGGCGATGCGGCGGCTGCGGGGGCTGCCGTTCGGGCCGCGGAAGGAGACGTATATCCGCGACCGGCTCATCGAACAGCGGAACTGGTACCACCGCAGTGCGGAGACCTCCCGCCGGGCGACCCGGGTGTGGTCGGCGACGATCGGGCTCCTCACCCTGCTCGCCCTCGCCCTTTCGCTGCTGCACATGTTCTCGGTGGCGGAGTCCCTGGAACTGGTGGGTGCGCTGTCGGCGGCCGGCGCGGCCTGTCTCGCCTGGAGCGAGATCCGCCGCCGACGGCCGCTGATCGCCGCGCACTCCCTCGTCGAGGAGGATCTGGCGGCGATGCACTCGGCGATGGAGACTTCGGTGACGGAGGGGCAGTGGCCGTCGGCGGTCTACGAGACCGAGCGCATCGTCTCGCCGCAGCACACCGACTGGCTGGTCCGGCACCGCAGTTGACCCCTGGTCGCCCTGTCATCATCCCGGGGCCCGGGGGCGCCCCGGCCGTCCGTCAGGGGCGGCGCATGCCGTCCCGCCAGATGACGGTGACGGGCTTCCCCAGGTCGCGGGCGTAGTGGACGATGTCGGCGGTCCCCCCGAGTCCCCGGGAGGGGCCGCCGTCCCAGACCGCCAGCAGCCGGTCGCAGTTGTCGGCGATATACGCCCCGGCCGCGTAGTACGCCTCGTCCGTGGAGTGCCGGAAGCCGAGCCGTACCTCACGGCTGGCCCGGCGCCGGTAGTCCCGGTAACTGACCAGCTCACCCGGGGCGAAGCCGTCCTCGTAGTCATCGCTGGGAATCACCGCGGTCAGGGTCGCGCCGCACTCCAGCGCGATATCGGCGAAGAGCTGGTCCGCACCGATCGCCAGGCTGGAGAACGCCTCCAGACTCCCCTCGTGGCGCCCCAGGACGGCCCGCATGGCCGCCCGGATGTCCGGATAGCCCTCCGAGGGGATGATCCGGTGGCCCGTGATACCGATCCGCTTCACCGCCGTGCGACCCCCCGTGTCCCGCGAGACTCCCGCGCGCTCCGACCTGGTGGACATCGTCCCAGAACACCGGGGGCCGTGGACCCCGCGTCCGTAGAGAGGACGGGCGCACGGTACCGCTGGTTGAGCGCACGGCTTGGACGGGCCCCTGATGTGCGCCCCCTCAGTGCGTCAACACGCTCCGCTCCCCCGCCGCGACCGCCACCGGAAGAGTGTTGCCCGGGGGCGGCAAGGGGCAGATGAAGTGGTCGGCGAAGGCGCACGGCGGCAGCAGCGCCCGGTTCAGATCGACGGTCACCGAGCCGTCCGCGGCGGGTGGCCGCGGACGCAGAAAGCGGAAGCGGTAGCTGGTGTCCCCGCCGGTGGTGTCGGAGAACACCGCCCAGAGGGAGCCGTCGGCCTCGACCGCGGCGCGCAGGGTGTGTTCGGCGCCGTCCAGCTCGAAGACGATCTCTCCGTCGAGACCGAGTCCGCGGGCGCGGCCGTCGGCGTTCTCCACCCGGACCCCGGTCCGCTCGGGGTACGGACGGAACCGGCCCGGCAGCACCCGGCGGGGGTCGTAGGGGGTCGCCTCGATCCCGGCGAAGGCGCGGCGCGCGGGCGCGTCGGGGTCGAAGTCACGGACGGCCAAGAGCCCCTCCCTGACCAGCACCACCAGCCGGCGCGCGCCGTACGCCACCCGGGACTCGCCGATCGGTCCGTGGTCGGCGGAGAGCCGTACGCGGCCGGTGAAGGGCGCGCCGTCGAGGACGAGCCCGTCCTCCGGCCCGGCCGTCAGCCCGACCGCGTCCCCGTCGTCGGCCCAGCGCCCCGGCAGGCCGGGGATCCGCCCGTCGGGATGGTCGCCGAGCCAGTGGGTCCCGGTGAGCGAGAGGGGCCCGTACGGCCCGCCGACGCTCTCGACCCGCCGCGCGTGCCAGGCCCTCCAGCGGGCGGCGGGGTCCCGGGGCGGCGCAGTCTCCATACGCCCCACGATCCCACATCCCCGGGGCCGGGCCCCACTGGCGGAGCCCACACACTGGGACGCTCCCGGCGGTCGGCGGCCCCGCCGTACTCCCTACCGTCGCATCCCGCCCCACGGCCCGGTGGGTGGCTGCTCGCGCAGTTCCCCGCGCCCCTCAACGCTCTCCCCTCCCCCGTCCCTGGAAAAAGGGGCCCGCCTCCTGCCGAGGGCGACGACGAGAGCAACCCAGGGGCGCGGTGAACTGCGCGAGCAGCCACGACGGTGGTGCAGACCGCCGACGGCACCAGGCCGCCGGGCCAACCCGGGCCCGCGAGCAACCACCCACCGGGGGGACGGCGGCTGGCGACCGTTACCCGCAACGGCGCGACCCCGAAACCCCGAAGCCCAGCGGCAGGCGGCCCGTCAGCAGTCGCAGGAGCAGCACTCCAGGCAGTCACAGCACTCGCCCTTCGCGCCGCGACGGCGTCGGCGGGACCAGGGGCCCTCCCAGTGGCCACGGCAGCAGGGCTGGCAGGTGCAGCCGACCCAGAGCGCCGCCGCGCAGCCCGCGAGGAAGCCCCGGGGGCGGGGGGCGCCCGGGTCGGGGGCGCCGCCGGGGCCCGGGCCGGAGCCGCCGCCGTGGCCCGACGCGCCCGCGGCCCCGCCGCCGTAGGGGTCGCCGCCCCCGGCGAACGGGTTCCCGCCGCTGTACGGATTGCCCCCGCCGTGGCCCGACGCGGAGGCCCGGCCCTCGTGGGGGCCGAAGGCGCGGTCCACGGCCCGTTCCAGCTCATGGGTGAGCAGGACGTGGACCAGCCGGTCGTCCGTAAAGGTGACATCGCTCAGCGCGAGCTTCACGCCGCGCACCGCGTCGTCGGCGAGGCGGCGGGCCTCCTCGCGGGTGGCGCCGGTCGCGGTGAGCGGGTTCCAGGCGCCCGAGGCCGCGTCGGCGCCCTGGTCCTCGACGGCGTCCAGCAGGTGCGCGAGGCGTCCGAAGAGGCGTCCGGCCTCGACGAGGGGCGCGGCGTTGCCGGGGCGCCGGGCGAGGACGGCGGTGTGCGCGAAGGCGGCCGCCGTGGCGGTCTCGGTGGGTTCGGTGACCGTCAGCAGGGGCGTACCGGGTCCGGCGAGGGCTTCGATCCCCGGCTGCCGGTCCACGGCTTCGAGCAGGACGGCGGTGTCGAAGCCGAGGTCGGAGCCGGTGCGGGCGCCCCCGCGGTCCCAGCCCGCGGCCACCTTGCGGGCCGCGGCGGCGAGCGGGCGCCGGGCGAGCACCCCGTCCCGGTCGGCCACATGGTCGCGGACCTTCGCCGAGGCGAGGACCAGGGAGACCGCCGCCGCCAGTCGGGCGCCCTCGCCCCGGGCGACGGGCGCGGTCCGCATCCCGCGCAGCGGGCAGGGTCCGGCGGTGCGCCGGGACTCGGGGAGCCGTTCCGACTGAGCCTCCGTCAGGACGGAGATGACCAGCCCGTCGTAGTTGGTGGCGACCCGGGCGAACTGGCCGTGGTCGGCGCGGAGCGCCAGACAGAGGCCGCACAGATGCGCCATCCACTCGGTCCTGAGACCCTCGGTCAGCCGATGTGCACATGGCCTGACGATTCCGAACACAACATCCCCCCGTACAGCGCGTTCGCGGCGCGTCGCCGCGTTTCGGCCGCATCGTAACCACACCGGCGTACGCCTGTTGCGCGGCTCCGCCGTCACCCGTCCGGCTCGACTTTTATCATCTGGGCAGATAATGCGCTTTATTCGGGAAAGAACCTGACGAACCGCCACAAGTTCTGCACCAGTAGCGTCACGAATACCCCGCACGTCGGCTATCCACGTGGCACCCGATCCGCATGATGGACGACGATAGGGACAGGGAAGACAACAGACCGCCGGACGGCGGACCACGGAGAAAGGAGGCGTCGATGGGATCTGTGCGCAAGGCGAGTGCCTGGCTTGGGCTCGTCGAGGACAGCGACGACCGCTACTACGCCGACGGCTACGACGGCGAGTACGCCGAGGGCGCCGAACCCGGCGACCCCTGGGTCACCGACGTCCGGGCCGCGGCCACCTCCGCCTCCCCGCAGGAGGACAACCGCCGGATCGCGACGGTCTCCCCCACCTGCTTCCGGGACGCCCGGAACATCGGGGAGCTGTTCCGCGAGGGCGTGCCCGTGATCGTCAATCTGACGGCGCTGGAGCCCGCCGACGCCAAGCGCGTGGTGGACTTCGCCGCCGGGCTGACGTTCGGACTGCGCGGCTCCATCGACCGGGTGGCGACCCGGGTCTTTCTGCTGAGCCCCGCCGACACCCGGATCGTCAACGGCGAGGGCCCCGGTCACCCCCGGGACGGGTTCTTCAACCAGAGCTGAGCGACGGGCGTCCGGTTCTCCCGGCCGCCCGTCGCCCGGCCTCGGCCCCGGCTCGATTCGGCCGGGCCGACCCCGGTCCCCGGCTCTGCCGCCCGGTCAGCGGAAGGCGTCCTGGCCGGTGAGCGCCTTGCCCAGGACCAGCTGGTGCATCTCCACGGTGCCCTCGTAGGTGAGTACGGACTCCAGATTGGTCGCGTGCCGCATCACCGGGTACTCCAGTGAGATGCCGTTCGCGCCCAGCACGGTCCGGGCCGTCCGGCAGATCGCGATGGCCTCGCGCACATTGTTGAGCTTCCCGAAGCTGACCTGCTCGGGGCGGAGCGTCCCGGCGTCCATCCGGCGGCCCAGATGGTGGGCGAGCAGGATCCCCTTGTGCAGTTCGACCGCCATGTCGGCGAGTTTGGCCTGGGTGAGCTGGAAGCCGCCGATGGGGCGGCCGAACTGCTCCCGGGTCCTGGCGTACTCCAGCGCCGAGGCGAAGCTGGCCCGCGCGGCGCCCATGGCGCCCCAGACGATGCCGTACCGGGCGTGGTTGAGGCAGCTCAGCGGCCCGCGCAGGCCGGTGACCCCGGGCAGGACGGCGTCCGCGGGCAGCCGGACCGAGTCGAGGACCAGCTCACTGGTGACACTGGCCCGCAGGGACCACTTGTGCCGGATCTCGGGGGCGTCGAAGCCGGGCGTCCCGGCGGGTACGAGAAAGCCCCGCACCCCTTCGCCGGTCCCGGCCCAGACCACGGCGACCCCGGCGACGGAACCGTTGGTGATCCACGCCTTGCGGCCGTCGAGCACCCAGTCCGTGCCGTCCCGGCGGGCCCGGGTCCGCATCCCGGCCGGGTCGGAGCCGTGGTCGGGTTCGGTGAGCCCGAAGCAGCCGATGATCTCGCCCGCGGCCATCCCGGGCAGCCAGCGGGCCCGCTGCTCGTCGGAGCCGTAGCGGTGGATCGCGTACATCGCCAGCGACCCCTGGACGGAGACGAGGGAGCGGATCCCGGAGTCGGCGGCCTCCAGCTCCAGACAGGCGAGCCCGTACTGGACGGCGCTCGCGCCCGTACAGCCGTAGCCGGTCAGGGTCATCCCGAGGGCACCGAGCGCGCCCAGCTCCCGGGCCAGCTCCCGGATCACCGGCAGCTCCCCGGACTCGTACCATCCGGCGATGTGCGGAAGCACCCGTTCGGCGGCCCAGTCGCGGACCGTCGTCCGGACGGCGCGTTCCTCGTCGTCGAGGAGGTCGTCGAGACCGAGCGGGTCGTCGGGGTCGAAGGGCGGCGGCTTCACGGGCTGGGTCACGGCGGGGCCTCCGGCGCTCGTCGGCACGGGCGGTGGCCGGACGGCGACCGCAACCGGGAAACTAGCAGCGATAGTCACCGCGGCGCCGCCCCGTTCGGGTGAGAGCCGCGCCACGGCCGGACCGGCGGCACGGCGGCATGCGGCGGGACCGCCGTCGAACATCCGGGCGACGTTACGACCGGGTGAGGGAGGAAACCGCCGGAGACGGCCTAGGGCGTGTCTGACGGATCTTGCCGGGCTCGCGTGCCCTGGCACCGCGCCTCACCGCGTTGTCGTCGGTCGCCTACGGCCCCCTGCGCCTGGCGGCGCGGGTGGGGGCACCTCCCGGGCGGAGCCCAGGGGGCGTACCCCCACCGCGTGGACTCCCTCCTCCGCCTCGCGATCCACGGCACCAGACCCCGCTCGCTGATCCAGCCTGATCCGTCAGACACGCCCTAAGGCCGGGCCACCTCGTGCCCCGCGCCCCGGGCGGGCGGTACGGGCGCCGTGAGCCTGCGGGGCTCCGGCGTCCGGGCGGCCGGGAGGCAGCCGGAACCAGGCGCCTCGTCGGTGCCCATGGTCCTCGGCAGCCGGAGCGCCGCCACCGCGCCGGCCAGCAACAGCGCGGCGCTGACCAGCAGGGTCACCCGCAGGCCGTGGACGAAGGAGTCCCGGGCCGCGAGCCGCAGTACGGCCCCGGCGGCCCCGCCGAGCCCGTCCGCGACCTGGTACGCCTCACCGAGGGAGCGCTCCGCGGCGGCGCTCGCCTCCCGGGGCACCCCGGGCAGGGCGGCGACTCCGGGGGCGTACGCGGCGTTCATCACACTGCCCAGCAGGGCGATGCCCATTCCGGCGCCCAGTTGGTACGAGGTCTCCCCGATCGCCGCCGCCCCGCCCGCGTACTCCTGCGGCGCCTCGCTCAGCATCGACTCGTAGGAGGCGAAGAGCGTCGTCTGGAGCCCGAAGCCGAGCAGAACGAAACCGGTGGTGAGCAGGATGGGCCGGTCGTAGGGGCCCATCGCGGTCAGCAGCAGTACGGCACCGGCGGTGAGCAGGAAGCCGCCGCCCGCCATCCGCCGGGGGCCGATCCGGCTCAGGGTGTACGAGCCGGTGGCCCCGGCGGCCATCGCGGCGAAGGTCAGCGGCAGCAGCCGCAGCCCGGTCTCCATGGGCCCGAGCCCGAGCACCAGCTGGAGGTACTGGACGGCGATCAGCTGCAGCCCGACCAGGGCCAGCATGCAGAGCACCACACAGCCGACGGAGGTCGAGAAGGCGGCGACGCCGAACATCCGGACGTCGATCAGCGGATGGCTGCGGCGGCGCTGGCGGCGGACGAAGAGGACCGGCAGGACCAGCCCGATCAGCAGGGGCACGGCGGTGGCGACGTCGAAGACGCCGTGGCCGACGCCGAGCCGCTTCACCCCGAGGACCAGGCCGAGCACCCCGGCCGCGGCCATCAGCGCGCCCCAGACGTCCCACGGCCCGTCGAGGCCGCCCCGGGACTCCGGCAGCAGCCGGGCGCCCAGCGGCAGGATCACCGCCATCAGCGGGATGTTGATCAGGAAGACGGAGCCCCACCAGAAGTGCTCGACGAGGAAGCCGCCGAGTACGGGTCCGGTCGCCGCGCCCACCGCGGCGACCGCGGTCCAGATACCGATGGCGGTGGCCCGCTCCCGGCGGTCGGGGAAGACGGAGCGGAGTATCGAGAGGGTGGCGGGCATGATCATCGCGCCGCCGACCCCGAGCAGGGCCCGGGCCGCGATCAGTATCGCGGGCGAGTCGGCGAAGGCGGCCAGCGCGGAGGCCGCGCCGAAGATCCCGTAGCCGAGCAGCAGCACCCGGCGCCGGCCGACCCGGTCACCGAGGGTGCCGAAGAGGATCAGCAGCGCGGCGCAGATCAGCGGGTAGGCGTCGACGATCCAGAGCAGCTCGACCCCGCTGGGCCGCAGATCCTCGGTGACGGCGGGGACGGCGACATGGAGCACGGTGGCGTCCAGCGCGACCAGCAGCAGGCTGACGCAGAGGACGAGGAGGACGACCCAGCGGTTGGCCCCGCCGTCCGCGGCGCGCGGCCGCACCACGGCACCGGTCGTCCCTGCCATGCCTGTTACCTCCACTGGTTCCCTCGCACCCGGCGGACCCGGCCGACAGGAGGGACGGGGACGATCCCAGCGGCGTTCCGGCATCGGTGTACGAGTGAGCCGCAAGCGTACGCGAGTTCAGCGGCCCGTTGGGTGGTCCAGCTCTCACCGCCCGGCGCGGCGGAGTGTGGCGTACGCCACCCCGGCCTCCGGTTCCCGTATGAGAAAAAATTCATACGGCGATGCGATCAGCGGCAATTGGGGCGTCCCGGACCGGCACCGAAAGGGTTTTCCATCCGGTACGGCCCGGCATAACCCGGCCGTCCGGCGGCTAAACGGCGGGCGCTCTCCGGGCATTACGCCACGGCTGCTCCGGGATTTCCCGAATGGCCGTCTTAAATTCCGCGTCAAGAGACATACTCCACATCACATGGTCATCACGAAGCGGCCGGATCGGCCGGGTCGCACACTCACTCCCTGTAACGTCGATGGAGTGCGTACCGACCTCTTCGCCCGACTGGACCGGGAGCCGGAACCGCCGAAGATAGAGATCCCGCGGATGAGCCGCACCCGTCTCGCCCTCTTCGGCGGGACGGCCGTGTTCTATGTGGCCATCGTGGTCGCCGTATGGGCGTCCACCTGGCTCGTGCTCGTCGACTGGAAGGTGATGCTGTTCCGGCCCTATCAGCAGTGGCCGGAGCTGCACGCCCTGCTCGACTACTTCGTCGTCCTGGGCCAGCGCGGCCCCACGGCCGTGATGGTGGCGGCCTGGCTCGGCTGGCGTTCCTGGCGCATGCACACCCTGCGGCCGATACTGGCGCTCGGCGTCGCCCTCTTGCTGCTCAATGTGACGGTCGGCTCCGTGAAGCTGGGCCTGGGCCGTCTCGGCCCCCACTACGCGACACAGATCGGCTCGGCCGAGATGTTCGCGGGCGGCGATATATTCCCTTCCGGACATACCGCCAACGCGGTGGTGACCTGGGGAATCCTCGCCTATATGGCCACCACGCCCCGGACCCGCCGCCATCTGTCCGCGCTCTCCGCGACGGTCTCCCTGGGCGTCGGGCTCACCACCGTCTATCTCGGTACGCACTGGCTGAGCGATGTCCTCCTCGGCTGGGCGGCCGGGCTGCTGATCCTGCTCGCCCTGCCCTGGTGCGAGCCGTTGATCGCCCGCGCCGAGAGCCGGCTGCTGGAGCGCCGCGACCGCTGGCGGGCCCGGCGCAGGTCCCTGCCGTCGCTGCCGGTGGCAGCGGGCGGGCCCCGGCCGCATCAGGTCCCGCAGAGCGAGCCGGAGACCCGCGGTGTGCCCACGGGTGCCCGGGGTGCCGTGGTGCGACTGGGGGCCACCCTGCCCGCTCCGGCCTCCCCGGCCCGCCGACGAGCGGCGTCCGGTTCGTCGCCGGGCGGTACCGGGGGCACCCGTACCGGAGCGGTCCGTACGGGCGGCCGGGAGCCGGTCACCCCGTCGGGCGGCGGGCGCTCCCCCGGCTCCCGCACGATGACCGGGGGCTGAGCCGGCTGAGCCGTCTGGGTATTCCGCGGACGTCCGGGGGGTGGGTTTTCGGCCGTACGCCGCGACCCGCCCCCCTTCCTTTCCCCGGATTCCGGCCGCGGCGGGTCAGCCGCGCCAGCAGCGGATCACGGTGTCGTGTTCGACCTCGAAGTTGATCCGGCCGCGCAGATATTCCAGGGTGATGATCGCCCCCGGTGGCAGGGTTCGTACGGTCGTCCAGCCCCGGGCGCGGGCCCGTCGCCCGGCGGCGTCGGCGGCGAGGCCGACATATGCCTCCGTGGCGTCGTCGGGCTCGGCGGGCGGTTGCGGTCGAGATGCCATGCCCTCCACCGTAGGCGGCAGCGGACGGTGACGAAAGCCCGGGCCCCGGCCCGTTCCGACACCGGTTCCCGGCCGCGTTCCCGGGCTCCTTCCGTACGGTTACCGGATGCCCGCCGATCCCTTCCCGGGGGCCTTGCGGGCGCCGTCACCGACCGGGTCGTACGACGGTCGTTCGAGCGGAAACCCGGGCTTGTCGAACAGGTCGTTCGACGCCGCGCGGAGCGGTAATTCCACCGGAGCGGTCGATCACGGAGAATTCCGGCATCGAATTACCGATCGGTATCCGGGACGAATTGCCACCGGCCGTACGAACGCGTCCACGGGCGCCCCGGCCGGGCCCCGTAGGGGTGTGACCCGGATACGGGCCGAAGGGGCAATGAGTTGACCTTGAGGCCCTGATGGGCATCCGGGCTCACTTGGTGCTGTCGGCCTCGGCGAGGATGCGGTGGACGGTGGCGACCGACGGGTGTTCGCCCTTGTTCTCGCCCGAGGTGATGACGAGCTTCCGGGCGATCTGCGGGACGGGGACGCCGTTGGTCCGCGAGGACCGGGCGTCAGGGCTGTCCCGTAATCCCCGGCGGGCGCACGACGACGGCTACGGCACTTCGCCGCGTTGCCGAATCGTCCGAATACGCCCAGTACGAGGACGACTCTCCGCCGTGCGACGCACCGCGTCTGACGCCGTGCGCCGATCCGCCGCGGATGACGGGACAGCCCTCAGGCGGCCATGTCGTCGCCGACTGCCTCGGGCCTGCCGCCGTGTCGGCCGCGTTCGCGGGCGGATGCCTGGCCTTCGAGGGACTTCTCCCGGATGTACTCGCGTTCGGACTCGGCCATGCCCGCGAAGAACACGAACAGGGCGGCGCCGTGTCCGGACGGGTCGTAGAAGCCCTCATTTCTGCGAAAGGAGTTCATCGGACAGGCCGAGATGGCGGCGGAGTGCCTGTCGGCCGAGGAGGGTGACTGCGACGGCACGCGTGGTACCTATGGGAGTGATCCAGCCCGTGTCGAACGCGTGACGGCACAGGGCGGCGCCGACGGCGCCGGCCACGTGGGGGCGGCGTTCGGTCCAGTCCAGGCACGACCGTACCGATGGCCGGCGCGTGCCGGTCGGGACGGTGATGCCGAGATCCTCGAGCCAGGTCGCTCCGGCCCTGGTGAGCCCGAGTCCGTGCTCCAGGTCCAGCAGCCTTCGGTCGAGCATCGCATCGGTGATGGCGACTCCGACGGTCCCGGCGAGGTGGTCGTAGCAGGTACGGGCGTGGGCGAGGGCCTGACGGCGGCCAGACGCCGACAGGGAGCGGGGGGCCGGGGTGCGCTCGGGTGCCATGGAGGCGAGGCTCTCGATCAGCTCGGCCACGTGCGGACCGGCCAGACGCACATAGCGGTGGCGGCCCTGCCGTTCCTCAGCCAGCAGGTTCCCGCGGACGAGCGCGTGCAGGTGCTCTGTCGCGGTCGAGGGCGCCACCCCCACGTGACGCGCCAATTCCGTCGCGGTCCAAGCCCGGCCGTCGAGCAGGGCCAGACAGAAACCCGCCCGCGTGCCATCGGCCAGAAGCTTTGCCACGGTAGCCAGGTCGGGACCGGCTACATGCGCACGCTGCGTGTCCATGCGGTCCATTGTCCCCCATGACACTTCGGCCCCGGCCGAAACAACCGGTCCCTAGGCTTCTGGCCATGAACACGGCACCGCCCAGCACCCTGCCCGCACAGACAGTCGCCACCCACCTGGAGATCGAGCCGAGCATCCTGTACTTCGGGACGCCAGTGGTGCTCCTGTCGACAGAGAATCAGGACGGCTCGTTCAACCTTGCCCCGATATCATCCGCATGGGCCCTCGGGAAGACGGTTGTGATCGGACTGGGCCGTGAGGGGCAGACCGCGTACAACCTCGGCAGCCGCCCCGACCTGGTCATCAACCTGCCGGCCCCCGCCCAGTGGCCGGCCGTGGAGCGGCTGGCGCCACTGACCGGCCGGGATCCAGTGCCCTCCGGCAAGCCCAAGGACTGCCGCTTCGAGCCCGACAAGTTCGCCGCCGCAGGCATGACCGGCGAGCCCTCCCATCGGGTCCGGCCGCCTCGCGTCGCCGGATGCCCGATTCAACTGGAGGCCCGTGCCGAACGGGTACAGCCGGACGTCTCCGGGGACTTCGTCATCGTCGAGGCAGTCGTGTGCAAGGTGCACGCCGACTCCCGGATCGTCGTTCCGGGCACCGACCACATCGACCCCGCCGCATGGAGCCCCCTCATTTACAACTTCCGCCACTACTTCGGACTCGGCTCGGAACTCGGCCACTCCTACCGCACCCAGACACCCCGCAGCTCCGAGGGGCCTGCCGCAGAGCCCGCCCTCGCCGACACCGCGCCCCACTGAGATCAGGCGGCCCGGCCGAAGCCGGCGGCAGCAGGGCCCTGGTCCCGCAGCGGAGTGAAGCCGACGTCCGGCTCGGGGTCGTACGCGTCGGGCTGGATGCCGAGTTCGTACGTGGAGTACTCGCCGAACCGGTTGATGTGCTCGGTCAGGTAGGGCGAGATCTGGCCAGGTCCTCCGGGGTGATCTCCCGGCCCCGCGCGTCGAAGGCGGTGATGTACTCGCCGCGGGCGCTCTGGTGCCGCTGGGCGTGCGCGAGCGCGTCCAGCACCCGCCCGTCCTCCGAGGTGGCGGTGAACTCCGGCTTCTCGGCCAGGTCGAACATCACCGCCCGGTACCGGCCGATCCGCCCGTACAGCAGCGGCTCCCACAGGTTGCCGCGGTGGGCGGAGACCTTCTCGATCTGCCGGTACTACTGGGCGAACCCGCCGAACCCCTCCACCGTCTTCGTCACCGCGGCCAGGCCCCCGGCCTGCACGACCAGGGCCTTGGCGAAGGCGAGCAGGGCCGGGGAGACCTTGCCGCCCAGCCTCCGGACCACCTCGTCGGCCGGCGCCTCCTCGGCCGGCCCCTCAAGGCCGCCCTGGTCTCGGCGGTCATCTGGTCACCTCCGCAAGCGCCAGCCGGGCCGGGCCGTCGGCGTCGATGTCCTTGAGCACGACGCGGCGAGATGCAGCTCATGCGCGGTGATCAGCCGCTTGAACCGCGGATACGCGGTCCGCTCGATCGAGGTCACAATCCCGTCCCAGGCCGGATATCGGCTCGATATCGCCATCAACGACACTGAGCCGAACGGGTGGCGGGCCGGCCCCTTCGGGGATTCAAGATCAACGCATTGCCCCTTTGACACGTATCCGGGTCACACCCGCCGTACCGCCCCCGGCGGGGAGATCATCCGGCCCGGTCGATCGTCCGGGTGAACCGGTCGCGGACCACCCGGAACCGCTCGATCAGTTCGACCGGTTCGACGATGTCGAAATCCACCCCCATCAACATCACATGGATCACCATCACCTCCGGACTCGCCGCTCCCGTACGCAACAGACAGTGTCCGTCGTCGACCGGCTCCACCGTCCCGTCCGCCGGGGAGAGCGACTCACGGGCCTTTTCGGCGGACATATGGAGCCGGATCACGGCCCGGGTGCCGTAGGCACTGGTCGACACCCCCCGGGAGACATAGGCCGCCAGATCGTCGGCGGGCGGGGTACGCGGGGCGAACCGGGGCCCGTGCGGCGGGGTCGGCCGGATCCGGTCGGCCCGGAAGGTGCGCCAGTCCGCCCGGTCGACGTCCCAGGCGACGAGGTACCAGCGGCGTTCGGTGCAGACCAGCCGGTGCGGCTCCACGGTCCGCCGGGTGGTGGCCCCGCTGTGGTCCTCGTAGGCGAAGCGCAGCCGCTCGCGGTCCCGGCAGGCGTTGGCCAGCTCGGTGAGGACGGCGGCGTCGATCCGGGCGGCGGGGGTGCGCAGCAGCGGCACGGTGAAGGCGTTCAGGGCGCCGACGCGGCGGCGCAGCCTGGACGGCAGGACCTGCTCCAGTTTGGCCAGGGCGCGTACGGAGCTGTCGGCGATGCCCTCGATGCCCTGGCCCGCGGCGGTACGCAGTCCGACGGCCACCGCCACGGCCTCGTCGTCGTCGAGGAGCAGCGGGGGCAGTTCGGCGCCCGCGCCGAGCTGGTAGCCGCCGCCGGTGCCGGGGCTGGCGTCGACGGGATAGCCCAGCTCGCGCAGCCGGTCGACGTCCCGGCGTACGGTGCGCGGGGTGACGCCGAGGCGGCGGGCCAGCTCCGGCCCGGTCCACTCCCGGTGGGCCTGGAGCAGTGAGAGCAGGCGCAGCAGTCGTGCGGAGGTCTCCAGCATGACCGGCAGTCTGCCAAGGATCGCGGACCATCGCTGTCCTCGATCCGCGGTCCTCGGCGGTGCGGCCGGCGGATTCCGGCGCGGTCGGTTCAGCGGCCCCGGCGGATCCGGCGCAGTACGGCGGCCGTGAGGGACCGCAGATCGTGGACGGCGGCGAAGAGGAGGCAGAGCGCCCGGCGGCCGGGCTCGCGTACGGCCCGCAGCGGGCCCTCGGCGGCCCGGTTCCGGGCGATCAGCTCGGTGAAGACGGCCTCGTGGCGTCCGGCGACCGCGACCGCGTCGAACCGGGCGGAGGAGGCCAGGGCGGCGGCCCCGGCCCGGCGGCGGCGGTCGTCGTCGCCGATCAGCTCCAGCAGGGCCGAGGCGACGGCGCCGGTGTCGCCGACCGGTACCAGCCGGCCGTCCACCCCGTCCTCGATGATCTCGCGCGGGCCGTGCGGGCAGTCGGTGGAGACCACCGGCAGTCCGCAGCGCATGGCCTCCACGATGGTCATCCCGAAGGACTCCTTGCTGGAGGTGACGGCCGCGATGGAGCCCTTGACCCACTCGGGGTCCAGCGGATGGACATTGCCCATCAGGAAGACGTGTTCGCCCAGTCCGTGCCGGGCGATCCGGGCGGTGAGCGCCGCGTTCTCGTCGCCGGTGGCGTCGCCGCTGCCGTAGATCCGCAGCCGCCAGTCGGGCCGTTCGGCGACCACTTCGGCGAACGCGTCGACCAGGACGTCGTACCGCTTGACCCGGGTGAGCCGCCCGGCGGCGACGACGACCTTGGCGGTGCCGTCGGCCGGGGCCACGGTCGGCTCGGGGACCCCGTTGGGCACGGCGTCGACCCGGAGGCCGGGGAGCCGGAGCCGGGTCCGGTAGGCGCGGGCGTCGGCCTCGGTGACGGTGGTGACGGCGTGCAGCCGTCCGTAGCGGTAGCCGAGCGCCCGGCGGAGCCGGTAGCCGTGGCCGTCGAGGGTGAGGTGTTCCTGGCCGATCCGGACGGTGCCGGGGCGGGCCTGCCGGGCGATGTGCACATTGAGTCCGGGCCGGGTGCCGACCACCACATCGGCGTCCAGGGACCGCAGATGGGCCCCGATCAGTTCGTCGGTGAGCCGGCTGTACTGCCGGTGCCGTCCGTCGCCGCGCGGGAAGATCCGGGCGGGGCGGGCGTGGTCGGGGTGATCGCCCGCGTACCGCGGGCTCTCCTTCCGGAGATCCACCAGGGCGCGCAGGGCGACCCCCTCCGGCGCCCCCATATAGGGCGTCTCGCGGTGCCGGAAGACCGAGACGATCTCGACCTCGTGCCGTTCGGCGAGTGCCTGCGCGAGAGTGAAGGTCGTACGGATCGTGCCCCCGATGCCGTACGCGTTGTGGAGCAGGAACGAAATGCGCATTCGCGTCGGAGTCTCCGTGTCGCACGTCTGTGCCTCAAGTGGTCGGACCCCGACTCTACTTGTCGCGGATGCTCCGCCGGACCGGGTTCCGGCCATGCGTGACCCCGGCAACGGTCGCCCGTTGAACCTGTGTGAGCCGGGGAGCCTCCCGGCCCTGTGCGATACGCATCGAAAGCACCATCACGTTCGAGGAGCCATCCGTGCCCCGCATGCTCGATGTCAGCGCGGCCGTACGCGCCGAGCTAGGCGACGAGGAAGCCGACCGGCTGGTCGCCGGTGATTCCGAGACCCCGGCCGTCTACGCCTGTACTTCCTGCCGCACCCCGGGCAACCCCGAGCGGGAGCGGACCAGCACTGTGCTGTTCGTCGGCGAGGAGACGGCCGTCCTCGCCTTCGCCCATGCGACCTGCGTGCCCTCGCAGGTCGTCCGGCTCGCCGAGGAGCAACTCCGGGGAGCCGCGGAATCCATTACCGGTAGTACCGAGGAGCCCCCTGTGCCCATGACCACCGACCCCACATCCCTCGACACCGCGCCCGGCCAGGCCGTGCTCGGGGTCACCAGCGGCCTGATCCTGGTGGACGGGGATCTGCACCCGGCGCTGGTGGTGGAGCCGACCGCGCCCATCGCCCGCCCCGGCACCGCGGGCGAGAACGGGGACGAGTTCCTGCCGCTCCTGATCGAGCAGGGCTTCGCCCCGGTCCACGACGTCAACGAGGTCCCCGGCACCCTCGACGGCTGGTCGGTCCTGCTGGCCGTGGGCCGGCTGCACGCGATCCTCCAGCCGGGCGCGGTCGCCTGGTGGAAGGCCCATCAGCCGCTCCAGGTCACCGACGGCTGGCGGACGGCGGTGAACAAGTCCCACAAGGTGCTGGTGTTCTGCGCGCCGGTGGGCTCGATCGGCCAGCAGCCGCGGGAGGACCTGCTGCGGGACGCCCTGGAGAAGGCGGCGGCGGGCGGGCGGCTGGTCGCCGCCGCGATGCCGCTGGCGGGTACGTGACCCGCTGACCCCGTGCCCCGGCCGCGCCCCCGCCCGGGGCGCGGCCGGGGCGAGGGGGGGGCGCGGCCGGGTGGTTCCGCCGCGGCGGCAGTGACGGGCCGGGGGCATGGGTCGTTGCAGGTACGTGCAGACCTACGACCCCATCCGCCAGCCGTATCCGAGTCCGATCCCCGGCATGCGCCCCGCGCACGAGGCGGAGGAGTTCTCCCCTACGCCCATCTTCGACGCGCTGTACGCCGAGTACCGCAGGTCGTTCCGGGCACTGCCCGGGGACCGGACGGGCGAGGAGCATCTGGGCTTCCTCGCCTTCTCCACCCAGGCCACGGGCCGGGCCGGGGGCCGGCTGCCGTACGCGGGCGCGGGGTGGCAGCCGTATCCCGTACGGCACTATCCGGCGCTCCCCCCGGCACCCCGCCGGGGCCACTGACCCACAGCCGGGGTCGGTGGTACGACGAGGAGGGGGGGGGCCCGCCCCCGGGGGGGGGGCCGCCCGGGGGGGAGATTAGTCCGGCGTTGGGGGGGGGGGGGCCGAC